>NZ_JBJHPB010000012.1:0-116528 GCF_059412285.1 Vibrio sp. CB1-5 | reverse complement strand
GTACGTACGGTTCTGTAAGAGGGATGAGGCGGTAACGCCTCACCCTACTTGATATGCCTATAATTCAACCAGTCACATCAGAAGTCTTCATTAACACTCTATTTTAGCAAGTTCTAAATAAAAACATTAGACAATGCTAAATAATGTGTTTATATTAGATTTAACTAATTAAAGATAATGAGGTAAACATGAAAGTTAGCTTTCTAAAGTGGGCAGTGATTGCTAGTGCAGTATTCAACGCAACAGCGAGCGCTTATGACACCACCATTATTGAAATGAACAATATCGATTCTGTTGTTGAGCTAGACGCAACAGTAGAAGCCGTAAATCGCGGTACGCTTTCAGCACAAACCTCTGGAAGAATAGTGGCGGTGAATGCTGATGTGAATGACATCGTCAATCAAGGTGATGTGTTACTGGAAATCAGTGCAGAGCAACAATCTGCATCGCTTGATGCCGCGCTCGCTCAGCTTAACAGTGCCAATGCACAAAATATCAAAGCGACGGCTCAGGTGAAGCGCTACCGCGAGCTGTTTCCTAAAGGTGCAATTTCTCGCGAGCGCTTGGATGCTGCAGAAGCTGAAGCGCGTTCTGCGATAGCTGAAGTTAAGCAAGCCAAAGCGGCTGTCGCACAAGCCAAAGAGTCATTGGGATACACAAGCATACGTGCGCCGTATACCGGTGTTGTTACTCAGCGTCATGTCGAACTTGGTGAAACCGTCGCTCCTGGTAGCCAATTGATGACAGGCTTTTCACTGTCTCCGCTTCGAGTGGTGACGGAAGTTCCTCAGCGATATCGTGAAAAAGTAGAAGATGCCAGTCAGTTTTCTATAACCACTCTAAATGGTGAGGTCCTTGAGCCCTACGAGGCCAAGCTGTTCAATTACGCTCATGAAAAATCTCGTGCTTTCCGCCTTCGTCTAGAGCTTCTTGAACAACCACAAAACTTGCTGCCTGGAGAATGGGTGAAGGTTGCCTTTACTCATGATCAAAAACCGTCAATTCAAATCCCTAAATCAGCAGTTATTCGTCGCGGTGAGCTGAGTGTTGTTTATCGTGTAGAAGGCGAAAAAGTCGTAATGAATCCAGTGCGTGTGGGTCAATCGAACAGCGATCAACTTGAAGTCCTAAGTGGTCTTGAAGTAGGTGATGCGATCGTCACCGATGTGGTTAGCTTCTTGGCTGAGAAGTAGGAGGCATTATGAGTCACAAGTTAGAAGACAAAAAGATGGGGATTTCGGGGCGCATAGCAGCAGCATTCCAATCATCGGCAATGACGCCTTTATTGGCGTTGGTTGCACTGTTGCTCGGACTGATGGCGATTGCTATTACGCCTAAAGAAGAAGAGCCACAAATTGATGTGACTTTTGCCGATGTCTATATTCCGTTTCCGGGTGCTTCACCTAGAGAAGTTGAAAGCTTAGTTACCAATCCGGCTGAACAAATTGTGTCAGAGATTAATGGTATCGATAAGATCTACTCGTTCTCTCAGCCTGGCGGCGCGATGATTGTCGCGATATTCGAAGTCGGTATTCCAAGAAACGAAGCTGTGGTTAAGATATACAACAAGCTTTACTCCAATAATGATTGGATGCCAGCAAACATGGGTGTCGGACAGCCGATTATTAAACCGCGCGGTATAGAAGATGTTCCCATTGTAAACGTGACCCTGTCACCTAGGGCGGGCTCAGCAACGCTACAAGAGATCACAAGTGTTGCCCATGGACTGGAAACTGAGCTCAAGCGGATTCCAGGTACGCGAGATATCTACACGGTTGGTCGTCAACCAACGATTGTCGATGTGAGGCTCGACCCTGCAAAAATGTCTGGTTATGGAGTCACTATTGATTCGCTTAATCAGATGCTGCCAGATGCCAATTCAGCATCCCCAATGCTGAGCTTGACGCAAGACAACCAATCTATACCTTTGCAAATTGGTGAGTTTCTTACTAACGTCGATGAGGTGAAACAGTTAGTGGTCGGTTTGCACGATGGGCAACCTGTCTATTTGGCTGACATTGCAGACATTCAATTAGGCACAGATACACCAACGCAAGTTGTTTGGACCAGTGACAAGAACGATATTAAACCAGCAGTGACGATCGCGATTGCAAAGAAAAGCGGTGAGAACGCAGTGGATGTCGCCAAAGCGATTGGTGAACGCTTAGGTCAGTTAGAAAGCACTTTAATTCCGGATAACATCCAAGTAGATGTCACCCGTGATTACGGTCAGACCGCCGCAGATAAAGCCAATACATTGATCGGTAAGCTTGCGTTTGCAACCGGCGCAGTGGTGCTACTGGTACTAGTGACTATGGGTGTGCGCGAAGCGGTAGTTGTTGGTGTCGCGGTCATTATCACTTTGTTGCTGACGTTGTTTGCGTCATGGGCTTGGGGGTTCACTCTTAACCGTGTTTCTCTGTTCGCGCTTATTTTCTCTATTGGTATTTTGGTTGATGACGCCATTGTGGTAGTGGAAAACATTCATCGTCATATGGTGAAAGGTAAACAGAAACTGGCTGAGCTTATTCCAGGTGCTGTTGATGAGGTTGGTGGTCCTACTATATTGGCGACCCTAACAGTTATTGCAGCCTTGTTACCGATGGCTTTTGTATCGGGCTTAATGGGGCCTTACATGAGCCCAATTCCGATTAACGCGTCAATGGGCATGTTAATCTCGTTGATTATCGCGTTTGTATTAACACCATGGTTAGCTCGCATCCTACTTAAAGAGGGTAACGCCCACGAAGAAGCAGTCAGCAGTAAACAATCGGGGTTCTTTAAAAAGGTAATGTCACCATTTGTGGTAAGCAGAGTGCAAAAGCGCAATCGCATGTTGTTAGGTGTTGGTGTATTGGTCGCCATCGCGGTATCCATGTGGTTGCCAGTTCAACAACTCGTCGTGATGAAAATGCTGCCTTTTGACAACAAATCCGAGTTCCAAGTCATTTTGGATATGCCTGAAGGCAATTCGTTAGAGCGCACGCAACGCGTATTGTTTGAGCTGAGTGATGCGCTGAATGACGTCGAAGAAGTCAGTGACTACCAAATCTACGCAGGTACAGCAGCACCAATAAATTTCAACGGCTTAGTGCGCCACTACTTCATGCGCCAAGCACCAGACAAAGGTGATATCCAAGTTAACTTGGTGGAGAAGTCGGAGCGTGATCGTTCAAGCCATGAGATTGCTGTCGCGGTGAGACCAAAGCTGGTACAGATCGCACAGAAATTTGGTGGCAAAGTGAAAGTCGTTGAAGTGCCGCCGGGTCCACCAGTGTGGTCACCCATATTGGCAGAGGTGTACGGCCCGACTCAAGAAGTTCGTGAACAGGCTGCGCTGCGACTTAGAGAGATTTTCCAAGAAACGAATGACATTGTTGATGTCGATCTCTATCTGCCAGAAGCTCATCAAAAGTGGCAGGTGGTGATTGATCGCACTAAAGCCTCTCGTTTGGGCGTGGCTTACTCATCAATAGTCGATTCACTTGCGACTGCGGTAGGTGGTAAGCCGGTGAGTTATTTGCATAGTGAGCAGAGCAAATATCCGATCCCAATTCAAATTCAAGCTAAAGAGAGTGCCAAAGTTCGTTTGGAACAGGTGATGAATATGAAGATAAACTCTGCCTCGGGTACACAGTACATTCTCGCGGATTTGATTAGGGTTCGTGAGCAAGCGATGGATAACTATATCGTTCATAAGAACTTAGTTCCAATGATCATGGTTGTCGGTGATATGACCGGCGATCTCGATAGCCCCCTATATGGTATGGCTGATATCTCATCGAGCCTTGCGGATAAAGGACTGGATGTTGAGCAGTATTTTGTTAACCAACCATCGGGTCTTAAAGGTGTCGAGATCTTTTGGGACGGCGAATGGACGATTACTTACGAGACATTTCGCGATATGGGCATTGCCTATGCGGTTGGAATGATCCTGATTTATCTGCTCGTAGTCGCACAGTTCAAATCGTACTTAGTACCACTCATTATTATGGCGCCGATTCCATTGACCATCATTGGGGTGATGCCGGGTCATGCGCTGTTAGGGGCTCAGTTCACTGCGACGTCGATGATTGGCATGATTGCGCTAGCAGGCATTATTGTTCGCAACTCGATACTACTAGTGGACTTCATCAACCACCAGTTACGAGACGGAATGGAACTAGGCGACGCAGTTATTGAGTCTGCGATTGTCCGTGCGAAACCGATAATGTTGACCGCCCTTGCAGCCATGATAGGCGCAGTGTTTATTCTTGATGACCCTATCTTTAATGGGCTAGCGATCAGCTTGATATTCGGCATATTTGTATCAACTGTGCTGACGCTGTTGGTGATTCCAATTTTGTACTATGTCGCACTAAAACGGGGAATTGTGAAAGCCGGTATGTAGCTCTGTACAACCACCAAGGGAAGCTCCGCCAGAGGGTGGAGCTTTAATTTTAATATTTACATTAGCAAAAGCTTTTAAAGGAAGTGATTATGAAAGTTGAAAACGGTATCCGTGTTCTTGCAGGAACCATGGTTCTAGTTTCGTTGTTATTGACGGTTTATGTCAGTGACTACTTTATCTGGTTTACAGTGTTCATTGGTCTCAACTTAATACAAAGCGGGTTTACCGGCTTTTGCCCGCCACGAAAACTATTGATTAAGCTGGGACTAAAGGAGTAGGGCCAAGATAACTCTTAATACAGCTCTATAGAGAGAGGACAATGGTCGCTCATTTGGTAGTTGAGCACTTGGGATATTGGCATTGCATGTTGAGCAGCCGCTCCGGTTTGTAGATCGGGGCTGACAATAATGTGGTCAATCAAAGAGCGAAACTGATGAGTGCGCTTAGCGTTGCGCTTTGAGCGTACTTTGCAAATTGCTGGGGTTGATTTAGAAGCCAGTCTTGGCGCTGAGTTTAGATTTGAGACCAAATCGTGCCAAAGCCAATCGTCTTTATAACTGAGGTTGTGGTTGAAATCGCCAAGAATGATAAACGAATCATTGCTTCTCTCTCGCTGCTTTAGCCATGAGTGTATGACCTGGCCTTCTTGTCTCAGCTTTTGGCATGAACGGTGCTTCGTTAATTTGCCGCTACAACCCGCTTTAAGGTGCACAGACAGCAGGTGTATTGGAGCGCCATTTGCGTCTTCTATAATGACGGAGCTAGCAAAACGCAGATTGTCGCCTATTGTTAGAGGAAAGTCGGGAGTATCGATGACAGTAAGATCATTGTGTATCGCGAAGCCGGTGTACTGATTGATGTCTGAGAATTGATGTTGACGATTATGGACTGCTGACCGGTCGGAAAGGTAGATATGATAATGGTTGCCAACCACACGCCTAATCGCTTCGATACTATCGACTTCTTGAAACGCTAGAACTTCGGGTCTGATCTCATTGAAAAAGTACTGCAAAGCGCGGAAGTCTTCGGCACCTCGATAGCTAGTGGGAAACTTAGATGATGGAGTGACGGTTAGCCACTCTAGATTCCAAGTCATCAATGTTAGAGATTTTCCTTGTGCAATACTCAATGTAGGAAAAAGTGATATTCCAACAAGTAAGGTTGTAACTAAGTATTTATAACCGTTTGTTCTTATCATTGTCCTTGCCATTTATAGAAATCCTCTTAGGCAATGTGCCGTAAGACTTGGCAGAAATGCAACTGTTTTTAGCGAAAAATTCGTGTCGTATTTTGAAATTGCACGGTATGATATCAAGTTCATTTAGATCGAATTCTTCTTGTCCACTACCCAGTTTTTATTGATCTAGGTCAATACTTTTAGTTGGTGCTTCTCGTTAAATACACCACAATATATTGTGTCAGAAGAAAACGTAACAACCCTATATAGTGTGTATGTGGATAACTCTGTGAGTATGCTAGGGGTAAGGAGAAAGGGTGAAAACAATCGTAATCAAGAGAGATGGCTCTCGTGCTCCGTTTACAAAGGATCGTATTGAAGCTGCTGTGGTAAGTGCGGCGGAACATGCAGATAAGGAACTCGAAATCTATGCTAAAAATGTAGCGTTAGCGGTCGAGCTCAAGCTGCAGGATTGCGAACATGTGGATATTCAGGAAATCCAAACTCTAGTGGAGAACGAGTTGATGCAAGGTCCATACAAAGGGCTAGCACGTTCTTACATTGAGTACCGTCATGACCGCGATATTGCTCGTGAAAAGAAAAGCGCTCTGACTAAAGAGATCGAAGGCCTCATTGAAGAGAGCAATGCTGATCTTCTTAATGAGAACGCTAACAAAGACGGTAAAGTGATTCCAACTCAGCGTGATTTGCTTGCTGGCATTGTAGCTAAGCACTATGCGAAAACTCGTATTCTGCCACGCGATGTTGTTCAGGCGCACGATGAAGGCGATATTCACTATCACGATTTGGATTACGCACCCTTCTTCCCAATGTTTAACTGTATGCTTATCGACTTGAAAGGCATGCTGACGCATGGCTTTAAAATGGGTAATGCAGAAATTGACACACCTAAATCCATTTCAACCGCAACAGCAGTAACGGCACAAATCATTGCGCAGGTAGCGAGCCACATTTATGGCGGTACGACTATCAATCGCATCGATGAAGTACTCGCGCCTTATGTAAAAGCAAGTTATGACAAGCATCTTGAAATCGCGAAAGACTGGGATATTCATCAACCAGAAGCGTTCGCTCAAGCACGCACTGAGAAAGAGTGTTACGACGCATTCCAATCTCTTGAGTACGAAGTAAACACACTTCACACCGCGAATGGTCATTATGTAGTAAAGCAATTTATGAAAAACTTATGTGTGTGTGCGTACTGCCTAGAGAAAGGAAATTTCACGTTAGCCCTGCAAGCCTTTAAAAAACTGGATTCAACGACACTACAGAATTCATTTCGCCTAGCTGAACTGGCTGTTTTTTCGAGAGAATACTCTCGTGAGCTTGAGAAAAAGCAAAACTTACAAAAACAAGCCTTCCAAATCGCAGCTTAAAAACTAAAACTATAAGGAGAAATGAACATGATTATGAAACAACACGAATCAGCAGTTGTGGTTAAACGTGATGGCGCAAAGGCTATCTTCAACGCACAACTTATCAAGAATGCTGTTCAGTCAGCAGCAGAAAGTATTGATTGCACCAACCTCGAACTAGGCGATATCGTTGCCGCTAATGTTTGCGAGAAAATGAATGGTAAAGCCGAGATCGAGATTTCTGAGATCCAGTCTCTGGTAGAAAAAGAACTAATGCATGTCGATGAGGATGTGGCTCGTGCTTACATCGAGTATCGTCATGACCGCGATGTACAACGCGAAAAGGCAAGTGCTCTAAGCGCTGAAATTTCAGGTTTGACTGAACAAAGCAATGCTGACCTACTGAATGAAAATGCAAATAAAGATAGCAAGGTGATCCCTACTCAACGCGATCTTCTTGCAGGCATTATCTCTAAGCATTACGCAAAGCACCACATGCTACCTCGCGACATCGTTCAAGCTCATGAAAGTGGTGAAATCCATTATCACGATCTAGATTACTCTCCATTTTTCCCAATGTTCAACTGCATGATTGTAGATCTGGAGAACATGCTTAAGAACGGTTTCCGCATGGGTAATGCAGAAATCGACACACCTAAGTCGATCCAAACGGCTACAGCTGTCACTGCACAAATCGTAGCTCAAGTAGCTAGCCATACTTATGGTGGTACTACACTTAATCGACTTGATGAGGTATTAGCACCTTACGTAACGATAAGTCATCAGAAGCACCTAGATACAGCTAAAGAATGGGATGTGCCAAACCCTGAAGATTACGCACGTAAACTAACAGAGAAAGAGGTCTATGACGCTTTCCAAAGTCTTGAGTACGAAATCAATACGCTTTTCTCAAGTAATGGGCAGACTCCTTTCTTGAGTGTGAACCTAGGTCTAGGTACTAGCTGGGAATCTAAACTTATCCAGAAGTCAATTTTCCAGAATAGAATCAAGGGCTTGGGTAAAAACAAGAAGACTGCTGTTTTCCCTAAGCTACTGTTCACTATCAAAGATGGCGTTAACCTTAAGAAGGAAGACCCAAACTACGACATTAAGGAGCTTGCTCTAGAGTGTGCTTCGAAACGCATGTATCCAGACATCCTGAACTACGACAAGGTTGTAGAGGTCACTGGTTCATTTAAGGCCCCAATGGGATGTCGTAGCTTCCTCGGTCGCTATGTTGATGAGAATGGCAATGAAATACACGAAGGACGTAACAACCTTGGTGTAGTGAGTCTTAACCTACCTCGCATCGCCATCGAAGCTAACGGTGATGAGGCTAAGTTTTACGAAATCATGGAAGAGCGCACTGAACTTGTACGTCGTGCATTAGAGACTCGTATTGACCGCCTTCGTGGTGTTAAGGCACGTGTTGCTCCAATTCTATACACTGAGGGTGCTTTAGGTGTTCGCCTTAACCCGGATGACGAAGTTCTAGACATCTTCAAGAATGGCCGTGCATCAATCTCGATGGGATACATCGGTATTCACGAGACTATTAATGCACTTTACGCTAAAGATGGCGAGCATATCTTTGATGACGAAACCCTTCGCCAGAAAGGTATCGAGATCGTTAAGTTCCTGAAGAACAAAGTTGATGGCTGGAAAGAGCAAACTGGCTGGGGCTACAGCTTATACAGCACGCCTTCTGAAAACCTGTGTACTCGCTTCTGCGCACTAGATACTAAAGAGTTTGGTGTACTAGATAGTGTTACGGATAAAGGCTACTACACGAATAGCTTCCACCTTGATGTGCAGAAGAAAGTTAATCCATACGACAAGATCGACTTCGAGATGCCATATCCTGAGCTCGCGAGTGGTGGTTTCATTTGTTACGGCGAGTTCCCTAACATGCAGCGCAACATTGAAGCTCTAGAGAATGTCTGGGACTACAGCTATGACCGAGTTCCTTATTACGGCACTAACACTCCAATTGATGAGTGTTACGAGTGTGGATTTACAGGTGAGTTTGAGTGTACAAGTAAAGGCTTTACGTGCCCTAAGTGCGGCAATCACGATCCTAAGAAAGTATCTGTTACACGCCGTGTTTGTGGATACTTGGGCTCGCCAGATGCTCGACCGTTTAACTCTGGTAAGCAAGAAGAAGTTATTCGACGTGTTAAACACATGTAGAATCTAATGAATTACCATAAGTATCAACAAGTTGATGTTGTTAATGGTGAAGGCACACGTTGCACCCTGTTTGTCGCAGGGTGCGAACATAACTGCCGAGGTTGCTATAACAAATCAACGTTAAATCCCAACTCTGGTCATCCATTTACCCAAGAAATGGAAGATCAGATTATCACAGACCTGAAAGATACGCGTATCAAGAGGCGTGGACTGTCACTATCAGGTGGTGATCCTCTACATCCAGCAAACATTGCCAGCATTTTTAAACTGGTACTTAGGGTGAAGAAGGAATGTCCAGACAAAGACATTTGGATGTGGACTGGTTATACCATCGATGAACTATCTTCTGAGCAGAGAGCCATCGTAAATCATGTAGATGTACTAATTGATGGCAAGTTTGAGCAAGAAAAGTACGATCCCGAACTACTATGGCGTGGAAGTTCGAATCAAATCATACATAGATTTAGTCTATAGCGTTGAAAAGCATGGTTAGTACCATGCTTTTTTTGTCTGTATGCATAAATTGAGTATCGAACATGAAACTACAGTTAATCAATGAGTTGTTATGTTCAGTGTCGGTCATGTACGATGTTCAACTTAATCACTTGAAGGAATAATATTTGTGACAATTAAGGAAAATGAACCGCAAGCACAGAGTGAAGAATCTACGCAAATTGCTAGTAAAGATGCTAGCTCGGAGGTAGCTCAAAAAGTGTTTGGCGATGTAAATAACACTAAAATACCTCACGTTGGCATTCTTTACCCGCATTCAACTACATGGGAAGCTCTAGACCTTCCGACACTTAAGAATCTTTTACCAGATTTTACGGGAAAAAATGACGAAGAACTGAGCGAAGAGGTTAAACAAAAAATTACGAACTGTAAATCACACCTATTAAGCTCGTTCCAAATCCCAAATCTAGCAATCTTTGCAGGCAGTGGGACTTCTTTAGGCGAGCCTAAAGGTCCTTCGATGACGAGTTTGTGGAATGAGTGTATGCATGATGCGCTAAACTCTGGGCTAACCGAGGATGCTAAGTCAGCAACGAAGAAGGTAAATTATAAAGGCTCAAATATTGAGCATTTTCTATCAATGTGTGAAGCTTACCTAGCGGTTCATGCTGATGATGGCGATATTCAGGCATTCGTGGACTCTTGTAAAGCAAAAATACTTCAACTCTGTTCAGTTTTTCTTGAAAGAAATGACTCTGATATTTCCGCTTATGAGGATTTACTTGCGAAACTTGTAAGAAGAAGAGAGCGGGACAATCGCCTAACAGTATTTACTACTAATTATGATATGTGTTTCGAGTCAGCAGCTTCTAACAAGGGGATGGTGGTTCTTGATGGATTATCCTTCACGCGAGATAGAAAATTTGATGGTAAGTATTTTGACTATGATATTGTTGATATGGCTGCTGAAGGTAGTGGATATGTTCAAGGGGTGTTCAAGCTTTTAAAGCTGCATGGTTCTGTCAGTTGGGAAAGAGAAGGAGTTGATGTACGTGAATGTCGTTCACCAAGGCCGGAACACGCATGTTTGATTTATCCTGCTAAAGGTAAATATCAGCAAGCGTTTATTCAACCTCACTTAGAACTATTGTCGCGATTCCTTGAGTACTTGAGAAAACCCAACTCTACACTACTAATAGCTGGGTTTGGTTTTGAAGATGATCATCTTTCAGCACCAATTATTTCAGCAATTGAGTCGAACCCAAGTCTAAGACTAATCATAGCCGACTTGTATGGTTATCAAAATGTTTCTATGAAAGCACCAAATAATGCATGGGGAAAATTAGTTGAACTCTCTCAAAGAGGCTACAACATTACCTTTATAAGTGCTTCCTTTGCACAAATGGTAGGGTTAATCCCTAATCTTGAATCGTTAACTCCAGCCGAGCAGCTAGCTAAATCCCTCCAACAGTTTAACTCTCAGGTGGTCTAAAATGCATGACAGCACATATATAATCCACCAAGGGCTGAAAATTGGACATGTGACAACCATCAGTCCTGCGGGGGCAAGCGTAGCACTGAGTCGAACTGATGCAACTTCAGCTACCTATTTAGGCTCGGGACGTTATGGCTGTGGTGAGGTTGGAGAGCTTGTTATTATTGAAGGACAAACAAGTTTAGTCTTAGGAAAGGTCGTCAATGTAAAATCATACACTCAGAGTTACCAAGAATCATGCAGTAGCTCTGGTAATCAAGATCCGCTGCTTACAGGCTTATCAGCATTTGTACAAGTCTTAGCATCAATTTGCCCAAGTACTTTGAAGGTTACAGCAGGTGTATCTATTTATCCAAGGCTTGGTGATGCGGTATATTCTGCACCCGAAAGTTTTATTTCTAGAATCCCTGAACTAATGAGCAAAACACAACCTATGTACGTTGGAAAGACGATTACTTTAGGAAGTGCACAAGGCAGTCATCAAAGTAAGGTTACAGTTGAACCTGACAAGTTATTTGCAAGACATTGCGGAGTGCTGGGAGCTACAGGAGGAGGGAAAAGTTGGACTACTGCTCACCTAATACAAGAATGCGCAAAGTTTGATAAGTCTAAAGTAATTGTTATCGACCCGACTGGAGAGTACTCAAAACTCCCAATAACATATACAGAACACTTTCATTTAGGAGAGCCCCTTAATGTCAGTGAACAAAGTAAACCTTTTTATATCCCACCGACAGACTTCACTGAAAGCGATTTTGTAGCCATGTTTGAACCATCTGGCAAGGTTCAGGGCCCCAAGTTACGAGAGGCAATAAAAAGTTTACGGCTAATACAGCTTGACCCATCCTTAGATCCTAATGGCAGTGGTATATTGGAAAAAGTGAACCAACCTAAAGCAGCTTATCAAAAGTCTTTAAATGGCATAGACCCGAGCACTGGTATAAAACGAATGGCGTTGGTAGATAACCCATCACAGCCATTTGAGGTTCACAATATAACAAGACAGATAGTTCAAGAGTGTGTTAATAATTTTGATACTAAAAAATGGGGTGCTAAGAATGATAATGAGCTTACTTATTGCTCTTCATTGTTTACTCGACTATCTACCATTCAATCATCAGCGGCCTTTAAAGATGTGTTTCAACCCAAGCAATTTGCGTTAGCACTTGAAGAGTGTATTAACAAATTTATGCATGACTCTTCAAAAAGAGTGTTACGTCTGTGTGTTAGCTCTACAAGTTATGAGTTCAATGCTAGAGGATTACTGGCTAATGTAATTGGAAGAAAGCTACTAACTAAGGCAAAAGAACACGCTTTTGTACGTAGCCCTGTGCTAACAGTTCTTGATGAAGCTCATAACTTTTTAGGAAAGAGGGTTGGTACAGAAGATCACGCCGTTAGTTTAGATGCTTTTGAGTTAATAGCTAAGGAAGGCCGAAAATATGGTCTAAGTATTTGCATTGCAACTCAGCGACCAAGAGATATCACGGAAGGTGTTATTAGCCAGTTAGGAACATTGATAGTACATCGATTAGCTAATCACAATGATAGAGAACTAGTTGAAAGAGCTTGTGGTGATGTTGATAGGTCAATGCTAGGCTTCTTACCTAATTTGCAACAGGGTGAAGCGGCGATACTAGGTACAGACTTCCCTGTACCATTTATTATTAAGATGGATAAGCCTATTGTTGAACCACTCTCTTCAACACCCAACTACCAACAACTTTGGTGTGAGTAGTTCGCTGCAACTGTTCATGTGTGGTCGATCAGGTTGTGATCTGACCAACGTAGAGAGCGTGATAAGGCACTTGCGATCAATACTGAGCTGCGACGTTGCACAAATCACCAATGTTCTACGTATGCGGGTTGTAGGAGGGGGCAGCTCTCCATATTTTGGAACTAGCATCTTCAACAATCGAATGGTAGATGTAAATTAGCTATTCATTATCAATGACTTGTTAGTGACCAATGTTTGGTGTCCAAACCTTGGTCACGGCACAGTTGTGCATCAATTAATAATGGCGCTGGTGTGATTTTGACGTAGCTGTATATACTTTGTTCATGATGAATGGAGAATAGTGATTTATGAAAGAACTTCCAATTGATTATGAGGCTAGGTTTCTGGAGCTAATTGCGAACGATATAGCTGATCGCCCTGATCGTCTGGTTTATCCCTCGGAACGAGATAGAGACGAAATCTTGGAGCTTGTTGGAGATGTGGACGTAGATATAGATACGCTAGAGGCAAGCGACATTGATACCACAGATAGGTTGAGCTAATAATGTTTGCTATGGCATATCAAACACTTGGTGGCGAAAGAGGGAAAGCGGACACGGCGTATCAGGCTCTAGGTATAATTAGAGATGGTTTACCTGTTTCATTCTTTGAGCAGGGTAAGGATCTGTTGGGTGTTACTAGGCAGGACTATGCGCGCCTTGTAGGGGTGCGTTTAAGTCAAGTTGATCGTGCGAAAAAACGCAGCCTCAGGTTAAGCGCACTATCGAGTGAGCGTATATTAATGCTGTCTAATATGGCGCTTCAATGTGACGCATACTTTGGAGATGTTCAAAAACGAAATCAATGGTTAAATCGCTCAAACCTGCTTTTAGGTAATGTAACACCTTTATGTATATGTGATACAGCTATGGGTATCAGTCTGGTTAACGATATCATCACGAGGATGAAACTAGGGTATGCTGCGTAGGTAGCTAGACATGAAATCTGCATTGTGCACATTCTATGTCTAGCGACTAAGGCGATTAAGTGTGGAGAGCCACTATGAAAGATGATGACTTTGACGCAATTCTTATGCAAAAACGAGAGAGTCAGAAAAAGTTCTATGCAGCATTGTTAGAATCCCGAGATAATGGAACTTACGATGTGGACAAGCGCTGCTTGCGCTCTAAGTTGATCAAAAAGGCTAACCTACCTAAATTGTCGGTAAAAGATTTGCCGGATTTTGATTAGTCTGGATTGTAACGTACTAACGTTACAGTTCATTTTTGAGTTGGATTTTGTAGGTAAGGTACTGATAATGAATCGTATTTATCAATGTTACAATGCTCAAAATTTATTCGTACCCCTTTGTTTCGGTGCATTGTAACAGGCGGAGGGTGAGCTGGGTGCAACACCCAGCCCGGTTGGTGGAGTGTTCGCAGCACTCCACCCAAGTTTGAGATTCGCGAGCATCCACCTAAACTCGCTAGCCTCTGGATACCTCAAAGGCACCCACACTGATGACGGCCAAGGCAACCATCATCTAGTGTTCAAGGTATGACCAAACGTTGGTCATGCGTATTTTCACTGTGAATTCCCCGGATTGACCCTTTAATCATTCTGGCATATGATCTGGACCAGTAAGAGCAGGATCGTTCGGATTGACTGTTAGGCTGTTGCCTTACATACATACCCTGCCTCCCGCGACCTTAGTATGCTATGTCATATACTACTTTAGGGATAGGATGTTGAAACATCGTTTCCTGTAAAGTCAGATGGTCGCGCCATGCAAGACATGGACACATGAGGAGCTTTCTTCACTATAGGAATCTCGGAACTTCATCAAGGCTCTTCTGATCATAACGATTATGAAGAGCCATGCTATTTTATGGTTATGTAACCTCGCTCAACTGCACCACAAAATTCCTGCCAATCCTGAATATAAATGTATGTAGGGTGGCTAACCGTTTTACCTTGCATAAATTCATCTAAAGCACTTTTAATGTCGTCTGGTAGCGAAGTTGGATCTACGGCCGGGAAAGGCGATCCTTCAAATTTAAACGGTGTTAGTTCTGGTATCACGGTCATCGTATTACTCCTTTTTTCTTCAGGTATTTTAGTTCTATAGCGCCCGTTTTCTCCGCCAACGCTCGCATTTCCGCACCGAACCTCTCCATATCCTGAGGGCTCATGAGTTTAGTGTTCCCTCTGCGCTTTTTAGCCTTATTAAGGTCTGACATAGTTTTCCTACTTTATATTTACTCCACAGCAAAAATACATATAAGGGCTCCATTTTTTAGTACAACGTAGTAACAGCCGTTGGTGTAAATACCCACCAAATAGTGCGACCGCGGCATATCATCGTCCGGCGACCATGCTACAACCTCACTCAGCTTAACTCTCTGTAAGTTTTTGCATAGACCAACATCCATCGAGCCCCTATAGGGTGAAAATAGCACCTTTCCGTTGCGTAGCATTGCTGGTATGCAATCGCCACTAACAATATTGCTACCGAGTACACCGTGTGGTGTCAGTGTGATGACACGGTAGTTGTGTCGATACCTAATTTAACTCATTGCAGCGCAAAAATAGTCACTATGATTCTGTGTGAATATACAGTGTAAGTAAGCGGTTTGCATGTGAATCTTGACCTAATTTTGGCTGCTACAGCAAAGACACTTGGGGTCCTAAAGAGCAGCTTTTGTGGGTGTTGGCCCAGCGAATGGTTATCGGAAGACGAGCAAATGAGTGTTTTAATGGCACTAACGGCTGATGATGTCATTAATTAGGATGGGGAGTAAAAATACACATTTTGTGTTACACAAAATGTGTATTTGGTGATTTTCCATTTACTTCAGAGGCTTACGCAGGTACACAAAATGTGTACTTGTTATTCACTACACTGCTAACTATGAAGCCATTTGTGGGCATACCAAACCCATCATCTTTAAGATTTAAAGCCACATCTATTCTTTTTCTTTCAGTTTTGGCTCTTGTGTTTTGAGATAGTGCAGGTTGATAGTTGCCAATAGCGCCTAAAACTACCCTTTAAATCAAAGTATTGTATGCAAAATCAATGAGAGTAGTTGCGTTAATCGGTATACTGGTATGAACCTACGCACTTTTTCATGAAGGAAAAACCATGGCCGTCAATCAAGCCAAGATCTTTGAGCAGCTTGAGCAACTTGTTGAATCATCTGATCCTAGTGAATTCATATATGGATTCCTTACCGCATTCAAATTTCCTAAAGCTACGATAACTCAAATTCGTCAAGGTGGTAACCGCAATGTAGCTAAGTTTGAAGGCCATGTCGGACTGAAAAATAAGCTGTATTACTTTCCGGTTAACGAAGATCAAGATATCGATATAGCTCTAGATGAAGTCATCGCCGATCCAATGATCGCTAAGAATAAAATTCGTTATGTTCTAACTACGGATTTTGAACGATTCTTAGCGTGGGATACTGCTACTAGTGAGCGGTTAGACATCGACTTTGAGGTTCTACACCGAAACTACTCCTTCTTCTTACCACTGGTTGGCCTTGAAAAAGCGATCTTGAATAGTGAAAAGCCTGCCGATGTAAAAGCGGCTGTAAAAATGGGTAAGCTGTTCGACCTGATCCGTGTTCACAATGACCTCAATACACCAGAAGATATCCACGCTTTAAATGTCTTCTTGACCCGTTTACTGTTTTGTTTGTTTGCTGAGGATACAGGGATCTTCCCGCAGCAGGGGCAGTTTACCTCAGCTATTAAGAGTGTGACATCTGAAGATGGCAGCGATTTAGATCAATTTCTTTACGATCTATTCTCTATTCTCAACAGCCCTAAAGGCAGTGAGTTACGTTCACGATTACCGCAACATCTAACGGAGTTCCCTTATGTGAATGGTGGCTTATTTGAAGTAGATGAGCCTATCCCAGAGCTGGGGAAAAAAGGCCGTCGTATTCTCATTGAGTGTGGCTTAGAAGACTGGAGTGCAATTAATCCAGACATCTTCGGTAGTATGTTCCAAGCGGTTATTGATGTTGATCAGCGTGCTCGATTAGGTCAGCACTACACCTCCTACAGTAACATCATGAAGGTGATTCAACCTCTGTTTCTTGACCCGTTAAGAGTGGAACTTGAAAAGCAACGCAACAGTGCTAATGGGCTTAAGCGATTACTCGTTCGACTAGGTGAAATTAAAGTATTTGACCCAGCTTGTGGTTCGGGCAACTTCCTTATCATCGCTTACAAAGAGTTGCGTCTTCTTGAGATTGAAGTCATTCAAGCTTTGATGAAAATCGATCAAGGTTTCTTTATCAGCAATATTCATTTGGATCAGTTTTATGGGATTGAGATCGATGATTTCGCTTGTGAAATTGCACGCCTTTCCATGTGGTTAGCGGAACACCAAATCAATAAGCAGTGGGAAGAGCATATAGGACCTGCTGAGCCAGCATTACCTCTTAAAGCAACGGGTAAAATTATAAGTGGAAATAGCTTAAAACTAGATTGGAATAGGGTCTGTCCTAAAAGTGTTGAGGATGAAGTTTATATAATTGGCAACCCTCCATTCCATGGTACGTTGGAACGAACTGACGAACAAAAAGAAGATATGGGCTCTGTATTTTCTGGCTTTAAGTCGCTTGGTAACTTGGACTATGTTGCTTGTTGGTTTTGGAAAGGGGCACAGTATATTAAGGACTCAAATTCTGAGCTCGCTTTAGTTGCGACTAACTCTATTTGCCAAGGAGAACAAGTTGCTAGTCTTTGGCCTTATATCTTTGATTTAGAGATAAATATTCACCTAGCTTACCCAACATTTCCATGGGCGAACAATGCGCGTGATAAAGCTGCGGTTCACGTAATTATTGTTGGATTATCACAAAAAACTAGTGTGAAACGTTTATTTCAGTTAGTCGATGGAGAATGGCATAGTAAGCAGGTCAAAGGGATAAGCCCGTACCTTGTCGAGGGGAGTAACATAGCAGTACAAAGTAGGAGCCGTCCTATGATAGAAGGTGTACCTCAACTTCTTTTTGGAAACAAACCCACCGATGGAGGCTATCTTCAACTGAATAGAGCAGAAAGGGATGAACTGATTCGATTAGAGCCAAAATCTGAGAAGTGGATCAAGAAAGCTCTTGGAGCAACAGAGTTCTTAAACTCCAAGGAACGGTGGTGCTTATGGTTAGTTGATGTACAAGAGGACGATTTAGATCAACTTCCAAAAGTAAAGGAGCGCGTCGAGAGTGTAAGAGCTTTCAGGCTTGCGAGCAAAAAAGCTAGCACAAGAGCCAAATCAGAGAAAGCGCACCTTTTTGATGAGAATAGACACCCCCAGACAGGTACTTATATTTTAGTGCCAAGACACTCATCAGAGAGAAGATTCTATGTGCCGATAGGGTTATTTGGAGATGATGTAATTTCTACTGATGCAAATAACATTCTTCCCGGTGGCACTTTATACGAATTTGGTGTGATGACATCAGCGTTGCACAATGATTGGATGCGTTTGGTCGCGGGTAGACTAAAAAGTGATTATCGTTACTCAGCTTCAATAGTATACAACACATTTCCTTGGCCAGCCGTAGATGATAGGCAGCGAAAGCAAATAGAAGAATTAGCTGAGAACATATTGTTTACACGAGAGGACTTTCCCGGCAAATCACTAGCTGAGCTTTATAACCCAGAAACAATGCCACCAGAACTTTTGAGAGCACACCGAGAGCTAGATTTAGCTGTAGATAAACTTTATAAGGCCGCATTATTTAAAGATAGTGCAGAACGATTGAGCTTCCTTTTAGCACGATATGAAGAAATGATGACAAACTAATTAAATCAAGTTGGCAAAGGTTTAAATAATGAAAAACAATATTTTACAGGTTAGCTACAATCAAACAGGTCAAAGTGCTTCTCACAATGATATGGGTATGCGAGAGATGCAGGCCCGTGCATTCGCTGAGCGTGCTAGCCAATATTTGCTGATCAAAGCTCCGCCTGCTTCAGGAAAGTCACGAGCATTGATGTTCTTAGGTTTGGATAAGCTTATTAATCAAGGTGTTCGCAAAGTCATTGTTGCTGTACCTGAAATGTCGATAGGTGGTTCTTTCAAAGACACTGACCTGATGAAATTTGGCTTCTTTGCTAACTGGACTGTTAGGCCAGAAAACAACCTATGCATCAGTGGTAGTGAAAATGGAAAAACGAATGCTTTCAAGCGTTTCATCGAAAGTGATGACCAAACATTAGTTTGTACACATTCAACACTTAGAAGTGCCTTTGGTAAGCTATCTGCCAGCGATTTTGATAACTGTCTCGTTGCTATCGATGAGTTCCACCACGTTTCAGCAGATGAAAACAGCCGTTTGGGTGGGTTAATTGATGATTTAATGAAGCAATCGTCAGCACATGTTCTTGCTATGACTGGTTCGTACTTTAGAGGTGACACGGTTCCTATCTTGCTGCCTGAAGATGAAGCACTGTTT
Source organism: Vibrio sp. CB1-5 (assembly GCF_059412285.1). Classification (NCBI taxonomy): domain Bacteria; kingdom Pseudomonadati; phylum Pseudomonadota; class Gammaproteobacteria; order Vibrionales; family Vibrionaceae; genus Vibrio; species Vibrio sp. CB1-5. Next base: position 97,257 of record NZ_JBJHPB010000012.1, on the reverse strand, counting down.
ACCAAGGTAACATACACCTATTACGAGCAACTTAATGGCTACAAGCACTTAAAGACATTAGGTATTGGGTATCATTTTTATCAAGGCACATACATCAATGCGTTACCATCGGTATTAGACCCAACTAAGAAGACCATTGTTCATATCCCAAATGTGAACTCTGGTGAGTCAACCAAAGATAAATACACCGAGGTTGACTCAATTCTTGAGGTGCTTGGTGATGTTATCATGCAAGATCCTGATACTGGTATCTATCAAGTGAGATGCAAGCACTCTGGCAGAACATTGCTGGTTGCTAACTTAGTTGATGATAGTGATATGCGTCCTAAGGTTCAGGCTTACTTGCGTGATATTGAGTCTGCTGAACAGATGGACGTTATCATCGCATTAGGCATGGCAAAAGAAGGTTTTGATTGGCCTTATTGTGAACATGTCCTGACTATCGGTTATCGTAGTTCGATGACGGAAATTGTTCAGATCATTGGTCGAGCGACTCGTGATAGCGAAGGGAAAAGCCATGCTCAGTTTACGAACCTCATTGCCCAACCTGATGCACAGGATGATGACGTGAAGGTATCTGTAAACAATATGCTTAAAGCCATCACGACATCGCTCTTAATGGAGCAAATATTGGCTCCAAGCATCCAGTTCAAACCTCGCTCTCAATGGGACGGAAAAGATCTGCCTGTGAACACTGTTATTGTTGATGACACCACGACACCTGTTTCACAAAAAGTGCTAGACATCCTTAATGGCGATAAAGGCGAGATTTTATCAGCTCTTGTTGCTAAAGAGTCTGTGACCAAGGGGGCAATTGCAGAAACAACGCCTGCTGAAGTCATCAATGAGATTGAGCTTCCATCAGTCATTCAAACCTTGTACCCAGATCTTGAAGAGCATGAGATAGAACAAGTCAGAACGGGTGTTTTACAGAGTCTTTATATCGGGCAGCAAGGTGGATTAATCGACGGTAAAGATCTTCCTGATGATGCGGTTATTGAAGAAGATGGTAACTCTTATGGTAAAGGCAAAGACTCTTCAGAGGGCGGCGATTCGGGGCCTAATAATCAGTTCATTAAGATGGGTGATAAGTTCGTTAACATTGAAAACTTGAATATTGATCTAATTGACGCCGTGAATCCGTTCCATGGAGCCTATGAGATCTTATCTAAGTCAGTGGATGCCAATGTACTTAAGACCATCCAACAAACTGTAAGAGCTAGTCAAGCGAACGTCTCTGAGGAAGAAGCTGTGATGCTTTGGCCTCGAATCAAGGCATTCAGAGTCGAACACCAACGTGAACCTTCATTGAACTCTTCCGACCCTATAGAGCAGCGCTATGCTGAGGTGCTTGCCTACATTCGAAAAATGAAGCAACAACGAATGGCAAAGCAGGGGTAATTGAATGATCCGATTACGTGCCTCTAAAACTGTAGAAAAGATCGATTTGGATGATATCTTTTCAGAAGAGGATGACTTGGGGCTGCTTGATGTTGCTCCTCTGAGGGTCAAAGCTCCAGCTGGGAATATTTTAGCGAGCCAGTTTGAAGAAATTTCCGATTTCTACGAACAGAATAGTCGCCTACCAAGTAGTGATGCTCAAACATTTGATGAGAAACGTCTAGCTCGCCGTTTAAAGGCATTTAAAGCTAATCCAGAACAATGTGAGGCATTAGCTGAATATGACCACTATAACTTGTTACAGAACGATCTAGTGGCTCAGATTGATATGTCTGATGACCTTGTCAGCGAACAACCTAAGTCTACCGCCCCCGAGCTTGACAAAGCTGAACTAGTCACATCGCTTGATGATATCTTCGATGATGACGACGACTTATTAGAGTTTGATGCGCCTGAACTTTTCACAATGCGCCATGTACCAGTGGAAAGAAAAGAGCAACCCGACGAGATCGCAAAACGCCAGCCTTGTGCAGACTTCCATCGCTACTCTCCAATATTCGATCTTGTACAGCAAGAGTTAAAGTCTGGCTCTGCATCGCTAGAACGGTTTCGTCATGAGCTAAAAATCAATGTAGGGGACACATTCATCCTTAATGGTGTGATGGGTTACGTACATTCAGCAGGAGAACGTTTAGAGGGCTACAGCTCTTACAATGCTCGATTGCACCTGATTTTTGCTAATGGAACTGAAATGAACATGTTATTTCAGTCCCTGACTCATGGCTTAGTTCGTGATGAGCAAGGCTCTAAGGTCATAAGAGAAGGCGCGCCCCTAATTCCTGACGATACCCCCGTTCCAACTGGACTCGTTTATGTATTAGCGACAAAGAGCACAGACGTAGCTTTAGCGGAATACAAATCAAATCTATACAAGGTTGGATTTACTGATGGCACGGTAGAGGATCGCATCAAATATGCAGAAAAGGATAGGACCTTCTTAGAAGCGCCTGTCCGCGTAGTTATGACTACGGAGTGCTACAACATTGATGCGCATAAGCTAGAAACGCTAATTCATGGCTTCTTAGGACATAGAAGATTGAACATCACTCTCAAAGGTCACTCAGGGCAGACATATAATCCAAAAGAGTGGTTTAATGTTCCATTGAACACTGTGTTAGAGGTGATCAAATACATCCTTGATGGGACGATCTCCCTGTATAGGATGGACAATACGACAGGTAGGGTTGTTAAAAAGTAATCACAACTATTTTTCCGAGTTCTCTAAATATCACTATAAAGGGTATGGAAACGGTAAAGCATGTTAACAAGGCACAACATCATTTTGTGACAGTTGTAATCTCTTAGGCTTATAAAAATGACAAAACAGACGAAAGTAAGAACACCCTTGTATCCAGATAATGACTGGGCTAAGGCATTCCTTTTGGCGATTGAAAAACAACCACAACATCATGTAACTCTGCTAAATCGTACTTTTGCAGAGCTTAGAGGTACGCCCCAAAATACGGTAAGTTGGTTGAATCCAGACATCTGGATATCAGAACGCCTGCCTACAGAGTTACAGGGGCTTGCATCGCGTATATGGGAAACTAGTGAACATAAGCTTAACCCAAGGCATATATACGGCTCGTATCTGTTTATGAATAACCATGATCTTATTTACGTCGATAAAGGTATCTATCAGCTTACAGAGAAGGGAAGGCTCTTTCTGTCAGATGACGTCATTACCCTTCAATCTATCGATGAGAATGAAGGTCTCATGCAGTTATTAAGACTTTTTCAAGCCGCAGGTAAAGCAAAAGTTTCAGATATTAAACCTCAGTGGGCAGAATATCTTTCTGATCATTCAAACTTTGGTACAGAGTCAACCATCCGAGATACGATACAGCGAAGAACACGAAACTTGCTCAATCGACAACTACTCATTAAGGAAGGTCATAAATATTCAGTCAGCTCTGATGGAGAGGCTTGGTTAAAGAAAGCACCCAAAGCCTCATTGTCCGAAGAAGACAAGTTCGATCTATTGAAGGACATCAATAAACACAATCGAATTCAACGGGATATTTTGTTTGACCAGTTATCTTCGATGAACCCTTACCAGTTCGAAAAGCTGATTGCGCGCCTCTTGATGTCAATGGGATACGAGGATGTTCATGTCACTGAGCAAAGCGGTGATAAAGGTGTTGATGTTGTTGGCAATGTACAAATAGGTATTTCTAGTGTGCGTGAAGTTGTGCAGGTTAAGCGTACTCCAAACTCAACGATATCAAGACCTTTAATTGATCAGCTTCGTGGAGCGTTACCTTACCACGATGCGATAAGAGGAACTTTGATTACACTCGGCCGCTTTTCTGAAGGAGCAAAAGAAGGTGCTTTGTTCCCAAACGCAGCACCAATTACTTTGATTGATGGTGACAGACTCTTAGATTTACTGATTGACTCGGAAATTGGCATGAAGAAACGCAGAGTTGAGGCGCATGAGGTTGATAGATCTTTATTCGATGAAGACCTAGAGCTAATGACTGAATGAAAATTCAACAGCGTATGTGTTTGTCTTAGCTATACAATTAAACAACGATTTTAGTGAGCGACTTCACAGAGGGATAGTTGCAGATTGTGTTAGCGTCACTAATTGGATGACACACATGGGTCGCTGGTTTACCTGCCTCTGTCGTAAAAATATTTCACTTGACCAACTCTGTGTACATAAACACGTGCGGTACATGAACACTGTATCCTAGACCAGCTATACAGTGTCGTACTGATAGGAGGTGTATTATGTATTTAAATGATAAAGCGACCTTTCAGATAATAATTCGAGAGATGAAGCGGAAACTAGAGGAGGTCGGCATAGATTTGTCTTTTGCTGATCGTAGAGAAGTTGTTTCACGTGCGCTATTCGATCTCACTGCCAACGAGATCGATCAAAAGTTGTCGAGGAATCATCGAGTACCATTTCAGTGGGACTACAACACAACTCATCAGACATGGTCGATTTGGACTCGCATCCGTACCTCAATGGTAGATATTGAGTTAACTGACAGACAGATCATGGAACTCTTTGTATCGGTTGTCGGTTCGGTTATCCACCGGATAGAACCGAGTATGCGTAATATCATTCTACAGTCACGGCTGGGTATGCAGCTCATACCGTTTTTCCCCCTAGATCACTGTGTGAACCCCCGTGGCTTGGGTAATAGTTTTTACCTACGTCTAGACCTATGGGGTAATGAGTTACCTAGCTATGCACGGCCGATATTTTATGATGGCGTCTACGTGCCAACATCGCTATTACAGGCCTATCCGTCAATAGATTGTGAGACATATTCCCTAATACGAAATGCCTACGATATTGCAGTTGGTAAGGCAACTACAATGGCACTGCTCACTCCCAATGATGTGAGTATTTTGGGAGATGATTTGGCAAAAATTCGTGATGAGCATCTACTAATACAGGGGTTGCCGGGGGATGAGACGACGCTCAACACACTGGTTGAGCAGTTAATTGAAGAGGTTGAATCACAACTCTCCTCGTACAAGACCTTGGAATCAATTAATCGTGGTGAGGCTCATAACTGGATTATTGATGTAGATGTCAGATGTGACCTCAGATGGAATAGTGTAATTAACCAGTTAGGTATCTGCCTTCCAGAGCCATGTGGGTTTGAAGAATTGGTTCGAGAGCTGTTGTATCCCAGTGGTCTTGCAATACGGTCTCAGGATTTCTATGAGTTTGCGTCGCAGATGGGAATGCATTTGAGACGAATTGGGCGAATAAATGATATGGAACTGGATGAATTATCAAGTTGTCGTTCAATAAGTCTCGATAATAGGTCCACCGAGGAGGTTGTAACGCTGCCACAGGCTATTGTTCAGGCATATCGAGATACCATTGAGCAATACCGTGAATCGGTCGGCTGTCAGCTTCGATTGCTAACGAAAAAAGACTGCTCCGATCCGATTTTTGAACTGATATAGAGGGATGACTTGTCGCAGTTTTAGTATGCAATTCAATAACCCCAAGTAGCAAAAAGGTGTGAATTCAAAGATGAACAGTAGTTCACACCATTTGTGCTTAGCCGTGGAGCTTCATGTGAACTGTGTGAGAAGCTCTATTAGCCATAGGTGCTCACGCAAATTAAGTTGCCAGTAGAACGGAATCTACCCCGTAATTTTCTTTCCGCCCTTACCCCTGCGGGGCTGTCATCACCCGCTCTAGCTTAAGCGCTCAATGGTAATTGGTTCTGGAGCTCTGCTTTTAGGTTAAACCCTGTACAAATTCTCTTATATGCAGGCTTGCTGTTTATTGCCTTCGTCAAAGTTTCCATATCCCCGATAAAAATGGTGGCGATTTTTGAGCGCGTTAGCGCAGTGTAAACCATGCTGTTTTCTACGAATGAGGTTGAGTTAGACCTTGGCAGTAGAATAATAGTGTACGCAAATTCCGAGCCTTGAGCCTTATGAATAGTGATACCGTAGGAGTGCACTAATCCGGTATCAAAACATGCACCTTCATCAATATAGACTGTCTTTTCAGCAAACTTGCAGGCTAGCTTCCTTTGAATATCTTGGCCTTGCTCTTCTTGATCGTAAATAACATCAGTGACAGTAGCTATATCACCGTTGTATAGGTCGAGAGATGAGACGTTCTTTGTAACAATAACACGATCACCCGTTGCAAAACCCCACAAGGTGTTAGTGCTGCAATTGCTTCGCTCTTTTGCTATAAAATAGCTGTTAATGGACACTGTAGATAATGAGTTGTCAGCATTCGAGTAGGGGGTAATCACCTGTGCTTTATCTAAACCTAGTTGCTTAGATAGAAAGTAAGCCTGTTCGATAACCTGTGAGTCACTCAGTTGCGCGTAGTACACGCCAGCCTGACCAGAAAACGAACTCAGGTCGGTTAGTTCAGTTAGAGGGTTATTAGAAAACCTTTGTGTCCTATTGCTCCACTCTGATCTAATGGAGTGCCCCACAATTCGCACTAATGTTGCAATCTCTCTAATTGGGTTGTCAACACCTTGTCTATGAACGCGCTTAAGTTCGCTGTAAGGCAATGTACCCGTACTTGAGGAGCCAAAATGGACCAGATGCTGCCAAACCACACCAAAACCAACAGGAGCGATTTGAGCTATGTCTCCTACCATCGAAATGCTGTATTTCTCAAAATGCTTGTCAAACAAGGACATAAACTCTACTACCAGTGATAGATCTAACATAGAGGATTCGTCAAACACTATCAGCGGGGCGTCGTTTATTTGTATCGCATTCTTAGTATTAGGATTTTGAACGGTTAGTTCGACTTGACGTATCAGACCCTTGACGGTATAGCAACAGACCTCGTCCTCTTCACCACCGAATAGACTAGTGAATGTTTTTCGGATTACACACATTCGTTCCAGCTCGTCATTGATACGTTTTTTTGCTATACCCGCAACCGCTACAAAATATGTTGGTCGGTTTAAGCGGTTACAGACGTATTTAATACATGCCATAGAAGTACTCTTACCTGTACCTCCTTCTCCTTGGGCGATTGAAAGGTCATTGGTCAGCGCGTTGTAGGCGAGCGTTTTCTGTTCTTCGGTAAGATTAAATCCGTTAATTTTAAATGAGTACTCATCAAACTCATTAATCAAGGTGAGGATGCGTCTATGGGATGATTTAGTGTCCTTAGAAGAAACTATTTTTGCTGCAATTGCTTTTTCGACGATACTCTCAAGGTGCGCTAGACCGACACCCTGATAGTCGCCTCTACTGGTTTTGCATAGGGCACTTAGCGAAAGCCCTGTATTAATCGCCACATCGACCAAACTTTCACCAATCAACGCTGATAGTGCTATTTTTAATTTTTTTTCACTTATAGCTGTATGGTTTTGCTTTAGTGCTCGATACACGATGTAGTCAATTGCACCGATCAACCTAACCGGGGAGTCATCTGGAATACTAATTTGAATGGTCTTTCTCAGTCTTTCAGCAACCCTCCACGTATTATTGAATCGGCTACCCATGCGGATAGGGGCATAGGGATTACTGGTTAATAAACGCTTTGTATCGCGACCCAGCAGCCTGATTAGTCTATGTGCCGTACGTTTGTCATAACCTGCCTGAACGATGAACTCGATGGACTCAAACTCAGACTTCAGATTCTGGTATGCTGTTAAAAACGCTAAACCTCGCTCGGTGCTGTCAAATGCATCCACAAGAGCAGCTAGGTTGTTGTGCTTTAGTTCATTTAGGAACTGCCTTGCTGATCCAGCCCTTTCGATGGCTTTTCGAATACGGGACTCTCCACACCCTATACCTCGAAATTCTGGATGTCTGAAGAAAAGCCGTTTAGTAAGGGATGGTAACTCATACTGGCGTAATGCTCGTTCAAAGAGCCTTAAGTCGCCCTCTATATCATCAAAAGCGGCTAAAACTAACCGACCTGCAATAGCGGAATACTGTGACCGATAATTAATCAGTACTTTTGAGTTCGCACATGAAAACTCCCATACTTCAGCTTCGCAAGGTTCCCTGTAAGCGAGCCCTTTTCTGAAAAAAACAGACAATCGTTTGTTGGTAGCAGTGCAATTACCATACACAATATATGCGTTCAGCAAGGTACGTACACTGGTAACTAGTAGTCTAAGCTCGGTCAAATGTTCTTCCCCCGCTGAGGATAGAATTTTTAACCTGCTCTGCATGGCACCTCATATGGTCGTCAACAGCTTGTTTTGAGGCGGCTAATTTCAGTTCCAAATCATGTATCCGTGCATCCTGCTCAATCACTAGTTCCTCAAGTGTTTCAATTCGAGCATTGAGAGTTACAATTAGAGTACCTTGTTCATTTATATCGCGTGCCTGACCCAAAAGTTGTTCATCTCGTTTTTTATCAGTGATGGATCTTGTCTGGGAAGACTCAATACCAATATTTTTTATATCTTGAGGCAGTGCATTTCTAATCTGAGTGTTTTTGTACAAGGTTGCACGATCCTTAAACGCACACCATTTAGCAAACTTACTGGCATTAATGCCTAGGTCATTCGTACCACGTTCGTCGCGCGGAAACCTAATTTGCTTCTCGCGCATCTGTCCAATGATGTTCTTGTAGCATTCGACGTACAGGGCTGATTTGGCTGTACCACGCAAACACTCTTGCTCAGGCGTTAACCTTATTGGTTCGATTTTCATAATTACCTTCAGTCCCTCGGGGGAGGTGTGTTGCGTTTTTGCCATGCTAGATATGGCAGCGTTTGTTCAGAATTGACTATGGTTTCACCAAAATATTCAATTCGTCCATCTGGCATAAAATCTAAACCTACATCACCATTGTCTAGAATTCTAGCTAGTGCTCGACACAGTTTCTCGATGTCAATATCAGCCTGTCTAGCATCAGTTGCATCTTGTAGTGTTAACTGCTTTTGAGATGCATTTGATATAGCAAGTTCAGCCTGTAACAGGTCATTTTTTAGTTTTTTTACCTCGTTGTTAAGAAGGCTAATTCTAGACTCGTATCTAGCTTGAAGGTGTGCCCAATTTTTAGGTTTCGGTTGTGCTAGTGAATCTAGTATGTTGGTACTTGGCGCGATTTTTAACAAAGCTGTCTCTAGGTAGCCTCGGTAGTATCCCCCGCTGTTTTCAGCCTTCAGCAAAGTGGAATACGCAACTCCAGTGTCTCGATGCAGTTTTCTTGCAAGCTGATTCATACTGGAAATATCCGTCCTGAGGCTTGGCGTGTTAATATATGTATCTAGTGTTTTAACAACTAAATCAATACGCTTTCTCAGAGATTCTGCTCTTACGTTTTCTTTAACCATTAGCTGTTAAAACCTCCATTACCGTATTTTGCAAGGGGCTTCTCTTGAGAGTTGGCGGCGATAGTTCATTGTCGATTACTTGTAGGATTTGCTCCTTGGTAATTATTTTTGCGTCCAACATGCTCATTATTGGGGACATAATGTGCCGTGGATCTAGAGAGTCACTCACAAAACAGGCTTCAACTTTTCTCATCACATCCTTAGAAGCATTTTTAGATTCTAGTAAAATTCGTCTCTCAATTTTTGCTACGGTTTTTGCAACTTCAGGACTGTTCAAGGACGGAATGTCACTCATGTTAGTCACATGATCCAGAAATAACTCAGACACAGACTGGCTGAGTTTCTTGCATGATATTGTTGTGGACAATAGGCGCGGGGCAGGGACAATAAATCTACTAGTATGTTTTTTGTTCAATAATCTAACCCTCGTTTGCTCAATAATGTGCAGAGCTGTCTGCCAACCTAATAGTTCACTCTGTAAAATTGATTGCTCTCTCTTCAGTTGAGCTATCTCAATTTTATGTACAGTTGCATCATCAACCTTGCTACGGTTTAGTCTGATTATGGCGGTTACGTTGGCCTTTAGATCTAACTCATAGCGCTGAACCATACGTGAAATAGATATTAGGTTATCAATATGGCAGATCTTAATTCGGCAGACACCACATCGTTGATAACCACCATTTTCAGTGATTATTATTGATGTGCACTCCATGTTATGTATACAAATATGGGTGGGTGCAAATGCAATTAGTGACAACGGTGTGGACTCAACAAGATCCATGCCAGTTGGGTTAGTTATTTCATTACCTTCGTCATCAACAGTTACAATTGGAATGGATGTAAAGCCGTACACCATCATTGTTTCTTTGGGATTTTCCTGAAATGCTCCCTGTACATGGGTTTGAGAAACATCGTTGGTGCGCATACGAGAGGTATCGTTATTTGTTGGTTTGTGTACTTGCAAAGAATGGCCACTGCGGTACTCCAAGATCTTTCGTGCTCTTTCTTCGTCTGTCTCTTTGTTGTAGTAGACAGTTGAAAACACTTTTATCTGGCCGATATTCTTACGAACTGTTTCTAGCCCTATATAGCCAACCCGATGGCTGACATATGTGGTTCGAGTTGAATGCGGAGTTAGTAGTGCTAATAACTTAACTCTATGTCCGTCGGCATCAAATTTGAGCTTTTCATTTTTACCTGAGACCTTAGCTCGCTTAACGAACTCGCTCTCAGCGGTGATTAACCGTTCTACTGTCTGAGATGTCATGGAGCCAGTTTCGGATAGAGGCACCATTTTAACAAACTCACACCTACCTATCGTATTAGTGAATGAACTATTGATAACCCCCTGAGAAATAGATAGGAATATCCGCCATACATCACTCCATGCTGTTTCTGTAAACGCTTCACCGGATGCGTTCCTAAAAAGTACATCGATTTCTCTACCGTCATTGTTATAGTTTATTAGGTGGTCAACATCAGTTCTCAAATCCTGAAATTGCCTTTCGGCTCGGAGCATTGATATAACATCAAGGTGAGAGATCGCTTTCCATGGCTGCCGTCTACTTTTGTCGGTGCTAACCAATAGTTGAACAAGGTCCTCAGTCACATATTTGTCAAAATACCTTTTGTCTAAATAGCGGATATGTTTGTGACGTATCCCCTGTTCTAGTGCAACAATAATGCCTCTGATCGGTCCGAGCAATGGAGCCACTATTTGCGTGTCTTCGATGTCTATCGTTCCAAAATTAGTCATTGAATATGGGTTACTGATGATCTTGGACGTGTTATCTAAACGAACATAGGCATCTGTCAGTTCATCATTAACGTACCAAACGATTGGAGAAAAACCAGCGCATACATGAGAATTAATCTCACGTTTAAGTGCCATCGTATTGTTCTCACCCACACGTATTACATCTTGGTAATGCTCCAACGGTACTGCCCAATAAAATGCATCAGCAATCAGCTTCTTTTCGGCATTTACTGGAGAGTTGTGTTGATATTTCACTATGCCAGCAGGAGTTCTGATTTTGGGTCCTATTTCGATTAACCTGTATTGGTTGTCTGTATGGAAAGACATCGCAGGTCTAAAGCCCAGCAAATTATAATCGTAACCCTCTAAAACCCGCTCTTGGAGGTAGGCACCGTACATTTCTAACGTATAGGCCACGCTCAACGATACTGCGTATTCAGGTCTGGTAAATACGCGCTTAACCGATTCGGTCAGGGTGCCTAGCTGGATGCCATTGTTAGCTTTGTGCCAGTGGTTAGTAAATTCAGTTGGTAACAGCAGCTTACCTGTTGAACTAATATGGTCTTCATCAAAAGCAAAATTAACCTCTACGGAGTCTAGAGCGGCTTTTACCCACGTAGCCACGGAGGCAGACTTATGCAGCAAAAACTCCCCTAATGTACGGGGCCACTGATCAGTATCGATATCTTGATTCGAATAGGAGCGAATTACAAATGTCTCTCTATCTAACTCTTTGAATGTTGCAGGTGTAGAGATACATCCTTCTATAGACTGTTCTTGAAACATTTCGCACCAACATGATACATATGCAAGATATTGATAAATAACATTCCAGCCCCATTTAGCGTTGGAGAATGATGGTTTAGTAACAGAATTCAGATGTTTGTCTTTGTACATGTTCCATGCGTTGTAGTCAGGCTCATCTATAATCCCGAGAGAGTAAAACTTTTGGGTCGCTTTATAATCATTATCAGCAAAAAACTCGAATAGCATCTGCTCATCCTGCTCGTAAATGACCTCGTCGAAATTGAAATCTATTGCGGAATTTAATAGCAATAGTTCAGCCCTATAGGCTCTGGTAACGCTATGTGTGTGGCCTGTTAACGAATCTTTTTTGTGACAGCCTAGTTTAGTAGCAGCAGTCCTGAATGTTTCGAACGCCGTTTTAGCTAGCTTGAATGGCTTGGTGTCATTAGACAACTCTTTCAACAATATTGCATCGTGCGGATTTGTGGAATCATACGTGTCATATAGGCAAAATAGGCGAACTAGGTCGTCGTAGCAGTCTATGCTAATGTCGTCGAGGGACTTTAATGTGCTACAGTATAGAATGCTAGAACACTTTCTATAGTATTTTCCACCCTCGTATTTAATGAGATTAACCTCCAACGTTGGAGCACTCTGAATGTCAGTCAGTACCTGCGTGAACTCAACTTTCAGTTGTTCACAATAATTTTCAGATGCGCCAAACATTGGCGGTTTAGAACGATGGTTACTAGTTTTGAACTTAGTAAACTCATCAAATTTGTTGGTATTTAGCTCAAAATCCACGGTAATTGGGAGAACCACTAATCCCTCTCGCCATAGTCTGATTAAAATCAACCTCGAATACAGTATTACCGTGTTGTAAACATTTTTACTGATTTGATCTGATTGAATACCAATAGATAGAAATAGTATTTCTACTTGCTTCAGGAACTCCAAGGCCCCATGATACCTTTTATGTTCAGGCTTTCGTGCATCGCTTTTTCTGGTTGAAAAATTACCCGCACTAGCGGTTAGGGACGCGATTTTGAGCAATATATCGGTGTTCGAGATATTTCCTGCTATTTCACATATTACACAGCGTACGTCGGCCTTGCCTGTGCTCAGATTTGAACTGCGATTCAATATATCCATTTCTGGCACAGAAAACTTTTTATCTACACCGACATTCGAGAAGAATTCCTCAACCTTAGTCATGAGTTGAAGCGCAATTTGATTACAGCGCTTATTCGCCGTTTCGATACCCAAGGGGTAATAGGCTGAACCTGATGTATTAAATATCATTATTATGTCCCTTCAATCGCAATAGCATCTTGTCGATTTTTTTAGCCTCTGCTAAATGCAATTGTTTTTGCTTTAGCAGTTTAGCTGTCTGCTCATCTAGGTTCAGGCGTGTGATATCACGAGACAAATTATGCTCCTGACTCAGTTTCTCTGAGTCGTCTCGTTTATAATTTATGGTGCTGGTGTAATTGACATGACCTATCAGACTTCGGACATCCTCTGCGTCATAACCAAATATCAGTTTTCCATCCTTTGTTAGGCGAGGGCATTCGTAATGGAGGTAATAGACGAGTGCATGCCGGGCAAAATGCGGCCCATGGAGTGCTTTTTTTGAGATACCTATTTCCATTAGTGCTTTTTTAAATCGTTTTACGATATTTGAGTGGCTACGTTTTTCATCGGCACGCTGAGTTAGGATAAATGGACGCCCCCTGTTCGAGTTCTTTTCGTACGTAAACAAAAAATCGTGGCTATCATCCGTGACAGCCGTTGATAGGAGTTTATCCAGTGACTCCCAAAAAATTTCCTCAGCTATGCCAAATAGGTAGACCTCATCGTGTAGGGTTTTGCGGCCTTTCCATGCATCGCACAATTTAACCTCCTCTGAGGTCAAACCGCGCTTTGATACATTTGAGGTCAGGAAGATTCTACGGTTTGTGAAATCGATATGCCTCAATTGTAATAGCAGTGCCTCGCTGATTCGTAACCCACTCGCGAATAGAAGAGCGTATAGGGTTCGGTCACGATCAGACAGTGATTTCAGCTCAAGAAACTGTTGAATCTGTTCCTGTGTTATGGCAACTATGTCCTTAATTGTAGAGTCATCAGAAGGAAGACGAGAAAATATTTGATTTTTCTGTGCCTGAATATTGTGTGCACCGAGGATACCTCCAAGAGCTGTATGATTCTGCCAATATATTTTTTGTGAGTGTGATATTTCCGTGGAGTTCCAAACCTGTTCGAACAGAGGCTGATATTGGGAATGTGATGGCGACACTCCCATAGCACGGCAGAGTCTAGTATGTGCTGCTCTCGCATAGCGTTCGGAGATCTTGATATAGTGCTCAACTGCATTTAAATGAATATTGACTGAGTTGTTACTCAGTTTTGGGCGGTAATTATCCATTAGCGCTCTGATTGTCTCTATTTCAAGAGTGACGTTACTAGGTAATTCTCGTTGGATGTACTCTGGATAACCCATGATCACCCTATAGGCATGGCTCAATGATAAGGGAGTCTCAGAACCCATGACTCCTGCCTCATGGAGAAAATCGATAAATTTAATGACAGGAGTTCGATACGAGTTGAGTGTGTTTGCACTTAGGTTTGATTTTTTGGTAGTAGTCTCTTTGAGGCGAACTATCTCCTTCTCATATGCCCGGAACTCTTCAACCTCAGAATTATCACTAATCCTATAAAGGTGATGAGAGATCGTTTCGATTACCTTAGAATTGATAGTCGTTGTTTGTCGTTTTTTCTCGTACCTAACATTTTTCAGATTCATGAGAGTCCATTACTTCCCTAAAGTTGACACATTTACACAATAAGTTGTTGTTATATAACAATCAAAAGTATTATTTGTTACATGTTTATGGTGAGAGCTAGGTCATATAATACATAATGGTCAAACTCCGTTTGTTACCTTCGGTTTTGGTCTAGGTACGAGCTGGGAATCAAAGTTGATCCAAACCTCGATCCTTAAAAACCGTATCGCTGGTCTTGGTAAAAACGCGAAAACAGCGGTGTTCCCTAAACTGGTATTTGCGATTAAAGATGGACTGAATCATAAGTCAGACGATCCAAACTATGACGTTAAGCAGTTAGCTTTAGAGTGTGCGTCTAAGCGTATGTATCCAGACATCTTAAACTACGACAAAGTGGTTGAAGTAACAGGTTCGTTCAAAACGCCTATGGGTTGCCGAAGCTTCCTGAATACTTACGAAGAGAATGGCGAACTTCAACATGAAGGCCGTAACAACCTTGGTGTTGTGAGCTTGAACTTGCCACGTATCGCAATTAAAGCGAAGGGAAGTGTAGATAAGTTCTATGAGTTATTGAATGACCGTTTATTGCTGGCTCGTAAGGCACTAGAAACACGTATTAGTCGTCTTGAAAAAGTCAAAGCGCGCGTAGCTCCTATTCTATATATGGAAGGTGCTTGTGGTGTTCGCTTGAAAGCGGATGATTCGATTGCACCAATTTTCAAGAATGGCCGCGCGTCTATCTCTCTTGGCTACATCGGTATCCATGAGACGATGACTGCACTATTTGGTACAGAAACTCACATGTACAATGACAATCAAATGCGCGATATGGCGCTCGATATCATCAAACATATGAAAACTGTAGTGAATAGCTGGGCTGAAGAAACCGGTTATGCGTTTAGCTTATACGGCACACCAAGTGAGAACTTATGTAGCCGCTTCTGCCAAATCGATACTAAAGAGTTTGGTGTAATCGAAGGCGTTACGGATAAAGGCTACTACACCAATAGCTTCCACCTAGACGTGCAGAAGAAGGTAAACCCGTACGATAAGATCGATTTCGAGATGCCGTATCCAGAGATTTCATCAGGCGGATTTATTTGCTACGGCGAGTTCCCGAATATGCAGCGCAACATCGAAGCGTTAGAGAACGTGTGGGATTACAGCTACAGCCGAGTGCCATATTACGGTACCAATACTCCAATTGATGAGTGTTACGAATGTGGCTACATGGGTGAGTTTGACTGTACAAGTAAGGGCTTTACGTGTCCTAAGTGCGGCAACCATGACTCTACTCGCGTGTCAGTAACACGCCGTGTGTGTGGCTATCTAGGTAGCCCGGACGCTCGTCCTTTTAACTTCGGTAAACAAGAAGAAGTTAAACGTCGCGTTAAGCACCTGTAATCGTTAAACAAAGAAGTCAGTAAAGAGAGCAACAACCCATGAATTATCATCAGTATCATCCGATCGACGTGGTCAATGGACCTGGTACGCGTTGTACTCTCTTTGTTTCTGGCTGCGTGCATCAATGCCGTGGTTGTTATAATCAGTCGACGTTGTCATTGCATTCTGGTCATTTGTTTACCCAAGAGCTTGAAGATCAGATCATAGCGGACTTAAACGACAGTCGAATTAAAAAACGCGGTCTGTCGTTATCTGGCGGAGATCCCCTTCATCCTGCGAATGTGAGTGCTGTACTTAAACTGGTGGAGCGTGTACGAGCAGAGTGCCAAGGTAAGGATATTTGGCTGTGGACAGGGTATGTCCTTGCGGAACTTAGTGCAGAACAAAAACAAGTGGTTGATCTTATCGATGTGCTGGTGGACGGCAAATTCGAGAAAGATCTCGCCGATCCTGAGTTAGAATGGCGTGGAAGTGCAAACCAGGTTATACACCGATTTACAAATTTGTAACATTGATAGTGCAAAAATAAGGAGCTTCGGCTCCTTTTTTAATGCCGCAGAGCACTTAGTTTTATTGAAACTGATGATCTTTTATGCAACATGTGGTGAGGGGCTAATCTGTTTGACAGCTAGGTTTACAGAACGAATCGTCCCCACCAATAACAAAACTATTTCAATATTTTTAATCTAATGATAACGTGAAGGCCATCGCTTGAATTTCAAAGGGTTGTGACTTTCATGTTCTCTCAGTTACCCGAGCCAGCGCTCGATCCTATTCTTTCTCTTTCCGTAGCTTACCGAAATGATCCTCGTACCGACAAAGTCGATCTTGGCATCGGTGTATATCGAAATAGCGACGGTCAAACTCCAATTATGAAGGCCATTGCTGAAGCTCAGCGAATTGTGACTTCAGAGCAACAGACAAAAGCCTACGTTGGCCTTGCTGGTTGTGAAGAATTTAACCAAAGCATCGCGAAAGTGGTTTTTGGTGAAACTCCAATTTACGATCGAGTGTCTGTCATTCAAACTCCTGGTGCGAGCGGTGGCTTGCGTATGCTGGGTGACCTAATGAATGTTGCTGCTCGAGGCACAACAGTGTGGTTATCAAATCCAAGCTACGTAAACCATAAGCCTGTTATGGAAGCTGCGGGCTTGCAGGTTAAGTTTTACCGCTACTTTGACGTAACGACAAAGCAAGTGGATCGTGATGCGATGCTCACCGATCTTAGTCAAGCAGGTCAGGGCGACGTCGTATTGCTGCATGGTTGTTGCCACAACCCAACAGGTGCAGATATTACTTTGGATGACTGGAAAGCGATCACTGAGCTTAGCGTTAAAAACGGTTTTGTTCCTTTCGTAGATGTTGCTTACCAAGGATTTGGTGACGGGCTAGAGCAAGATGCATTGGGCCTTCGTCATATGGCCGAAAATGTAGAAGAAATGTTGCTGACCACCTCATGTTCTAAAAACTTTGGTTTGTACCGTGAACGTACAGGTGCAGCAATTGTTATTGGTAAGAACGCAGCTGAAACGAACAATGCCAAAGGTAAGTTGTTAACGCTCGCACGTTCAACATACACGATGCCACCTGATCACGGTGCGGCACTGGTTAAAACGATTCTAAAGGATGACCATTTAACCACTATGTGGACGACAGAGCTTTCTGAGATGCAACAACGACTTGTATCGCTGCGTGATGGCTTATGCAAAGCTTTGAAACAAACAGGTTCGTCGACCGATTTTGACTTCATCATGTCTCACAAAGGCATGTTTACTGTGCTAGGATTTACAGCAGAGCAAATGCAACGATTGCGCACGGATTATGCGATTTATGGCGTTGACGATGGTCGTATTAACATTGCAGGACTTTCTGAGTCTCAATTGCCATATGTTGCGGATGCATTAGCCGCTGTTAGTCAAAAATAAAGACGACAATAGAAACTACTAAAAATAATAAAGGTGAATGAATGAAACCTTGGAAAGCGATATTACCGTTAATGTTATCAGGTGGTTTGGTTGCGTGTTCGACAACACCGACACAAACTCCGCCACCGGTTGAGCCACCGGCAGCAGAAACTACGCCAGAAGCACCAAAAACTGAACCGGTCGAGCCAGAAGTAAAACCAGAAGAGCAGGTGACTGAAGCGAAACCGGAAAAGCCGGAAGAGCCGGTAAAAGAAACCAAACCAGCAGAGAAGCCGAAGCCAGCTCCAGTCAAGAGTGATGACGGCAAGTTAATTCTAGGTGAGCAAGAATATGTTCGTCTAATGGATATGAAAGTGACGACAAAAGCTCGTGTTGATACTGGTGCGACAACGTCTTCACTAAGCGCAGTTGACATCGTCCCATTTGAACGTGATGGCAAAGATTGGGTTAAATTTAAAGTGAAGCACGATGGTGTGGAATCTAAAGAAGTATCGATGCCAGTTGACCGTTGGGTAAAAGTAAAGCAATCAAGCTCGGAGGAGAGTGATAAGCGCCCGGTCGTTGTATCAGTGATTAAAATTGGCGATATGACGAGTAAAACGGAATTTACTCTTGCTGACAGGACTCACCTGAAATACCCAGTGTTATTAGGTAGAAGTTTCTTTAGAGATGTAGCAATTGTCGATGTAAGCCGTAAATACGTTCAGCCAAAACCAACCAAATAAAACAAAAGGGCTTTCCAAATATGGAAAGCCCTTTTTGATTCATCGCAGTGTAACCTATCGATAGTAATGCTTAAATTAAAAACCAAACTCAACGGACATTTGTACTTGGGGGCCGTAAATACCGCCATCTTTGATGTCAGCACCTAGTGATAGTGCTTCAGTTGAGTGGAATCGTGCGCCGACACTCCAAATAAATACGGTATCATCACGACGGTTTAACAGACCGACTTGACCAACGCCTTCTATATTCTGCAATAACCAAACACGGGAGCCAATGTTGAATTCTGACATGAATTCACTATCGAATTTCTCATCATCTCTGGTTTTCACGTTGTGAACCAAAAGCTGGCCGAACACATCGGCAAACTGACCCATAGGCCCATTAAAACCCAAACCACCAGCAACGTCCCAATCACCTTCAAATCGGCTATCTGCACGAGCAATGATATGAGTGTTTTCCGTAAAGAAGGTTGTAAACTCAGCACCTACTGTACCAGGGTTAGCACCTAAGCGGACTTCGAATGAGTTATAGTTAAAATTGTTCGCTTGAACCAGCGTAGGGGCGGCGACTGCTAATGTTAACAGCGCAGCACTGCTTGCTTTACCTAGCATGAGGACTCCATGATAAAAAGAAATTCATATAAACTCGAATTTTGAATTGGCTCAGTATATAAAAAAACAGTT
The DNA here is from genome assembly GCF_059412285.1 of Vibrio sp. CB1-5. Taxonomy (NCBI): domain Bacteria; kingdom Pseudomonadati; phylum Pseudomonadota; class Gammaproteobacteria; order Vibrionales; family Vibrionaceae; genus Vibrio; species Vibrio sp. CB1-5. The sequence continues at coordinate 78,006 of NZ_JBJHPB010000012.1, read as the reverse complement.
AGCAAAATATAGACCAATTTAACGATATCGAGAGTTTGTAGGCAGAATTGATGAACTATTATACAAATAAGGTCTTAATAATTCGTTAAGTTTCAATGTGAAGCGTTGGTCGTAGTGATTAAAAAAGGTAAACTAATCGAATTATTGATCAAGGATATAAGCACAATATGCGCCGCACTTCACAAGCTCTTATGGTTCAAGGCACCACATCCGATGCAGGTAAGAGTGTATTAGTGGCAGGGTTATGCCGTGTTCTAGCACGCCAAGGGATAAAGGTTGCCCCATTTAAACCACAAAATATGGCATTAAACAGTGCGGTAACTGAAGATGGCGGGGAAATTGGGCGCGCTCAGGCGGTTCAAGCTCAAGCCGCGAATGTAACAGCTACTGTCGATATGAATCCGGTGTTGATTAAGCCAAACTCTGATACTGGCGCACAAATAATTATCCAAGGTAAAGCCCACGCGAACATGGACGCAGTAGGTTTTCATGATTACAAACGCTTTGCTATGCCTTATGTGCTAGAGTCGTTTGAAAAGCTCAGCAGCCGTTTTGATTCCGTGGTTATTGAAGGTGCAGGTAGCCCAGCCGAGATTAACCTCAGAGCCAATGACATCGCCAATATGGGTTTCGCTGAAGAAGCAGACATTCCTGTTATTATTGTCGCTGACATCGACCGAGGCGGCGTTTTCGCCCATCTTTACGGCACCTTAGCTTTATTATCAGAATCTGAGCAGCAGCGTGTGAAGGGTTTTGTTATTAATCGTTTTCGTGGTGACATTTCATTGCTTGAGCCCGGTTTAGATTGGCTAGAGGAAAAAACGGGTAAGCCGGTTATCGGCGTGTTGCCTTTTTTGCATGGCCTGAATATCGAAGCGGAAGATGCCATAGATGCTTCGCATGATATTAAATCCAAGACAAAGCTCAGTGTCGCAGTCCCTGTATTAACCCGCATCAGCAATCACACCGACTTTGATGCACTTCGTCTGCATCCAGATATCGATTTTAGATATGTAGGTAAAGGTGAACGCTTAAATAATGCTGATTTGATTGTATTGCCAGGGACTAAATCTGTGCGCGATGATCTTGCTTATCTTCGAGAGCAGGGGTGGGATAAAGATATCTACAAGCATCTGCGTTTTGGCGGCAAAGTGATGGGGATCTGCGGAGGTTATCAAATGCTTGGTAACACTATTGCGGATCCAAAAGGGATAGAAGGGTCCGCAGGAAGTAGTGATGGCTTGAACCTGCTTCAGCTCCACACGGTATTGGAAAGTGAGAAGCAGCTTACCAACGTTAATGGAACTCTTACTCTTGAGGGGCGCTCTGCACCGTTTTCTGGTTACGAAATTCATGCAGGTCGCTCAACCGTTGGTGACAAGCAGCCGGTTAGCTTCGATGATAATGAGCTTGACGGTGCGGTCAGCAGTGACAACCAAGTGCTTGGAACGTACGTGCATGGCTTTTTTGATTCACCAGAAGTGACTCAGTTGGTCGCCCGTTGGGTGAATGATGCGGATATTGAGTCGTTTGCGATCAACGACGAGAAAGAGTTTGCCATCGATAGAATCGCTGACGCGATCGAACAGCATCTTGACCTTGTAAAGCTATGGCCTGACCTTAAATTATCAGGGCAACAAGACTAAGAGTTCTGAAGAGGAAACGCCGTTAATGCGCACTATAATCACTCTGTTTTTAGTTACGCTGTCACAGTTTGCGATGATTCAATCTGCTCTAGCTAAGCCACTAACCGTATTCGCTGCAAGCTCTATGACTAATGCAGTCAATGAGCTTGCTCAAACGTTTGAACATGAGTATGGCATTGAAGTTAGGGCCGTTTACGCAGGCTCATCTTCATTGGCGAGGCAGATCCAAAGAGAGGCGCCAGCGGACGTATTCATTTCTGCTAACGTGCGCTGGGTTGATTATCTCGTGTCCCAAAAGGTGATAAGTGCTAGTGATATTCAACATATCGCCAGAAATAAGTTGGTTCTGATCACTAGCAAATCAAACGGTGAAGAAACGTCATTTGATATTTCAAAGCAAAGTTATTGGCAGCAATACCTTACTGATGAGCGACTAGCCATCGGACAGGTTAACGCCGTACCAGCGGGCATATACGCGAAACAAGCATTGGAATCACTACGGCTATGGCCAACAGTGCGAAGTCAATTAGCACCAGTGAACAATGTAAGGCAGGTGCTGGCATTGGTGGATAGGAAAGAGGCGCCTTTGGGTATCGTATACAGTTCCGACCTAATGATTAGTGACGGTGTCACTAAGTTGGCTGATTTTCCAGATTCAAGTCACGACCCTATCGACTATCCTTTAGTGACGCTCAACCATAACAAGCAGACTAAGCAGTTTGCTGAGTTTGTTGCTTCTGAACAAGGGCAAACCATATTGCGACAACATGGATTTATCACAGATAAGGAAGCAAATCTTTAATATGCTGACTGACTATGAAGTAGAGGCGATACAACTCAGTGTGAAGGTGGCCGGTGTAGCCATTCTCTGGTTGATTCCAATCGGTGTCTTTTTCGCATGGCTACTGAGCAAAAAGCAGTTCATTGGAAAAAGTATTCTAGACAGCGTGATTCATCTGCCTTTGGTATTGCCACCGGTTGTTGTGGGCTATTTGCTTTTGGTTTCCATGGGAAAACAAGGGGTCATCGGCCAGTTTATCTATCAGCTAACTGGAATCAGTTTTAGTTTTAGCTGGCGAGGTGCAGTATTGGCTTGCATTATCGTTGCGCTGCCCTTGATGGTTCGTTCCATTCGCCTATCGATGGACAGTGTCGACCACAAGCTAGAGCAGGCCGCTAGAACGCTCGGAGCATCGCCGAGAAAGGTGTTTTTTACTATCACACTACCGCTTGTTATCCCCGGTATTATTAGCGGTACTATGCTGTCGTTCGCTCGAAGCCTCGGTGAATTTGGCGCAACAATTAGTTTTGTATCTAATATCCCCGGCGAAACACAAACTATCCCGTTAGCCATGTACAGTTTTTTGGAAACGCCAGGCGCTGAAGACGCGGCTATGAGGTTGTGTATTATCTCTATTGTGATATCGCTAGCGTCGCTCTATTTCTCTGAATCGCTCAATCGTTGGGTGTCACGCCGCTTAGGGGTGGCACAATGAAAAGGTTAGATATCGATGTTAGAAAACAATTTGGTGAACAAGCATTTCATCTAAAAGCCTCATTGCCCTCGAGTGGTATCAGTGCGATCTTTGGCCGCTCTGGCGCGGGCAAGACCACGCTAATAAATCTTATTAGTGGGTTAGTCCAACCCGATTCAGGGCATATTCGCTTTAATGGTCGAACGATTTTTGATTCTAGCCAAGGCATTGACCTTGCGATAGAAAAACGAGAAATCGGCTATGTGTTCCAAGACGCACGCTTGTTTCCGCATTTGTCTGTAGAGCGAAATTTGCGTTACGGGGTCACGAAAGACGATACGGCGCATTTTGATGAAATCGTCGAGCTGCTTGCTATTGAGCCACTTTTGAATCGCTATCCAAGTTCATTATCTGGCGGGGAGAAGCAGCGAGTCGCTATCGGACGCGCGCTATTGAGCAAGCCGAAAGTGCTGCTCATGGATGAGCCATTAGCATCACTGGATAATCCAAGAAAACGCGAGTTAATGCCTTTTCTAGAAGCACTGTCGAGTCGCGTCGATATCCCAATTTTATATGTGACACATAGCCTTAATGAGATTTTGAGACTTGCACAGCACCTGGTTATTATTGATGAGGGCTGCATCGTTGAGTCTGGTTTGATTGAGCAAGTGTGGGGCACAAAGATCATGCAATCGTGGCAATCGTTTTCAGATAAGAGTGCACTGTTTAAAGGTGAAGTCGTCGCTCAAAACGACACGTACGGTCTGACCAAAGTAGCGCTAACAAACGATCACTACTTATGGGTACAGCGAACGGAAGCGGCCGTCGGTGAGGCGGTACGATTGCGAGTTAGAGCTAACGACGTATCTATCGCATTAAGCAGAGCTAAAAATACCTCCATTCGAAACATTTTACCTTGTACCATCAAAACCATTGCTCAAGGTGGGAAAGGAACGCCAAGACAAAGCGTAGAAGTGGTGCTGTCGTTGGCTGGTCACTGTGAACTAGTTGCAACGGTAACCCAGTGGGCAGTGGATGATCTAAAGCTGCACGTTGGTCAATCAGTGTATGCACAAATTAAAGGGGTCAGTGTGGCGCAGAAAGACGTCGCTCTTGAGCCGCACCTGTAAAAAAAGCCACATAAAAATGTGGCTTTTTCTGATGTCATTGTCGATTACTTGACAAAGACTTCTTTGAAATCACGCTTTAGAATCGCATCACGACGCGCTTTCTTGATTTGCTTGACCATATCCTTGATACAGTTCTGTAAAACTTTATCAAGTAGCTCAGCCTTGTAAGACTCTTTATCTTCGTCGCTCATGTCTGCAGGCAAATCCATCGTAGTAAACTCTTCAAGAGCGCTTACTCCAGCGAAAGCTTGGCTAACGGAGATCAATGCGTGGAACTGCTCAAAGTTGTCTAGGATGTTTTGAGCACTAGCTGGCAGTGAATCCCATGCTTCGCGAACGGCTTCTTCGGTCACTTCGTGAATCGAGACCACCATGTTGTAAAGCTCTTCAGGTACCTCGTCAAATAGGATAACCTGTTTTAGCTCAGCGGATACCGTTTCTAAGTCTATGATTGGGGTTTCAGTATTTTGTGTCTCAGACATACAACTTTCTCTGTATAACGATTATCGATAATCCTGCGATTACCTTTCTAAAAGACAATAATAATCCAACTCATCAGACAATGCCCAGCCAAAACTTCGTTTTAGGCCTAAACAAGCTGTTATTATTGCGATTTTTGTGGGACTGTTTGAATAATGTCCTAATATGTGGTTTATATTAACAATACATCGGCGTAATACAAAGACAAGGATGCTTATGAAGTCCATAGAATCTTCGATGAAAATACTTCTCGTTGATGACGCTCAGTTGGAAAGAATGCAGTTGCAGATACGCCTCAAACAGTTGGGGCATGAGGTTGAAGTTGCAGCAAGTGGGAGAGAGGCTCTCGCGCTTTATCCGACGTTTGACCCTGAGTTGGTGCTCTTAGATATCTCAATGCCTGAAATGGACGGATTTGAAGTCGCTTCAGAGATACGTCAACGCTACGAAGCCGATTGGATCCCTATTATTTTCCTAAGTAGTCACGATGAGCCGGAAATGATTGCTAAAGCAATCGATGCAGGTGGTGATGATTACCTTGTAAAACCCGTCAACAAGATTGTGCTGCAATCAAAATTGATTGCTATGCAGCGTATTGCTCACATGAGACGCGAGTTAAAACAAGCGAGTTCTCAGTTGGAAGAAGCGAATCGCGCGCTTCAGCATCAAGCAAATGAAGATGGGCTCACCAAATTGTTTAATCGCCGCTATATGGATCAAAAATTGACGGAATTGATCCAGTGGCATGGCCGACACCAAATGCCGCTCTCTGTGATCTTAATGGATGTCGACCATTTCAAAGCGTTCAACGATAACTACGGACATACCGAAGGCGATCAGTGTTTAATTAATATTGCTCAGTTTTTAGATGTTATGTTTATCCGTTCCGGTGAGTATGTAGGGCGTTATGGTGGGGAAGAGTTTGTCATATTGCTCAGTCGAAGTGACGTAGCAGAGGCAGAAGAGAATGCAGCGCGGGTGAAAGATGGAATTGTTTCGCTGAATATTCCGCACGAGTACTCTCAAACGGCAGATAGAGTGACGCTGTCACTGGGTGTTTATAGTACGATCCCAACAGGGACTGAATCGATTAATGAACTGTATGAAAGAGCCGACAAGTTGCTCTATCAGGCGAAGCGGAATGGTCGTAATCGCTACGTTTTGCAGTTGGAGAGCGATATAATTAGCACAACATCATAACTTCTTTTATCCTGTTAATGGCAATAAAAACAAAAACTAACCGGCAAAATCAGCGGTCAGTAATGTTGATGTCGCTTTCTTTTAATGACAAAGCGTTACTATAGCCGAGTAACGCTTTTGTTATTCTTAGCCTAAGGTTTTCAGTGAGCCTAATGTTTGTGTAGTTTTCGTTAAGAGGTTGTTTTGTCGAGAGTCTCTAATATCTTGATGGTCACTGCGGTGATGTATCACTTTTCGGCTCACGCTGATCCGCAGTTCAAAGATATCTTCGAAGAAGACTTTGCCGCAGCGATCATACTTACAGATAGCGAAGCACTGACGTTGGGTTTTAAAGACTTTGACCCAAACTCAATATTCAATATTGATAATGAAAACATTGGATCCCAAGACGCACTTGAGCGCCGCAAGAACATCGGTGTCTCAGCACTGCCTATAACGTTTGACCTTTCCAACGACAAAATGTTCGAACAGCGGGCAGTTGTTCGCTTTTCAGCGCTTAGGATAGAAGACGAAATCCTAGATAGTCCTGATAGCCATAGAAAGTACGTACTTGGAGTGTACAGCGGTTACGAGCAAGAAATACACTTTTCGCCGAACTGGACTTTTGAAACCGGTGTTGGTCTTCACTTGCAGTATCTGCATAGCAATTATGATTTTCAGTCTCCGTTCTCTAAACTCTTCCAACGGTTTATTGACGGAAAACTTGTCAATACATCGGCTTGGGCAACATCCTTACAACCTAAAGTCGGTTTCAATTACAGCAAAGACAAGCAATGGGGCCAAGTAAAGCTTAAGTCCAACTTTAACTATTTCTCTGGTTATGGCTGGGGACAAGCAAACGATGGTGACGTCGGTACACCTGAAGGGTGGTATTGGTCTAATGAAGCTAAGCTGTTTTATGATGTCACCGATTGGGGGCGCTCTATTCAAACAGTATATACCAGTATACGTAGGGTCGATATTGGTGGTGATACAATAGGGGTATTAGGATCCAGTCATTATTATGAAGGCACGGTAGGTTGGCTACTGACGCCACCGTTCCACATACCTATGGTGGATAATGTTGGAATTGGACTCAGCATTAATTATGGCAGTGACTTAAAAGGGGGCAGTATCGTCTTATTCTTTAATCAAGAGTAGTTTGTTCTTTGATTAAGATTAGTGAGGTTATCGAGCACACTGAACTTGGTTACGCCCCTTTTCTTTAGCGCTGTACAATGCTTTGTCTGCCTTTTTGAGGACTTCCTCGGGCTTACGCGTTGTTTTACTGTCCGCGGCACCAATACTCACCGTCACACTCACCGTTGACTGTTGATTCTTGCCACCGCGTTTCCTAGCGCCTTGTTTATTGTCAGCAGGGCGCTTGGCTTCATCTCGAATGACCATCTGATAGTCTTGGATCTGCTCTCGTAACTCATCCAGATAAAGTTTGCTGTCTTTAGCCGTTTTTCCTTTGAATAAGATAGTGAACTCTTCACCACCGTATCGATAGACTTTAGCGTTGCCACCGACCTCTGTCATTCGTGATGCAACAAGTTTGAGCACATCGTCGCCTGTATCGTGTCCATAGGTATCATTGAAGGACTTAAAATGGTCGACATCAAGCATAGCAATAGTGAACTTTCTGCCGAGATGTTTCATATCCATCTCTAGAGCACGTCGACCCGGTATGTTCGTCAATCGGTCACTAAATGCCATTTGGTGACTGGCAGAAATGACATACATAATGATCAGCACACCGGCTAGCGAAAACAGTGTGCTAGAAATATAAGGAATGTGAAAAAAGATAAAGGTGCCGCCCGCCATAAAGATGGAGGCAAAAACGGCAGCATCAATAGGGCGATTGTAATTGAGAAGAAAGATCCCCGTGGCCCCAATAATCGCTACAGTAAAAAGAACCAAAACTAATGGCAAGCGAGAGATTTGGGGGAAGGCCATAAGAAGGTCGCTTTCAAAGCCTGTAAATCCGCCTCCGGTAAAATGGGATAGAATTAATGCACTCCAGCCAACAAAGCTTAAAATCGTGGCACTAAAGATCGCCATACCACGACTGATCACACCGGTATCAGAAAATAGGTAAGCCAAGCAGCACGAAACAGGTAACAGCAGACTTAAAAGCGACAACTCAAGCAGCGTCGTTCCAGACGTCAACGGGCTTTGCAGACGAACTTGAACGACTGCATAAGCAATGAGCATAGATACGGCAACCATCGCCATACGAGAATGCTTAAAGGTGTGGCTGAGCGCGACGGCCGTACCAAACAAAATATAAGGGAGGTTAGTAGCAAAACCTGAGTTTGCTTGGGTGGCGTCAATGATGTGATTTACACCAGTTAGCACCCCAATCATCATCAACACTGGCATGAAGAGACGAAACAAGTTCGAACTGGTAAAAGAGGTCGACATTAAACTAGAACTCAGGTACTTCAATTAAGTTTATTATACAGAGTGTTAGCATACGGTAATTTGATGTTTTGCCAAGTGTTTTGTCATTTAGACGTCAAAAACCTGATCCTTTCCCGCAATGTTTATAAAAACCCTGTTTATGATTAAATGTTTAGAAATTCCTGTTTAGTTCAAACAAGCTCTTTTTGCTCAATTAAAGCTCCCATTTCGGCAGTAGCACGACAACTTTACGAGATTCAAGTTGACCCTAAATTGGAAAATAGAGAACATGAGGTTTTAAGATAACTTGCCGTTAAGGAAAGCCTGTGGGACTGTTTTCAAAATTGTTTGGTGGCGGTAAAGCGCCAGAGCCAAAGCAAGTCGAACCTGTTGAGTACAAAGGGTTCCTCATTTACCAAGAAGCCATCGCAGAGAACGGGCAATATCGTATTGCTGGTCGAATAACGAAAGCATTTGACGATGAAGCTAAAGAGCATCGATTTATTCGCTCTGATGTTCTTGGAACAGAGGGGGACGCCAACGAGCTAATGCTCAAGAAAGCACAAATGTTCATTGATCAAATGGGTGACTCGATCTTTTAACACCTTTTTGATGCATTTTCGTTCTGGAAAGACCAGTTTTAGTCGGTTGATTTAATTGACGTTGGTCATCTGTTTGCAGCAAATATTGTCATAATATGACCTACTTACACGAAAATTTCCCAAAGATAGGCAATACTATACTGGTATGACCTCTAGAGTGAGGTTTTCGTGTGGTTTTTTTACTAGATTAGTTTGTTTAAAAGTCATTACTTTCCGTTATATGTAATGAAATTATGTATTTCAGTTACAAATAGCTTGATGTTGTGAACTCAGTTGGTTAAAAAAGAACAATACTTCTGCCAATAGTTAAGGAATAGCTATGCAAATTGGTGCGCCAATATGCTCCAAGTACGCCTTTGACTTCTGTTTGGTAAGAAAAGTATTCACAAGTTGATACACAAGGAGTCAGTTTTGTTGATAGGTGTGCCAAGAGAAACCCTCGCGGGAGAAACGCGAGTCGCTGCAACGCCAAAATCGGTCGAGCAGTTATTAAAGCTGGGATTTGATGTCTCAGTAGAGTCGCAAGCGGGTGCGCTTGCAAGCTTCGATGATGCGGCTTATGAAGCTGCCGGAGCAACAATTGCTTCATCACAAGAAGTGTGGCAATCAGATTTAGTCCTGAAAGTTAATGCGCCGAGTGATCAAGAAATCGCTTCTCTCAAAGAAGGTGCGAGCCTAGTAAGTTTTGTCTGGCCTGCTCAAAATCCAGAGCTAATGGAAAAGCTTTCTAGCAAAAATATTAATGTGATGGCGATGGATGCGGTTCCTCGCATCTCTCGTGCTCAGGCTCTCGATGCATTGAGCTCCATGGCAAACATCGCTGGTTACCGTGCTGTTGTTGAAGCTGCGCACGAGTTTGGTCGATTCTTCACAGGCCAAATTACTGCGGCAGGTAAAGTTCCGCCAGCGAAAGTATTCGTGGCAGGCGCAGGCGTTGCAGGTCTTGCAGCAATTGGTGCAGCAGGAAGCTTAGGTGCGATTGTGCGCGCGTTCGATGTTCGCCCTGAAGTAAAAGAGCAAGTTGAGTCAATGGGTGCGGACTTCCTTGAAGTTGACTACCAAGAAAACACTGGCTCTGGCGACGGTTACGCCAAAGAGATGTCTGATGACTTCAACAAAAAAGCTGCTGAGCTTTATATGGAGCAAGCTAAAGACGTCGATATCATTATCACAACAGCACTTATTCCAGGCCGTCCAGCTCCAAAACTTGTGACTAAAGAAATGGTAGACGCCATGAAGCCGGGTAGCGTAATCGTTGACCTAGCAGCAGCAAATGGCGGTAACTGTGAGTACACGGTCGCTGATCAAGTCATTACTACAGACAATGGCGTGAAAATCATCGGATACACCGACATGGTTGGTCGTCTTCCTACACAGTCTTCTCAGCTTTATGCGACAAACCTTGTTAACCTTCTCAAGCTACTGTGCAAAGAAAAAGATGGAAACATCGATATTAACTTCGACGATGTTGTTCTTCGCGGCGTCACAGTTGTTAAAGAAGGTGAAGTAACGTGGCCTGCGCCACCAATTCAAGTATCCGCACAACCAGAAGCGCCAAAAGCGGAAGTACCAAAACCAGCTGAAAAAGTTGAAGAACCGACTTCTCCAGTTAAAAAGCTAGCTGGCCTAGTTGCGGCAGTTGGTGTGTTCGGGTGGGTTGCATCCGTTGCGCCTGCAGCATTCTTATCTCACTTTACGGTATTTGTATTGGCTTGTGTGGTTGGTTACTACGTTGTATGGAATGTAACTCACGCACTACACACACCACTTATGTCAGTAACAAATGCAATCTCGGGCATCATTGTTGTAGGTGCGTTGTTACAGATTGGTCAAGGTAATGGCGTTGTGTCATTCCTCGCGTTCATCGCGGTATTGATTGCCAGTATCAACATTTTCGGTGGTTTCACCGTCACCAAGCGCATGCTTGAAATGTTCCGTAAAGATAAATAAGGAGTCACAATGTCTGCAGGATTAGTACAAGCAGCTTACATTGTAGCTGCACTATTTTTCATAATGAGTTTGGCAGGACTGTCTAAGCAAGAGTCGGCTCGTAACGGTAACTATTACGGTATTGCTGGTATGACTATCGCGCTTATTGCGACGATCTTCAGCCCAGATGCTCAAGGTTTTGGCTGGATCATCATTGCAATGGTGATTGGTGCTGCAATCGGTATTTTCTACGCTAAGAAGGTAGAAATGACTGAAATGCCTGAACTGGTAGCGATTCTTCACAGCTTTGTAGGTTTGGCAGCGGTGCTTGTTGGTTACAACAGCTACATCGATCCGCCGGCTATTCCAAATGTTGAAACATTGGCGGCAGCCGAAGTTCACGCACACCACGTAATTCACCTAGTGGAAGTGTTCCTAGGTGTGTTCATCGGTGCAGTAACCTTTACAGGCTCTATTGTTGCTTTCGGTAAACTGCGCGGTGTGATTTCATCATCACCACTAAACATTCCTCACAAGCACAAGTGGAATCTAGCGGCGGTTGTCGTTTCTACACTGCTAATGGTTTACTTCGTGAAAGCTGATGGCAGCATGTTTGCGTTGCTCGTGATGACAGTCATCGCTTTGGTGTTTGGTTATCACTTGGTTGCATCAATCGGCGGTGCAGATATGCCGGTTGTGGTTTCAATGCTGAACTCGTACTCAGGTTGGGCAGCAGCGGCAGCAGGTTTCATGTTGTCAAACGATCTGCTTATCGTAACTGGTGCATTGGTGGGTTCTTCAGGTGCAATCCTGTCTTACATCATGTGTAAAGCAATGAACCGTTCATTTATCAGTGTAATCGCCGGTGGCTTTGGTCAAGAAATCGTGATTTCTAGCGATGAAGAGCAGGGCGAACATCGTGAGACGTCAGCAGAAGAAGTTGCTGAAATGCTGAAGAACAGTAAGTCGGTCATTATCACTCCTGGATACGGCATGGCTGTAGCACAAGCTCAGTACCCAGTACATGAAATCACTGAAAAGCTACGCGCACAAGGTGTTGAAGTACGATTTGGTATTCACCCAGTGGCGGGTCGTCTGCCTGGTCACATGAACGTACTACTAGCGGAAGCGAAAGTACCTTACGACATCGTTCTTGAAATGGACGAGCTGAATGATGACTTTGGCGAAACAGATACCGTTCTTGTTATCGGAGCGAACGATACGGTTAACCCGGCTGCACTAGAAGATCCAAACAGCCCAATCGCTGGTATGCCAGTACTTGAAGTTTGGAACGCACAAAACGTTATCGTGTTTAAGCGTTCTATGAACACTGGCTACGCGGGCGTTCAAAACCCATTGTTCTTTAAAGAAAACACGTCGATGCTATTTGGTGATGCAAAAGACAGTGTTGACGCGATCTCTAAAGCGCTTTAAGACAAACTCCGTCTAAATAAGCCGCTAAGTTTCAAAAGCCAGCAATTGCTGGCTTTTTTTGTGCATATTGACATCAACAAACAGTGAATTAACAAAATAATTGCGTGCACTTAGCTTTCTTCTTGCCGATAATGTGTAAAAATCCATGCCAACAAACGATCTACAAGACGCATCTTTTGAAGACATTACTTTACACCTTATTGCTGTCACTGCCTCTGAGCTATTCCCATACGGTGATGGCTGAGTCTTTGCCTGAACGTATCGATAAGTTCGTAGAGTTTTTCGATTATGAACAGGCTTCTGCTTCATATGATGTGCGAGTGATACAGGCCGACTACCCAACACAGTTGTTGACGCCGGTATCCATGTTGCCGCAAACGACCAAGTACCCGTTAAAAGAAATTCAGCAGTTATATCGCTTAGCTGAAAACTGCAGTGGTACCTTACCGCTAAGCCCGCTGATTACAGAACCTTTAGTCTATACTCGAGCTATGTGTGGTGGTAGGCAACTTTCAAAAAAATGGTTTGCAAGAAGCGGTTTGATACACCCCGGTGGGGGTACCTATGCCGCGCGATACATTATTAAGTATCCCGATAAAAAAGATGCTCTCCAAAAGTACATGCATATCAAAGAGCGTGAACTGGCTCCTCCGGGTTCTTTACTGGGTCGCTTGCAGATTATGGATGAGGCGACGGTTATTTCATTAATCCGTGGCTCATCGATGTTTGTTGAAAACTCTGAGCTTTGGCTAAGGCGAGGGGATATTTACTACTTATTCGATTCGACTATTTGGCTAGAAAATGCGAAAGAAGCAGGATTGAACTTTAAGTTAGCATCACAGACAAACACTTGTTTTGTTCAGCGGGGTAACCTTTGTTGGGAAGTCGAGGATCATTCGGACGTACTCAGAATCAGTATGATCGTGCTGATCATTGCCAATATCTTGTTGGTCATTGGTTGGTCGATCTACCGTTGGAACTCCAAACGACAAGAAATGAAAAGTCGAATGTTGGTGCTACAGATTTTAACTCACGAGCTTCGTACACCAATCGCGAGTTTGTCCTTAACAGTAGAAGGCTTTCGTCGGGAATTTGAGCACCTACCGGAAACTGTATATGATGAGTTTCGACGCCTTTGTGAAGATACACGCCGACTGAGACAATTGGCAGAAGCCAGTAAAGACTATTTGCAGTCAGACAACAAACCCTTAGCGACGGAATGGCTGCCTTCTGTGCAAGATTGGCTAAGCTATAAAGTAGAAGAAGAGTTTGAAGCTGACGTGAAATTGACTATTAATCAAGATGTAGCCGCTAAAATTAATATCTATTGGCTGGGAACCTGCATCGACAACTTGATACGCAACGCGATCAAATATGGTGTTGCACCTGTGAGCGTCAATGTCGTGACGTCATCAAACTCACTTAAAATTGAAGTGATAGACAACGGACAATTAACGGCTAAGGATTGGCGAGAGCTTCGTAAGCCATTTGTAAGCAAAGCCGGATTAGGGCTGGGACTTACGATAGTAGAATCCATGGTTGGTCGAATGGGAGGTAAAATGTACCTCGTTGGCCCACCAACAACTTTTATATTGGAGATACCTTGTGAAACAGACACTGCTACTTGTTGAAGACGACAAGAATCTAGCTGATGGCCTATTAGTAAGTTTAGAGTTGGCAGGTTATAACGTCCTCCACGCCGAGCTTATCTCTCAGGTCGCACAGTATTGGGAGCAAGCAGACTTGGTAATTCTCGACAGACAGCTTCCAGATGGTGACTCTGTAGAGCACCTTGCTGGTTGGAAGCAAACGAAAGATGTGCCAGTTATCTTGCTAACGGCACTTGTGACTGTTAAAGACAAAGTGACTGGTCTAGATGCTGGCGCTAACGACTACCTGACCAAACCATTTGCAGAAGCAGAGCTTTTCGCACGTATTCGTGCGCAACTACGTGCACCAGAAGCAGACGCGGAAGATGCATCAAAGGTTGTGACTGATAGCCTTGTTATCGACAAAGCGACTCGCGAAGTGAACTACAAGGGCGATTTAATTACGCTTACACGTACAGAGTTCGACTTGCTGCTGTTCTTGGCAAGTAACTTAGGGCGCGTATTCACTCGTGATGAGCTACTTGACCATGTATGGGGCTACAATCACTTCCCAACAACCCGTACTGTTGATACGCACGTGCTTCAACTTCGTCAAAAGCTTCCGGGTCTTGAAATTGAAACACTTCGCGGTGTTGGCTACAAAATGAAGGGCTAATGGTTAACGCACGTAAACTTGCAATCATAGCGCTATTGTCGGCATCAACATCTGTTGGTGCCGATTGGTTTGAGGGAACCTCAACCATTTCTCAAGCGCATAAGCATTTACTGAATAATGATCTGGAATCTATGTTTCAGTCATTAGTCGAAGAGTGGCAACAGCAGCCAAGTAAAAGCATAAGATCGCATATAAATAGACTGTTTCTACAATCACTCGGTGTGGATTGTGGTAAAGGTTATTCATCACAACCGTTACCGGATTGGGTTGAAAACGTCGTCGTTAAACAGCAAACGATCCAGAGTCCGGGTCGAGATACTTATCTTTCAACGATTGAGTTAGATTCGGACAAGGTGGTGTCAGAGATCAGCCTAAAACGATGGGTTGATAAACGTGTGTCTAACGACAGTGAGTTTTATGTAACCGGCAGTAGTGACAATGTCACTAACATCACGACTTACGGCATTCGATATAACCTCGCGTCACCTCTGGAAGTTGGACTGTATCGTTTGGATGTCTCTTTACTCAACGGCGAAAGTTGGAGTCAATGGCTAATCCTAACGAACCAGCCGTTGAAACAAACCGTTAGGTGGTCCTCTAAAGATAAATGGCAAGTTGAGAAGAATGCACTTCTTAACCCGTATTGCCCATTACCAAAGCTAGAAGTTGGTCTTTTTGATTATATCGATGGCAAATACACGCAAGTGTGGGGGCAAGAATACGAGTCAGATTATCCAACCACACTTGATACCAAAGGTATTGCACCCGACCGATATGTGCTAGCTGTTTCTATGAAGCAAAGTCGCTGGCAAGGGCCAATTCGATTTGAGCGCGCGCAGATCATAAACAAGACATTTGATGTATCTGCAGACGAGTAGCACATTTTCACTTATTTTCTAGCTAACTCGCTAAAGTATTTATAATTTACGCCGTTAATACCTACACAAAGGATTAACGGCGTTATTTTTATATGAAGACCAAACTAAAAACCCTCGCTTTACTCGTAACTACTGCAACGGCATCAAACCAACTCGCAGCGTCAACACTTTCGATTGATGCAAGAGGAGATGCAATGGGGGGCACGGGTGTTGTGTCTGCTTCATATTTAACCGCACCTTTCTATAACCCGGCTTTAACGGCTATTTACCGACGTAATGACGATGCAGGGATGTTAGTACCGAGTTTAGGGATCAGCTACGACGATCAAGACAACCTACTCGACAAAGTGGATGATGCAGTCAGCGCTGCCGAACGCGATGACTGGGCTGCAACGCAAGCGGCACTTCAAGCGCTTTCTGGTACCCAGGCCAAAGTCGATTTTGGGGGTGCTGTCGCCTTCGGCATCCCAAATCGATTTATTGCAGCGAACATTTTTGGTAAAGCGTACATCGAAAATGTGGCAACGCCTGATATCGCACCTGATAACCCAGACCCAATTCAACAGGCAGTAGATACAGCTATTAAGACAGCGTCTGTAGCCGTTACCGAAATTGGTATTTCATTAGCTAAATATCAGACACTATATGGCCAACACTTCTCGTTTGGACTGTCACCAAAAATCCAGAGAATTTACACGTATACCAGTGTAAATTCATTGCAAGACTTCAAGTTTGATAACATTCGTGAAGATGCTACCAGTGATGTAGCCTTTAATTTAGATGCGGGTGCGTTGTGGTTTCATGGTCCGTTCCGTGCTGGTATCTCTGCAAGAAACATGCTTTCAAGAAGCATTGATACCAAAAGTGGGTTCGTAACAGTAGGCGGGCGTGATGTCGCCTATGGCTACCAATACCAGTTACAGCCGCTTTATACGGTAGGAGCTGGCTTCATTGCTGACTATTTCCAGCTATCGGTGGACTATGATCTGAACAAAGAGAAAAAATTCACTCAGTTTGATGACGATGTACAAATGTTCCGTGCCGGTATTGAGGTCGATTTGGTTCGTCAAATACAGTTAAGAGGAGGGTATCACAAAAACCTCGCTCGAGATTCTGAAGGAACACTAACGGCTGGTATTGGACTAAGTCCACTTAATCTATTTGAACTTTCTGTTGCAGCAAGCTATACATCTCCTCAAGCGATGGGAGCATCAGTCAATTTTCTTGCAACCTACTAATCTAAATCCCTTGCGCTTAACTTGAATTCGTCTATAGTCCTCCAATTACTCATGTCCGTAGTAATTGGAGGACTAAATGTTTGATGATTTACCAACACTAAGCCACGAAGAGCAACAAGCTGCCGTCGAAAAAATTCAAGAGCTCATGAAGCAGGGCATCAGTACCGCCCAAGCAATCAAAATGGTAGCGGAAGAGATTCGTGAAAAAATGAGCAATAAAGAAGACCAATAATCGCGAACAGCATAATCAGCCCACCAAAAGGTGGGCTTTTTTGTGCCTGAAATTCATCTATATAAAAGTCGAATATGTCGCCTCTGATGCCCGTACATCCTTTAAATAGATAGGGTGTTTACACCACAACCCATTAATTTCAACAAGTTACAGCAGGACAAAACGCTAACAAAGTGCCCAGTTGTATGTTTTGCTGTAATTAAGTTACAAGATCGTTTTCAGCGAATTTAAGTGCCAGTGTTTTATGCTGCTTGTAGTTTGGAGGATTCAAGGACAGTAGGCGTTTACAAACCTTTTCCTTGTAATGGTTACTATTTTCATTACTGGATGAGTATCTATTACCTTTCTAGCCAGCTAAAAAAAACAATCTAAGTAAACTCATTTGATTACGCTGTAACTTTTGGGTCGATTACATGTTTTTAATTGGTTTGGGAGACCACATGCGAGCCTGTTCTAAGCAGTATTTATGATTTACGGCGTCACTTGGGATACTAAGCAAAGCCTTAACGCACTATAACTAAATAGATAGGCCATATATTAAAATTAGATTGAAGTAGTTGTGGACAGGTTTTTCTCATCGTATTGACCAAATACGTCTAGTTGTGAGAGGTTTGCCGTGCAGAGGTGAATTGACAGGCTATGTGACAATGTAACGAATGCAATCCAAAGCTATCAGTCCATTCATGGCTTCAACAGCATTCATGAAAAGGGCTTGTATTGATTGGCGCGGCCACCGCAATGATGGCCGGACGCCCAGAATTACTCACGGCCACCGTGACCGAAGAAGGTTTACAAGCAGGGGGCTTAATAGGTACAGCGGTACCGATTGTGCTTGGTCTTTGGGAAGTGATTCGCAACGAATTTAAAGGTAAGTAATGGGAATAACTCAAGCGCTATTTCTATCGGCCGTCACGGGCGTTGCGTCTTCCATTGCCACCGTGATAGCCCTCAAAGTAGACATAAAGTGGATGCGCGAAATACTAAAAGACCATGGCGAACGCATCAATAAATTGGAAACCAACACGCAATAGAGTGGGATAGGGTGCGAGTCACTTCAAAACCTAGCTAACAACGGTTTTAACATTAGGTTTTGAGCTATAGTCTGGTGCGTACTCCATCCATATGGACACTTTTGCTTGCTGTTACTGGATAAAAAAGCCGAACTCTTTGAGTTCGGCTTTTTTATTTCGATCATGATTAGACGTCTAACCTTATGTTAGAATTGATAAATGTTCAAATAGCAGGTGTTGTTATTCTATGAAGGCATGGTTATACAAAGACTTTAAGTTCTGGTTCGGCGGGTGGATACTTGCCTTTATTTTCTCTATTTTTACATACAGTTTTGACAAAGATCTTGGAAGTATACTTTTAAGGTTTTTTGGGGCTCTTTTAATCGCACTGCTAACCGCAATGGCAGCATTTGACCATATGAATACAAATGAAAGAAAGAAATTAGCTCGGGAAGAATACCTAAGGTTTTCAAGTTTACTTTCTGCTTTAGATGAGAGATATCAATTTCTTATTACTTTAAGAGCATCATTCTCAGAACTGCATGCTGAAGATGAATTTGCAAGAGGCTTGGCGCCACCTTTCATAATTATCCCAGAGCAAAATTCGACAATTGACACAACTAGCTTGAATTTTCTATTAAGAGCACAACCTTCGAAAATGAACGAAGCGGATATTAATAGGATAAAGCACTCCGCATTTAACACAGCAAATATTCGTATGCTATCTGGGAATTTTGACTATTTATTGCTTTTGCTAAAGAGTAGAAATGACCTATACCGTGAAATAATCCAATCAACGTTAGATCAACACTATACAGGCCATGGTTTTACAGAGGTTTCGTTAAGGGCTTTCAAACATAACAATATCCCTTATGCCAGATTCACAAACTTTTTGCATCTAACAGAACAAATTGTTGAATTGGCAGATACTTTATATACGGAGTATCGAGGAGCTATAGACGAACTAAGTAAGAACTCAAAGCTTGTAATTGATGAAGCAATAGCCAAAGAAAACTATGGCTATCCGAGCATGCACTATGATTTTGAGAACGAAACCGACAACCCATACATTCCATTATCAATAACTCAATTGAAACTCTTAGGACAAAGAGACTACCCAAATAGCGTTGACTACAGGCAGAAGTTCTTTTGAGATAATTCGTCTACTTGAATTTCGTGGGTATCCAAGGCGCTGCTGTCATGCGGCGTCCGCCACGAAACGGCAACACATTTTCCTTAGCTGGATAGTGCCGCACATTATCCAAATGGCCATGGATCTCAACCATCTGTTTATGTTCATCACGCCAATACACAAAACACTCAAGTTCGTGAGGGCTAAATTCTCGGCCCGTTGGTGTGATGAGCACAGCGCGAGCTTCATCCACACGAAAACCACGCCAGCGCATATCATTGGGCAGATAGCCCAGAGATTTCACAATCAGTAGTTTTTCAGCCATCGGGTTAATCGGGACAGTGCCATCTAGCCAACGCCGAACGGTGGCCACATTCACATGGAAAAACTCAGCGCCTTGACGCACAGATTTAAATTCTCGCCAGTAGAGCGTTTTGAACGAGTCATAAAACATGAAATGTCTCGCAAATTTGAAGTGAGGCGAAAAAAAATTTCCGCCTGATTTTCGGCTGATTTGCGGCTGTGAGAGTCGTAATTTGCCGAGCGCTGCATAATGCGCAGCAGATGTGGAAGCAAGCGACTCACAGCATAGAATCTGCTAAGATATTGAAAAGATGAGTTAAATTGATTTTCGGTATATATATCAAACACTTACAAAGGCTATTGACACAAAGTCAGACCTAAGTCCCTGAATGTTAAATGTTTATATCTAAGTGCGCATTATGTATATTATGTTAAATTACGTATAAGCGAGCTTAATTTGTTTTGCTTTCTAGCTTCTCTATCCCTCTAAAATCCTTCAATTAACCATAACACCGATTTACCATAAAATACCTAATAGCCACATTATCTTAATCTTCGATTTAGATAATGTGGCTTTAGATACAGAAAAGCCAGCAACTTTGCTGCTGGCTTTTATTCTATTCTGGTTTGATTAACCGCCGGCTAATTTTACTGTGTAGCCTTTCTTCTCAAGTGCAGCTTTGATCTTGTCGCGGGCATCGCCTTGAATCTCGATGTTGCCGTCTTTAACTGAGCCGCCACAACCGCATACTTTTTTAAGTTCAGCTGCGAGTAATTTTAGTGGTGCATCATCTAGGTCTAAACCTGTAATGATGGAAACCCCTTTACCTTTGCGACCTTTAGTCTGCTTTTGGATTCGAACAATGCCGTCGCCTTTTGGACGCTCCGGCTTCTTTTGTTCTTCTTTGATACGGCCTGTTTCCGTTGAGTATACGAGAGTCATATTATTTCTTTGCTTGTTCGGCTTTCTTTCTTGCAATTAGGTAAGCTTCGATATGTCTTTGAATGGCAAGCTTACCACCTTTGATAAGTTTACCATTAAACATGCAGTACCACGCGTTGTTTTCACCTGTATCGTTGCGAATGGTAAAACCATGAAAGTTTTCTTGAGTACCTTTCGCAGGTGCTTTTTCTGAACTCACCGTTAACGTCGCTGGATCAATAATTGATGCGGTATCACACCACCAGTCGATACTCTTCTTTACAGCAGCAAGTGTGCCCTGTAATTCGCGATTTTTAATTGTGACTTTCCATGTTTGATTAGAAGAGCCGATAGATTTTAGGGTAAACCCTCGATAACTCGCTAGAGCCATAAAGACTTTTCTCTTGTATCGTTGTTATAACACTGTCCACCTGACATGGTATCAGGTATTGTAAGTCAATCAATTAAGTTATAGTGCACTAGTATGAAAAAAGACATCCCACGAATAACAGAATCTGACCAAGCTAACAAATTTAAAGGCTTATTAAGCACTTCGATCAGTTATGAAGAGTTTGCAGAGATGACTGCAAACCGTTATTCACGTAGTACAAATCTGGCAATGTCTAAAGACTGGCGCAGTTTTAATGACTATTGCCAGCTGCATGGACACCCTTCACTGCCCGCATCAGAAGCGACTTTGCTTGAATTTATTGAGCACACAAGAAAAGAGAAAAAATACAGTAGTGTCAGGCGTTACCTTGTCACTGTATCTTTAGTACATTATCTGCTCGACTTAAAAGACCCTACAAGTTCACACAAGGTTGGTCTTGTTATGAACCAACTAAAAATAGACAGTTATTCAAAGGTTAAACAATCGCGTCCTTTTACTGCTGAACATCTTTCTAACTTGCACACCATTCTCTCTCGCAGCGATGAAAAGAAAGACATCCGTGACCTCGCTATTTACTTTCTCCTGTATGAGTGTGCACTTAAGCGTCGTGATTTAAAGTCGCTAACGGCTGAGGCTATAATAACAGAAAACCTAAGTTACATTGTCACGATTGAAGATAGGCAGTACGTTTTGAGTGAACATGCCGGAGTAAGTATTCAGCGTTGGTTGGACTATGTTCCCTACTCTGTTTTATTCCGAGCTATTGATCGCCATGGAAATATTAGTGATTCAGCATTAGACGACTCTTCGATACATCGCGTTTTAAAACGCGCTGGTCAGTTGCTTGAATTGGATGAGTCGCTGAGCTTTTCCTCTCAATCAGGACGTGTCGGCGCAGTACAAGAATTGTCACGTGAAGGTTTGAAAATAAGAGAAATACAAGAATTTGGGCGTTGGGCGAGTCCGGCAATGCCACTGCAGTACAGTGGCAAAACGTCATTGTCTGAAGAGCAAAAAGCACTCTTCAAGACAAAGAAAAATCACGATTAGTTAAACGCAGACTCAATACAATCTGTTAAAAATTCTGAGAAAGCAACACCGGAGTGCTCCACCATTTTAGGGAACATTGAAATTGGCGTCATACCCGGAAATGTGTTGACTTCATTCAGGTAGATTCTGTTGTCTTCCGTTAGGAAAAAGTCAATTCTGGATAAGTGCTTAAGCTTCATCTGAGTAAAGACTTTGCGTGCTGATTCGTGAATCACAATGCGTTGTTCGTCTGTTAGATTTGTGGCTTCAACGGTTGTTGTCGAATGGCTCTCAGCACTGTACTTCTCGTCATAGCTATAAAACGCACCGTCGGGAGCTGTCACTTCACCTGGTTGTGTTATAACTAGTTTACCTTTGTACTCATATGCTGCGACTTCCAACTCACGCGGCTTAACGGCTTGTTCAACAACCACTTGGTCAGAGTAACCAAACGCAGCATCAATAGCGTTATCAAGCGCCGCTTTTTCTGTTACGCTGTAACACCCAACGGAAGAGCCTTGTTTCGCGGCTTTTACGAATACCTTACCCCACTTGTCAAACGCTTGAGTTGCTGCGTGGTGAGCCTTCTCATCGTTTTCTGTCAGGAAAAGATACGGTGTATTTGGGATTTCAAGCGTGTCGTACCACAATTTAGAAGTGATCTTGTTAAAGCTATTACTGCTCGCTTCTGGACCACACCCCAAATATGGAATACCTGCCATTTCAAACAAAGACTGAATGTCTCCTGTTTCACCCGGAAAACCGTGGATACAAGGAACGACATAATCAATATCGAGCTTAAGGTGCTCTCCCACCAAGGCTTTTTGGTTGAGGTCTAGTACGACAAGGTGTCCATCGCTACACTTCCAACCATCTTTGGTGATCTCGACTCTAGTCACATTAAACTTTGCGTTTAGTTTTAACTGGCTTTCTAGATAGTTCGCAGAGACGAGGGAGACTTCATGTTCGGCAGAGCCACCGCCACACAGAAGAAGGATATTCAGTTTTGACATCTTAAGCTTGTCCTTAGATTGCTTTCAATCGATCATAAACGATTGAACAGCAAGATTCAGTTCTAAATCTGTTAAATTTGCGATTTATTCACTCGTGTGAGCAGATTACATACAAAAATGCCCAGCGCATTTAAGTACTGGGCATTATCGTTACAAAATTAACTAATTTAGTTTGCTCAACGTTGGATAGTCGGACTTTTTGATCTTGTCGATGCTGCGAACGAAAGGCTTTAAGTCTTGGAGCTCTAGTGGCAAGGTTTTAATTGCTTGCTGCGCTTTCACTTTTGATGCGAAGTCTCCGTATAGCAAGGCGTACCACTTGGTTCCATTCACCACTTTGTAGTTTTGCCATACAGGCTGGCTACTGTTTGGCAGTTTATTCGCGAATTGTTCTACTTTGTCTTGGCTTCCTACGGCAACGACTTGAATCGTATAACCAAAACGCACGTTTTGTTCAGCCTGCTTTTTGGAAGGAGGAACGATTTTCACGACTTTGCTGTCTTGTGTTGGCTGAGCTTTAGCTGGTGTTGAGTTTTGTTTAGGTGCTGCTGATGCTGTCTGGACCTGCGTTACCTGAGCTTTTGGCTCGGCTACTTTTTCAGGTTTAGCCATTTTTTCTGGTTCAG
Organism: Vibrio sp. CB1-5; assembly: GCF_059412285.1. Lineage (NCBI taxonomy): Bacteria > Pseudomonadati > Pseudomonadota > Gammaproteobacteria > Vibrionales > Vibrionaceae > Vibrio > Vibrio sp. CB1-5. The sequence continues at coordinate 54,686 of NZ_JBJHPB010000012.1, read as the reverse complement.
CAGTCGCAGCAGTCGCAGCAGTCGTTGCCACCGCCACTGCTACCGGTTGATAATCTTCACGATAACTTTCTGATTTTACTTCTGCTGTATAATCACCAGAGGAACAAGCTGCCAACAAGGTAGCTAAGCTCACAATCATCACTTTCTTCATCGTATCACTGCCTGAATTAACTATTGTCTATCCTTTATCAGACAGGAAAGTCATCTATCGATGATTCCAGAGCCCTGTCTTAATTCCCTGTGACATGTTACACAATAATTGAGGTACAGCAATATGTTATGTCTAATTTTAGGAGCAAACCATCTTTAAACGGTTCAAAGCTGGTCTAGTATTGTTGGATAATGCATCTTATGCCTAGCAACCTTATCGTTCAGGGAGACGCTATGTCTTTGGAAACACTTTTCAAACCTAGCTCTATCGCCGTAATCGGAGCATCAAGTAAACCGAATCGTGCTGGTAGCGTCGTCATCAAAAACCTTTTAATGGGTGGATATCAAGGTACCATATTGCCAGTGCACCCTAGATATAAGTCAGTAAACGGAATCCTCTGCTATCGCTCTGTCAGTGAGCTTCCGTTGATCCCTGACGTGGCCATACTGTGTACTCGCGGCGATCGAAACGTCGACCTGATAAACGATTTAGCCATTGCTGGCGTGAAAGTAGCCATTATCATGGCTTCGGATATGTCTATCGCGTATGACGTCGACTATACCATTGAACAAACCTGCTTGCGTATCGCCCAGCAGGCCGGAATGAAAATAGTCGGACCTAACAGTCTTGGTGTCCTGCTGCCGTGGCAAAACTTCAATGCGTCATTTTCTCCGGTTGATTGTCTTCCGGGAAAGCTGGCTTTTATTTCCCAGTCTTCGGCAGTCTGCACCACGATTTTAGACTGGGCCAACGATAAAAATATCGGTTTTTCAGCATTCGTTTCAATTGGCAATGGAAGCGATGTCGACTTCGATGACATTCTTGATTATCTATCTAGAGATAGTAAGACTGAAGCTATCCTGCTTTACGTTGATTCCATTCGAGACGCCCGCCGTTTCCTTTCTGCTGCTCGTGCCGCTTCACGAAATCGACGAATCTTGGTGCTAAAAGCCGGCCGTCACGCTGGCGGCGCTTCAGCTCAATCAAGGCAAGGTTCACGCTCTTTCGATATTGTGTATGATTCTGCCATTCAAAGAGCAGGTATGTTGCGAGTAAATAACACTCATGAACTCTTTGCAGCAGTTGAAACCCTCACTCATTCGGTGCCTCTCAGAGGGGAACGTTTAGCCATTGTTACCAATGGTATGGGACCGGCGTTAATGGCTCTGGACACATTAGCTGATAAAGGAGGAAGTTTGGCGCAACTCTCAGACAGTACGATTGAAGAGTTGAACACCGTTTTACCTGCCCATTGGCCTAAATCGAACCCGGTAGATCTCGGTGGCGATGCAACCTCTGCTCGATACTGTCAAGCGGTACAAAGGATACTCGATAGTGACGATATTGACGCGCTACTTGTCATGCATAGCCCGTCAGCCACTGCAGAATCTTCACAAACGGCGCGCGAAGTTATTGATACGATTCAAGCACACCCAAAAGCGAAACGCTTTAATATTTTAACCAACTGGTCTGGTGAAGCGACAGCAAAAGAAGCGCGACTACTTTTCACAAGCAAAGGCATTCCTACATACCGAACGCCCGAGAGTGCCGTGACAGCATTTATGCATTTGGTTGAGTACAGGCGAAATCAATGGCAACTGATGGAAACGCCGACCACGACCGACTCATATTCAACAGAACAACTTGATAACGCGCACGAGTGGCTGGCGGCACAAATAGCAACATTACCTGAATCTCGCGGCTCCTCCTCATTAGAGTCACATGTGTGTGAGCAGTTATTTGGTCTTCTTAACCTACCCACACTACCAACTTGGTTAGCTCATGACCCAAGTGAAGCCATACACTTAGCAGACAATATTGGTTACCCGGTTGCGGTAAAGCTTCGTTCACCGGATATTGCACACAAGTCTGACATCCATGGTGTCATGCTTAACCTCAAAGATGCTCAAGAAGTGTCTAATGCAGCGCAGTCCATCTTAGATAGAACACGACTTTCTTATCCAGATGCGCGCATAGAGGGGCTCACTGTTCAGCAAATGGCCAAGGTCGCCGGTGGACAAGAAATCCGCGTAAAAGTACTTAGTGACCCAATATTTGGACCTGCTATTTTTATTGGTCAAGGTGGTTCAGAATGGAACATTGAACGTGAAGCTGTGACTGCTCTGCCCCCTTTGAATATGGCTTTGGCTCGGTATTTGATCATCAATGCTATTAACAAAGGAACGCTAAAGTTCCAGCAATCTCCCAACGCAATTAACCTTGCCAAGCTTGCTGGGTTTCTCGTCAAGATTTCTCAAATAGTCGTAGCTTGTCCCGAAATCTATGAATTGGATATCCACCCACTACTTCTTAACGGGGACGATATTACGATTCTTGATGCATCGGTTGTTATAAAGCGCTACGAGGGAGAACCACAATCTAGGTTGGCGATAAGGCCCTATCCAACTGAGATGGAACAAACCGTGACATTGAGAGATGACACTCAAGTCCTACTTCGCCCAATTCGACCTGAAGATGAGCCCTACCATGCCGATTTCATCAACAACGTCACCAAGGAGGATCTGTACAAGCGATTTTTCTCGGATGTTGGTGAGTTTAATCATGAGGCGCTGGCTAACCTAACTCAGATCGACTACGACCGCGAAATGGCTTTTGTGGCAGTCGATCTAGGCCATAAAACGCCCCATATAATAGGTGTTTCTCGCGTTCTCGTGACACCAGATAACAGTGATGCTGAGTTTGCTATTTTGATCCGCTCCGATCTCAAGGGAAATGGCCTTGGACGTGTATTGATGAACAAGGTGATTGATTACTGTAAAAACAAACAGACCAAGCAGATCTCAGGTATGACAATGCCGACGAACCGAGGCATGCTCACCCTAGCTCAAAAACTTGGGTTTGAGCTCGATGTGCAGTTTGAAGATGGGGTTGCCGACATGGTACTTCGACTAGAGTAGTTGAACGAATATGTAGGAACGACAACTATTTAGTACAATGATTAGTAGGGGCTATGGCCCCTATTTTAGATTCCATGTCTTTGTCAGGTGTCTGATACACCAAGATTTTGCTTCACCAATATGGTTTCGTTTCCAAGCTAACACCACATCAACACTGCTCACCTCAGTGTCTTTAATTACTTTCAGTCTTCCTTGCTCGATCAGTTTGTCGGCGACTTGTGTTGGCAAAGTTCCAATACCAAGTCCGGATATCAGGGCCCCTACTTTCGAATCTAAGTTAGACACGGTTAGTCGTGGCTGCTTCTCTAAGATATTCACGCTAAGCGCCGGTTGTTCACGAGCGGTATCGGCAATGGCGATGACACGGTACTTACTTCGCGCTTCACTATCAAACTTACCCTGACGTTTATGTACATAGTGCTCCGGTGCTGCAACCCAAGTCATGGACATCTCACCAAGACGTTCGGCTTTCACGCCTTGCGGTAGAACGTCTGGTTGTGGGCAGACAAGCAAGTCACAGCGTCCTTCACTCAATGCCTCCCAGCATCCTGCAAGCACCTCTTCTTCTAGCTTAACGCGTGTTTTGCTGACATTGCCAAGCTTGTCGACCAGTTCAAAAAAGTTGGTCACTGGAATAATGCTGTCATAAGCAATCGTTAAATCGAGTTCCCATCCATTGGCCAACAATCTAGCTTCGTTAATCATGCTTTCGGTCGCCTGCAAGATCACGCGGCCTCTGTCCAATATCAATTTTCCCGCCTCAGTCAATGTCGCCTTGTGGCCAGAACGGTCAAAGATCATGATATCTAAATCTTGCTCAAGCTTTTGCATTTGATAACTCAACGATGACGTCGCTCGGTCAAACTCGGCTGCCGCAGCGGAAAATGAACCTCTCCTCTCGATGGCATCCAATATGGTTAGTGCTTCTAATGTAATCGACACCGACATGTCTGATCCTTGTAGGTACTGGGTAACTTACTGTCAGTGATAACAAAACTTAGAGACTTATACAAGCTGGTTGAATATTGTTCACTCGATCAATTATTTTAATGCTAACAATAGTAATTATCATTTAGATATGTATTATCATTATTGTGCCTTTTAAAGGCATTACTCACATTTATTATTATGGATTAATTTGATGTACCAGTTTCCTTTCAAAAAGCAGCTTATTGCCTCCTCTATTTTGTTGGCATTTGCTCCTCATCTTCATGCAGAGATCGACGCTAAGTCTTACGACGAAGTTGTTGTCGTGTCAGGTTCAAAAACGCCCCAAGCCTATTCAGATGTCTCGACGTCCATTAGCAAAATTTCAAGCGATGAGTTTGAAAAAAACATGGCAAACGACATTAAACAAGCGGTGAAGTATCTACCAGGGGTTGAGGCGGAAGGCAGTGGTCGCTTTGGTCTTTCTGGTTTCAACATTCGTGGTATGAACGGCTCAAGAGTCAAAATCATGGTTGATGGCGTGCAACAACCTGTCGCCTACAACCCGGGCTCTGGAGAACAACGCAAATACCCAAATGCCATTGAAGTCGACACGCTGGCAACGATTGAGGTCAACAAAGGTGCCTCTTCATCGCTATATGGCTCCGATGCTGTGGCGGGTGCTGTCGTAATGAGAACGAAAAACCCAGACGATGTGTTGATCACGGATGGGAATGAGCATCGCTTTGGAGTAAAAACTGGTTATAGCTCTGCAGATGAAAACTTCAAGACCACCGCAACTTGGGCAATGCGCCAAGACAAGTTAGAAACATTGTTAATGTTAACTTACGCAGACGGTTCTGAAACAAAAACTCATGGCAGTGGTGCCGATGTGGTTGGCGACCAACGAGGCGCTGCAAACCCAGCAAGTAAAAAATTAGGGAATGTGTTAGCAAAAGCCTTCTATCAAGTGAACGACGATCATCGCATTGGACTTACAGGCGAGTACTACAACTATACACATCAAGAGGATGAACTCTCCTACTACGGAATAAATATCCCTTCGATGGGCCTCACCTACAATTCCCGAAAGACGTCAGATGAAAACAAGCGCTTCCGAGTTGGGTTTGAGCACCAATGGCAAATCAATAGCGCAATAGCAGATGGTTTAGATTGGTCAATCAACTATCAAGATAGTCGCAGCCTAAATAAAAACTTTGACAACACTAACTGGTACGGTGATCGACTTAGACAGCGTGATGCTCAAGATCGCTCGTGGCAGTTTGATGCGAAACTCAACAAACAATTGGATTTCGATAGGCACTATCACCTACTTACCTATGGTACAAACTATAAAGACAACCGTTTTAAACTTAATAACGATGATTACAAGCAATCCGGCAATACCATCGGGTCAACAGGTGTTCCTGATGCGACTACCACAAACTTTGGCTTGTTTATTGACGATCAGATCTTCTTGCTGAATGAGCGATTAGTGTTGAATGCGGGTCTACGTTACGACAGCTTTAAAACCGCTCCAAAGGAAAGTGATGGTTACAGTAACGAAGTCAGTCCATATCAAGATGATGATTTCTCAGCAAAACTGGGCGCTGTTTACCACTTGAGCCAACAATACAGTGTATTTGGTCAGGTAAGCCAAGGCTTTAAAGCACCAACCGTTCACGATCTCTATTACACCTATAATCAAGGTGCCATTATCGAGGCAAACCCGAACTTAAAATCTGAACGCAGCACATCCTATGAGCTCGGATTCAGAAGCCAATCTCAAAATGCCACTTATGAACTGGTTGGCTTCTACAATCAATACACTGATTTCATCTCTCAAAACGATCTCGGGTCTGATCCGGGTAGCGGTAAAGATGTTTATACAATGGTCAACTTAGATAACGTTGACATTCGTGGCGTTGAGTTCTCAACTAATGTCGCGCTTGATGAATGGCTAGGCGCTCCTCAAGGTATGTATTCTCGCTTCTCTTTGACTTATACAGATGGTGAAGACAAAAAGACTGGCGAACAACTTGATACCATTACACCTGTGCGCTCGGTGTTTGCTCTGGGCTACGACAATGCAGCTAACAATTGGGGTTTGTTAAGCTCTCTGACTATGGCAAGCCGCAAAACAGAATGGCAAGACCAAGACGCAGCAGAAAACGATAAGAATGTCGACGCACCGGGTTACGCTGTTGTAGACCTTACCGCCTACTATCGTCCAATGCAGGATCTTACTTTGCGTGCTGGCTTGTTTAATGCGTTTGACACTAAATACTGGCTACACGATGACTTGAGATCGAAATCGGTAGTACCGGGATCAATGTCTCCGAAAAACTACGATATCTATACTCAACCGGGTCGAAACTGGTCAGTGACGTTAGAATACCTATTCTAATGCCACTATGGTGACAGCATACCGCTGTCACCACTCTAGCAATAACTAGACAACGATTCGTTAATGATTAGTAACGCCGTATAGCAGTAAGGAAAGTATCGGGGTTGGGATAATCAGAATAAAACGTCGTCTACCGAGTTGTAAAAAGTAACACCGAGAACGAAAAAAGCGCTGATTCACTAACGTGAATCAGCGCTTTAAATTTTAAAGGTAACATACCCGACTATATGATTATGCTGCTTGCGCCTTAAGGGTTTTAGGTACTGGCGTAATGCTATCACGGTAGCTAAACCACAAGTAGCTCACGGCGATGATGTAGAACAGATAAGACAATGCAAACACAATGGGTGAGGTAATTAGGTCATTGGAGATACTTAATCCTACGCCTACAACGGTGACGACAAGTTTTGCAATTGTTCCTAATAGCAACAGTCCCATTGCAAATTGTGGGAAACGTGTACTTGCAAATGCAATCATGTAACAAGCACCCACCGCTAGAGAAGCGATTGATAAGCCAAGGAGGTACGAGTGGATGTGGTCAGCGGCTGCGTAACCTGCTCCAAGAGACACACCTAGCAACATTAGAATTTTGGTCATGAACATACGTCACCTCAACAAATAATCAAAAACGGGTTTGAAATATCCATTTTCAATTTTGAAATCTCATTTTGCCTATATTGTGATTCCTTATTGATAACATTTCAAGCTTGCCTTTTGACCATTTTTAGTGCGAATTTCACACATTCATTTCTCGTTACAATTAGACAACAATCGAAAACACAGATCGCCTTGGGTAACAGTATGTTACGTATTTTACTGGTGAGAAAAATTATTCTATAACAATGTATTTACAACTGACTTTTTTTAATACTTGCTAATTTTGTGATCCCACAACCCAAGGCAATAATTCACACGTCAAATTAATATCAAGTTTACACCTTTGTTACATGAATAGGTTAATTGAATTAATTCGGAAAAATCGATTCCAATTGTAGGAATATTGGTTATAATCCGCGCTCCTTTGCGTCATCTGTTGATAAACGCAAACTTAATTTGAGTGTTTAACCCCCGAACGCTGTTCGACATATCAGAGAACAAAAATGAGCAAGATTGATAAAGCTATGCGAATCCTAATTGCAGGATTCTGTATCAACCTTTGTCTTGGCATCCTGTATGCTTGGAGTGTATTTAACAAAGCCCTAGTAAGTGAATGGGGTTGGAGTGCAGCAGACGCGTCATCTCCTTACGCTATCGCGACCATTACTTTTTCTATCTGCCTTCTTGTGGCTGGCGTACTTCAAGACCGTATGGGTCCACGTAACATCCTAATTTTGGGTGCAACGCTAACTGGCCTTGGCATGATTGCTTCTAGCTTTGCTCAATCAGTTATGATGCTTAACATCACGTTCGGTATGATCACTGGTGCGGGTATCGGTTTCGGTTACGCATGTCTCTCTCCTTCTGCAATGAAGTGGTTCCACCCTTCGAAGAAAGGCATGGTTAATGGCCTTATCGCAGCAGGTTTTGGTCTAGCAGCAGTATACCTAGCTCCCCTAACCTCTTCTCTGATTGGTTCTATGGGTATTAGCTCTACATTTATGGTGCTAGGTGTTGGTGTTCTTATCATTGCTGTACCACTAGCGGCAACTATCAATAACCCACCAGCAGGTTATCAACCACAAGAACCAAAAGTAAAAGAAGGTCAAGCACCAGTACAAGTTAAGAAAGCGGCCGACATGAGCTGGAAAGCAATGCTAAAAACGCCTCAGTTCTACTCTCTATGGGTAATGTATGCGTTCGCAGCAGCTGCTGGTCTGATGATCATTGGTAACATCACCAACATTGCAAGCGTTCAAGCTAACCTACCGAACGCAGTTTACTTGGCTTCTCTGCTTGCTATCTTTAACTCTGGTGGTCGTATTGCTGCGGGTATCCTGTCTGATAAGATCGGCGGCGTACGTACACTAATGCTAGCGTTCATCCTTCAGGGTGTGAACATGGTACTGTTCTCAACGTTTACTTCTGAGTTCATGTTGATCATCGGTACTGCAGTTGCAGCCGTTGGCTACGGTACACTACTAGCGGTATTCCCATCACTAACCGCTGAGTACTACGGCCTTAAGAACTACGGTACTAACTACGGTGTGCTTTACACGTCTTGGGGTATCGGCGGCGCGATCGGTGCAGCTATCGTGGGTTACTCAATGACTCATGGTGGTGGTTACAACCTAGCGTACACAATTTCTGCGGTTATGATGGGCGTATGTATCGTACTGTCGCTTGTGACTAAACCGATTACTGAAGCGAAGGCAGCTGAGCTAAAAACAGCTTAATTCCCTCACTTTAAAAGTACCATCGCATTGAAGCCTGACGATTTATCGTCAGGCTTTTTTTGTCTATTCAGAACATTATTGAGGCGCTGTTTTGGATTTATAGTTGGAAAATTATCGAGTTATCAATGAAAATTAACTCTATGCAAAAGGAAAAACTCGCACTATGCGATGCATTGAGAGCACAATATGACAATAAAACGATTTTCACTCACCCTGCTGATCCTGATTTTTTCGGGGTGCGCCACTTACGCAGGGCTCAATTATGACCAGCTATTTGGTAAACCAGAAGTAAGAGAACGTACCGTTCCTGTCTCTTCCCCCGAATCAGACTTCTTCCTCTCCGAAGTAAAACCTATCATCGACAATCGCTGTGTCGTTTGTCACGCATGCTACGACGCCCCTTGTCAGCTGAAACTCTCTTCCGTTGATGGTATTGACCGTGGTTCAAGCAAAGAACTTGTCTATCAAGGTACCCGTTTAACTGCCTCACAGCCTACTCGTTTATTTGAAGATGCTCAGTCTACTGCCGAGTGGCGAAAACTAGGATTCTTTCCAGTGCTCAATGAGCGTGAACAATCTCTGTCTGGCAACTTGGATGCAGGCTTAGTAGCAAGAATGCTGACACAAAAAGCACGTCACCCTTTACCAGAAACAGATCAACTTGAAGGATTTGATTTTTCCATCGATCGTACCCAAGTTTGCCCAACGATTGAAGAATATGATGCCTACGAAGCCGATTACCCTCTCTGGGGAATGCCTTACGGTATGCCTGGCATTACCAACACTGAGTACCAAACGCTGATCTCATGGCTTGGTAATGGCGCGCAAATGAATGCACCACTGCCACTCACAGAGGAAGAGCAAAGCCTCGTCAATGAATATGAAAAGCTGCTCAATCATAATGATTTAAAAAACCAGCTGACGGCAAGGTATATCTATGAGCACCTCTATCTCGCTCACCTCTATTTCTCAGAAGTAGAAACCGAGCGACGCTTTTTTACTATCATTCGTTCTACAACACCGCCTGGTAAGCCTATAGATAGAATCGTGACTCGACGACCTTATGATGCCCCGGGTGTTGACCGTGTCTACTACCGCCTCGTTCCAGTAAGAAGCACAATTGTAGATAAAACCCACATGCCTTTTGCTCTTAACACGCTAAGGCTCGAGTCTTGGTATCAATGGTTCATTAAACCCAGCTATGAGGTGAATACCCTTCCTAGTTACGATATCGCCGTCTCGGCCAACCCAATGACGGCATTTAAAGATCTTCCGGTGAACGCACGCTTCAAGTTCATGCTCGATAATGCTCAGAATACGATTATGGCCTACATTAAGGGGCCTGTGTGTCGCGGTCAGCTAGCTCTGAACGTCATTAATGATCGCTTTTGGGTCTTCTTCCTCGACCCAGACAAAGCAGACTTACCAGAAGTGAATGAGTTTTATCAGCAGCAAGCAGATAACTTGAAGCTGCCAAGTGAGCTAGAAAGCAACACCGTTCCAATTACTAATTGGGTGAAATACGCAAATCAACAAACTCGCTATCTAGAAGCAAAATCTGAGTTCATGAATAAATGGTTTGAAGGTGGCAAACACCTGACTACCGACGTACTGTGGACCGGCAGTGGCGAGAATCCAAATGCAGCGCTGACTGTTTTCCGTCATTTTGATAGTGCATCAGTCGTTCAAGGTATGGTGGGCACGCCGCCTAAGACGGCATGGATCCTTGATTACGCCCTCTTAGAGCGTATCCATTACTTGCTGGTGGCTGGTTTTGACGTCTATGGCAACTTTGGCCATCAGTTAATCACTCGCATGTTCATGGACTTCCTGCGAATGGAAGGTGAAAGTAACTTTTTAGCCTTATTGCCAAATACCGTACGTCACCAAGAGTTCAGTAGTTGGTATCAAGAACAAAGCCCACAATTTAGTGAGTTTTTGCAGCGCAACATCAAACCGTTCAGCCAACCAACTCAAGAGCTTTATTTAACCGAGGACTATAAACAAGAGTTGTATGGTAAATTGCAGAGCAAACTCCAGCCAGTACTTCACGACAGATTCAAAATCGTCAATACCGGTTTGTCTGAGAAAAACGAAGCATTGCTTCGTAGTATCGATGATATAGGAGGAGAAGGACTGCAAACCGTGCCTCAAATCGTCATGGTGATGATTGAAGCCGAGAATGGCAACCAACAACTGTTTACCCTGCTTCATAATAATGCACACATCAACATCTCAAGCCTGTTCTCTGAAGAAAAGAATCGCGATTATAAAAACGATGACCTCACGTTTGTTCGAGGTGTGATCGGTAGTTACCCAGGCGCGTATCTAAGTCTCAAAGAGTCAGAGATCGAAAATTTTGTCGTTGCACTTCGGAGTATCAACGGTGAAGAAGGCTATGTAAAACTGCTCGACAATTATGCAGTTAGACGTAGTTCTCCTGATTTTTGGCAGTTTAGTGACCAAGTTCATGAGTTTTACCAACGCACTCAACCTATCGAATTCGGGCTGTTGGACTATAATCGGTTTGAGAATAGATAGAATTGTTTTGAGAACAGAAAAGTGCTCGCGGGAACTCTTAGGAGGTGTAAGATGAGCATTAGAGATAGCATAGAAGCCATCGAGCAACAGATTTATGTTGCCTGTTCAGACGGTGACTACGAGACCGTCAACATGTTGGAACATCAACTCGAACACTTGAGAGGACTCTCTAACAAAGGGATTGATGAAGATCCCTATGCAGTTGAACACCGAACCTACCTTGATGATGAATGGTGAGGTTAAAACCAGCTGTATAACGAAGAAGGGCCCACATGGGGCCCTTCTTCTTGTTTGGCTTTTTATTACCAACAAGCCTCGCTAATGGTCAAAAAAGTAGCGAAAAACAGCAGCCTGTATATTTATACAGCACTAGCTATTTAGCATACCTCGTAAGCGATTAACGGATTGCTGTCTTGACTGAATTAAAAGCTCTAGGACTGAAAGCAATCGACCAATATGATCATCGGCAGTTTCGATAGCAAGACAAATTTCGAACAGCTGTGTTAAACCTAATGCTGCCGCGCTGCCCTTAAGCTTGTGGGCCAATGCTTTTACCTCATGATCGTCATCCGTTTGAGCTGCCCTTTCAAGCTCTTCAATGACTTGCTGACTAGACTCTATAAAGGCATCGACAATTTTGCTCACTCTGTCATGACCTAATATCGACAAGTCCTCGCGCAGCACTTTATCATCAATGACCAACGATTCTTCCAAACTCTTTAACTCCGTTTGAGAGGGTTGAGTTTCCGATGCCAAGTAGGTCGTTACCTTATTGGCGAGATGCTGCTGTATTGTGTCTCGCAGATCTTCTCTGTCGACAGGTTTCGGAAGGTAACCATCAAACCCGGCTTCTAGGTAAGATTCCACTTCTTCGTTAAACACATGAGCCGATACTGCAATCATGGGGGTCTTTTCACTTATCGCTTTCTGATCTTCTATGTCTCTGAGTGCTTTAAGTAGCTCTATACCACTACAGTCTGGCAAGTTAATGTCCACCAGCGCGATATCAAAGTCGTGTTCAGTAAACATCACTTTGGCATCCGCCCCCGTCTCGGCTGCGATTACGTGGTGCCCCATATTGACAAGAAAACCTTCTGCCACCATGAGATTCACTTCGTTATCTTCAATCAATAGCACGCGACCGTTGACGGTTTCAGTACCACCTATTGGTGAGGTGATCTCTTGCCCTTCTAGTGCGCACTGCTCCAAAGGAATAGCAAACCAAAAGCGACTGCCTTCATCAAGGTAGGAATCTACGTAAATTTCACCGTTCATCGCATGGACTAACTTTTGGCATATCGCTAATCCAAGGCCAGTGCCGCCAATAGTGCTGTGACCGCTTTCGGCTTGAGTAAAGGCCTCAAACAAGCGTAGCTGGTCTTCTGGGCTAATCCCAACACCGGTATCGGAGACCTCAATCATGACGCAGGTTTCATCATCAGGGTCAAGGGATACGTAGATATCCACTTGCCCAGACGAGGTAAATTTAATTGCGTTCCCAACCAAATTGTTGAGCACTTGGCTAAGACGGGTGACGTCACCGCAATAGACACCTGATACGTCACTTTCAATGTGAAAACGGAAATCTAGGCTCTTCTCAAGAGCCTTGCCCAGCATTAACTGATAACAATCTTGCACCATACGATAGAGATCAAATGGCTTATTTCTGATCTCAAGGTGCCCCGCCTCGATCTTCGAGTAGTCCAAGATGTCATTGAGGATCGCAAGCAAGTTCTGACCACTACGGTTGATAACCTGTAAGTAGTTACACTGCTGTGCACTAAGTGACGTATCTTCCATCAAGGCTGCCGTGCCGAGTACTCCGTTCATAGGGGTACGGATCTCATGACTCATGGTCGCAAGAAAGGCAGATTTAGCACGGCTCGCCTGCTCGGCAGCATTACGCGCCTTGGCGTGGTTTAACACTTCTTGATTAAGTTTTTCATTGCTGGTTTGTAACTGCTGTGTTCTCTCGGTGACGATTTGTTCTAACTGATTTCTGTGATTTTCAAGCTCTTTCTTAGCTTTAACTTCGGCCTCTGCCACGACTTTAAGGGCCTGAGCTGTATTGCGAGCAGTGATAATCGCTTGTCCCATATGAGCCAATTCATCATTACCCTTTACACTAACATCAACATTAAGCTGACCTTTCGCTATTGATAGCAATGCATTGGAATATTCAGCTAGTCGTTTTACCACAGACACATACACCACTCGCCAAACAATCAACACCACCACAACGAAGCCAATAATAGAAAGAACGCCCAATGTCCACTGCGCATATTTTAATGTCGCAGATAAATCGGCCACAGCTACCGTTGTCGCCGCATTGGATTGATCGACAAGTTTTGAAATGGTGTCATTCAACTTCGTAAACAGCTCAAGCGTCTCTTGCATCAGGCTTTGCGAGCGTTGACGCTCATTATGTTTCTGCTTAAGCAACGTAAAGATGGTCTTACCTGACGCTAATTCATCGAGAAGCGACGCCATCTGCTCTGAGCGAGTCGGGTCTTCAACACCGGGGACTCGTCTTTGCATAATACTGATGTTGGCCTGATACTGACGCTGCAATTCATCAATACGTCCGGGATCAGACACTGTTCTTGCTTCCTCAATCTGATTCAGCATTTTAAAAGCAAGCAAGTGCAACTCGTGCAATCTCTCTGACAAATCAAGATCGACTTCAACTAAGCTGTCCAAGGCACTAAGCGCTTCCGCTTTCTTTTCTTTTTCCAGCAAACCGTAAATATGAGTCACATTAGCCACAGCGATTGTGCTGGTGTTGAGAACCTGAGTACGCGTGAGCTGCTCTAACTCTTCTGCTTGTACGCGCAACTGAGTCGTCAACTCTAAAATGGATTGATCGATTGTGATGGTTTGCTCGACTGAACTCCCCAACTCTGCAAGACTGTCGATGATTGATTGCACGGTCTGTTCAAGGCTATCAAGCAACTTGGAATCAAAGAAATCAGAGCCGAGCGATTTAATGTGCATGAGCAAAGATTCGAGACGAGAAAACAAGGCACGCCCAGCTTCCTGATGCTGCGGCTTGGTTTTTGCGTTTGAAAGCACTTGTACCGATGCAATGATGCGCGAACTGAGCTCAGACACCTCACGCGCTTCAAGCATTGAAGGAATGGCGGTATCAACCACATTGCGCTCAGTTTTCGCGACAAATGAAAATCCGGACACGCCAATCGCCGTCGATAACAATACGAGCAATGCCATCACTAAAAAGGAGAACAATAACTTACGGCCAATACTGGCTTTTGAGAGCAACATACCCACTCCATTTACACTTAGCGCTTGCCGACGCTCATTGGACTGTATTACGCTATATTTTGCAGTGTAGCAGAGCTAGATACCACTAAACGTTGACGATATGCCTAATAAGACTCACTTTTTTTCGACAATTTGTGCACTAATGATGACCGCGGGCGTCTTACTGAGCAGTAATTCAGCACATGCTACTACTCCTAAAAGTGGCTCGAAGTCAGAAAAAGTCTGTGCCATCTACCCGCACCTCAAAGATTCCTATTGGCTTTCGGTGAACTATGGGATGGTAACAGAAGCAGAAAAGCAAAATATTACACTCAAGGTGTTGGAATCTGGCGGCTATCCGAACATCGACAAACAGCGCTTACAGCTAGGCTCATGTCGTGATTGGGGCGCAGACGCAATTATACTCGGCACTGTCTCACCGACCGCATTCAGCGACGATTTAAGTGACTACACAAAAGAAACGCCCGTGTTTGCGACAGTCAATCACCTCATAGTAGACAAACCGCAACGCAAACATGTGAAAGGGGTTGTTGGCGTCGATTGGTACTGGATGGGACACCGAGTTGGAAATTATCTAGCTCAGCAGCACCCTAAAGGCAGCGGCGTTGTCGATGTGGCTTTTCTTCCCGGCCCTGAATCGAGCGGTGGAACCAAGCCAGTGATTTTGGGGTTTCTTGAAGCGATAAAGGATAGTGATGTCAACGTTGTTGAAACGTTATGGGCAGACAATGACAAGGAGTTACAGCGTAACCTTGTTCAAGAGGTTATTGAAAACTACTCAACGCTCGATTACCTCGTGGGCAGTGCAGTTGCCATTGAAGCCGCCATTAGCGAATTGCGTGCTCAACCGCACCATTCTAACATAAAACTGCTATCGATTTATCTGAGTCATGGGGTCTACCGCGGCTTACTTCGCAATAAGGTAGAGTTTGCACCGACAGACAAAATGGTAGAGCAAGGTCAATTGTCAATCCGCCAGGCCGTGCATTATTTACGTGACGAGCCCTATCAAACCGATCTAGCGCCTAACATTGAAGTGCTTACACCTGATTCCATTGATCAACAAGTCATTGCTGAGTCCTTGTCCCCTAGTGCATTCAGGCCTATTTTTAGTGTCGGAGATCAGTAATTGTCACAGATATCAATGAAGCCATTTGCGAGCCTCTATGTTGATGCGTAGTATCAAGCTAAGCTGAAATCAATAGCTTAAAGCTTAGCTAATCCTAATGCGCTCATATCAGCGAAATGTGTGCATTCGAATTAGCAAATTCAAAAATAGATAACTAGGAAAAGAATTACATGCAGAAAACGATTCGCACAATGCCGGCACACAAGCATATTGCACTAGTAGCTCACGATCATTACAAGCCAGAGCTTCTGCGCTGGGTTCAAGAGAACAAGGAAAAGTTACAAGGTCACTTCCTGTATGCAACTGGCACAACAGGGAACATGCTGAGCAAGGAAACCGGACTAGCAATAAAAAGTATGATTAGCGGTCCAATGGGCGGTGACCAACAAATTGGTGCACTCATCTCTGAGGGTAAGCTTGATATGTTGATATTCTTCTGGGATCCCCTCAATTCCGTTCCTCATGACCCAGATGTCAAAGCGCTTCTGCGTATCGCCAGTGTTTGGAATATTCCTGTTGCGACCAATCGCGCAACGGCTAACTTCCTGTTCGAATCAAATCTGCTTTCACAGGAAGTCGATATCGAAATTCCAGATTACGAAGCGTATTTGGCTGAGCGCACTTAGCCTCTACACGCCATTCTGATAAAAGAAAAGCCTCATTAAATGAGGCTTTTTACGCTACTCTGCACTCTCACCCGCTTGCTGTACGACAAACGAGGTCGTCGGCTCAACCTTATTAATGAGTGCCTCTACCTGAAGAATTGCATCTAGAGACGTGCTGTTCTTACGGTAACTGATATACAGTGGACGAGACCATTCATCAGCACCGTCAACTCTAAACAGCTGCTCAGACTCAATAAAAGGCTCAACAAGCGATGCTGGAAGGTATGCACAACCTCCCTTTTCCAAAACAAAATCTAGTGCAATACGGCCTGTTGAGGTGCGCAGATAAGGGGCTGGGATACTCGGATGTCGATCAGCATGTTCAAATGCGAACTGTGTACCCCAATCTACATAAACATATTTGTTATTGAACGCTGACTCAATGCTACTTGGCTCAGTGGAAACGAGCACCAATGGCAGCTCGGCAATTTGATGACTTTTGAACTCTTCAACCTTAAAGGGATCAAAAGAGAACGCCACATCGAGCGTACGTTCGAGTAGCTTACGGTTTAATTGTTCGCGACTGAGAGATTCTGCAACAAAGCCATAACCCGTTAAAGAATCCGTTACGACACTTAAACCATTTTGTAGATACGCATCCCAAATATTTGGTGTGCCGCCTAATGTAAGTTGCAGCGCTTTATTGCTCTCTAGTGATAAGTCAAACGTCGCTTGCTTAAGCGTAGAAACCATCACCTCTGCATAACCTACCAGCCTTTGTCCAGCTGAGGTCAATTGAATATTGTTGCGATGTCGGGTAAACAACCGCGTATCAAAGTATTCTTCAAGCTGCTTGATACGTGCACTTACCGCCGCCTGCGTGATGTAGAGGTTTTCGGATGCGCGACCAAAGTGTTTCTCCTTAGCGACTTCAAGGAAGGTTTGGAATACTTTTACGTCCATAGTGTGACTCTTAAGATATTTCTAATAGATTGAGCTAACGTTCTGGTTAGCCACGTATTCTTACACAATTAAGCTTAGTTAAGCATAAAGAAAATTTGTGCATTCGACAAAAACAATTCGTTTTCTTTATTGTTCATTTCCAACTATTTTCAGCATCGAACCAACACGGGATTCTAAGGCTTCTCGGCGTCTTTGTATGGCAAAAAGCCCCCTGAATTACCTTGCTTTACTACCTATTTGCTTTGAGGTCTCTATGACTGAAACTCAATTTCGCCACGGCAAGAAACGTTTTTATGATGCAGTAAAGTTCCCACGCGGATTCGCGAAATCGGGTGACTTTACACTGATTGAAGAAGACATCTTGGTGACTTACGGAGAAACCATGTTAGCGCTTGAACACGGTGACATTACTCCGGAAAACGCCGAAGAAAAACACTTCACAAAAGTGATCGTTAACCCTAGCAAAGCGAAATCCAAACTGGAACACACCTGGCTTAAATACGTACGCTTGGCGCGCGGAAGACGAGCTTTCCATACGTTGAACAGTAAATCTAAGTTTACCGAAACTTCGAAAGACTACGATTACGATATGGAAAACGACGACGTTTTAGAGCCGGCATAAGTGTTGTGATCTTTCCTCCTAAACGCAAAAGTAGAGCCTAGTGCTCTGCTTTTTTTTTGTCTCCACAATCGATCCCCTCTTTGCCTCTTTTACCCCATTTCTCTATACTACATATCAATGACAGAAACTGTCAGTCACTCACACCAAAGCCCAAACAAAAACAAAGCCGCCCGTAGGCGGCTAGTAAAGCTGTCTTGTCTGATTGATTAGTCAATCAGAAACGCTCGGCTTGGGTCAACGTATACTTTGTCTATCATAGCTTCACGCCCCAACAGCATCATATAAGACATGTCTTGGCGATTACTTAGCGTGATCTCAATTGGCCACTCTCTGTCACCAAGTCTGAACAAGGTTTGGATCACGCAGCGCTGCTCTGAGTCACCGTTAGATGATTTGATACGTCTAGAGTCGTAAATTAACGATTCACAGTGTACGATTTCATCCAAGTGGTAGATATCTGGATGCAAGTCATATTGAACGTATAGACGACCGTCTCGTTTCACACGCTGTAAGTTGTCAACGTGAAGCGAAGAGGTTTTTGCACCCGTATCAATGCGTACTTCTAAATCAAAAATACCCAACTCAGGAAGGCTACAAACTTCCAAGTTGCCAATGATCATTCTGTCGTTATATGTGTTTGGCATAGTGTTACATGCTCGGTTCTACTGGAACAATCGACTCTTGCATGATTTCGATATGTTCAAATACCTCTTCTGCGTTATCTCCAAAATACGCAATGTGATACATAGCTTCCCCTTCTTGAACGAGAGGAATGTTTTGCTTGCCGATAATGATACCGGTGCGATTAGACGTAACCTGACCGATGTTGTTACCTAGCGGGCCATTAATGTCGGCTAGGATCTCTCCTTTCTCGACCATTGAGCCTAACTGAACGTATTCTTTAACGAATCCACTCGCGTCAGCGCGAGTCCAGTCACTGCGGTTGGCAATAAATGGTTCTGTTTTTGACTTAGAGACACGTTTGCGAATCATACCGAGTGCTTTCAATACCCGCAGAACGCCTTTAACGCCGGTCTGGATTGATAGCTCGTCAAATCGTAGTGCTTCTCCTGCCTCAAACAGAAGTACGCGCGCACCATTGTTAACAGCCGCTTCACGTAAAGAGCCATCTCGAATGTTGGCATTAAGCAAAACTGGCACTGCAAACGCCTCTGCGAGACGTTTTGTTTCTTCATCTTCCAAGTTTGCGCGAATTTGAGGCAAGTTAGAACGATGGATAGCGCCGGTATGCAGGTCGATACCATAGTCACAATGAGAAACAATACTCTCTAGAAAAGTATGCGCTAGACGTCCTGCAAGCGATCCTTTCTTTGAGCCAGGAAAACAACGGTTTAGATCTCGACGGTCCGGCATATAGCGACTCTGGTTTAATACGCCGTACACGTTGACCATAGGCACGTAAATCAAAGTACCGCACTGCAGTTTCAAGTTTTCCGCAATTAGGCGACTAATAATCTCTATGCCATTTAACTCATCCCCGTGGACAGCGGCGCTCACAAACACCACTGGTCCTTCTTTCTTTGCTCGTATGACTTGGACTGGGATACTTACTTCCGCGTCCGTGTATAATTTCGCAACTGGGATATCGATTTCTTTACGCTCACCAGGGCGTATTTCTACGCCCGCTATGACAAGCTCTTTAGCCATTTTTAACCACGTCCTTTCGTTTTATTGTTGTTTGGCTTGGCATTTTTCTCGATAAATTCGTAAATAAGGCCCGCCACATCTTTACTTGTCGCGTTCTCAATTC
Source organism: Vibrio sp. CB1-5 (assembly GCF_059412285.1). Taxonomy (NCBI): domain Bacteria; kingdom Pseudomonadati; phylum Pseudomonadota; class Gammaproteobacteria; order Vibrionales; family Vibrionaceae; genus Vibrio; species Vibrio sp. CB1-5. Next base: position 35,037 of record NZ_JBJHPB010000012.1, on the reverse strand, counting down.
CCTCTAGGCCCGGTGATGAGTTTACTTCCATAACCACTGGACCATTTTTCGACTGAAGGATATCAACCCCGCACAAGTTCAACCCCATCGCCTTGGCCGCCGCTACTGCTGTCGCACGCTCTTCTTTAGTGAGCTTGACTAGCTGTGCCGTACCACCACGATGCAGATTTGAACGGAATTCACCTTCGGCAGCCTGTCGCTTCATTGCAGCGATCACTTTTCCACCGACAACAAAACAACGAATATCAGCCCCGTTAGCTTCTTCGATAAACTCTTGAACCAAAATGTTGGCTTTTAGACCCATGAAAGCTTCGATAACACTTTCTGCTGCTTTTTGTGTCTCTGCGAGTACCACACCAATGCCCTGAGTACCCTCAAGTAGCTTGATAACAAGTGGCGCGCCGCCAACGTTTTTAATCAAATCTGGAATGTCGTCTGGTTTGCTTGCAAAACCAGTGCGAGGTAGACCGATACCTTTACGTGATAGCAACTGTAATGAACGCAGTTTGTCACGTGAACGGCTAATCGCTACTGACTCGTTAACACAGAAAGTGCCCATCATTTCAAACTGACGAACCACAGCGGTTCCGTAGAAAGTAATGGATGAACCAATTCGTGGAATCACCGCATCGTATTGAGGCAACTCCTCACCCATGTAACGGACTTTAGAGTTACTACTTGTAATATCCATATAGCAATGCAGGGTATCTATGATATCCACTTGATGTCCCCTCGCTTCCCCTGCTTCTTTTAGGCGACGAGTTGAGTACAAGTTTTCGTTGCGAGATAGAATCGCAATGCGCATGGCAGTATCCTCTTTTAGGTATTTGTTTTATGAGTGTGAAACGGCGGTTACGAACGACCGGAAAGAGCGTGCACCTTAAGAGATTAGCAATTAAAAATAAAACGATTGTTTTTAGTCGTGACGATAAGGAAAGTTTGTTGTTGAATACGCAAATTTCACGCATAAAAAAACCGACTTTCGTCGGTTTTTGTTAATACTTTCATTCAGTTAAAAGATTTGTAAATAAAATGTATGAATGAAGGTTATTTTGCAGCCATTTCTTTCTTAACCATTACAACCGCAGCTACAACGAAAGTAATGATGAGTGCTAACTCCATGGAGTCCCCTTTGTGGTTTAAGACTAATTTCACTGGTTAAATTAAGTACTAAAACCATTTTAGCAAATATTCAACAATATGATATTTTTTATTCAATAAATAAGGCGACTTGGATCAAAAAAGGCGCTTTTAGCGCCTTTTGTTAAGTTTATGCAACAAATATCTAGATTACTCTGGATAACCAGTCGGATTCTGCGACTGCCAACGCCATCCGTCTGCTGTCATATCTGATAAGGTTCGTATCGCCTTCCAACCAAGCTCTTTGTTCGCCTTGCTAGGATCGGCCCAACATTCAGCGATATCACCAGGACGACGTTCAACGACTTTGTAAGGAACTGGTTTTCCAGAAGCTTCTTCAAACGCTTTAACCATTTGAAGTACGCTGCTGCCATTACCTGTTCCCAAGTTGTATATAGATAACGCTTCTTTGCCATTCAACGTCTTCAGAGCGGCGATGTGACCATCAGCCAGATCCATAACATGAATATAATCGCGAACACCGGTGCCATCTGGTGTTGGGTAATCGTCGCCAAAGACCGATAGACATTCTCGGCGGCCCACAGCAACTTGAGAAACAAATGGCATTAGGTTATTTGGGATCCCTTGAGGATCTTCACCCATCTCACCTGAAGGATGAGAGCCTACCGGGTTAAAGTAACGCAGCAAAGTAATGGTCCAATCTGGGTTGGCCTTATGGAAATCGGTTAGACATTCTTCAACCATGAGTTTACTACGACCATAAGGGTTGGTAGCGCTAGTTGGGAATGATTCTGTAATTGGCACTGAAGCCGGATCGCCATATACCGTTGCAGAAGAACTGAACACAATATGCTTAACGCCCGCTTCACGCATAGCGTCAGCAAGAACTAAGGTTCCATTAACGTTATTATCATAGTATTCAAGAGGCTTTTCAACTGACTCGCCTACCGCTTTCAAGCCGGCAAAGTGAATAACCGAGTCGATCTTGTACGTGGTCATCACATCAACCAGAGCTTGCTTATCTCGAACATCACCTTTAACAAAAACTGGTCGAGTCTTGGTGATTTTCTCAATGCGATCAATCACTGCTGACTTTGCGTTGTAAAGATTATCAAAGATAATTGGGGTCATACCCGCTTCAATAAGCTGCACACACGTGTGACTTCCAATGTAGCCTGCGCCACCTGTTACTAGTACGTTCATCTTGCATTCCTTGTATTTCTCTACTGCGATTATATGCAATCGATATGGATTTGCGAGCCTTTATTTTACCTCTTCTTTATAAAACAGAGGATTAGCGAAGCTCAGTAGGCTATTGCGAGAGATTCTGGATAGCCACGATCACGTGCGATTCGTTTTGCTACCGACTCAACATCCGATGGCTTCAACTCAATATCACGGCACATATCCATTTTCTGATCCACAAACCATCGATTCATTATCTTTTGTGCCGCCAGTAAAGCCGACGACGCTTTAACTATTTCTAGTCGCGCATAACGCTGGCCGTCAAAGCTAACATCTGCTGAGCGAAGACTAGGCTCTGAACCCGGTATTTGCTGAGCCCCATACAAAGGCTTCCCAGCTGGTTTCGCTGTCGTGAACTCTGGCACGTATTGGGCCAAGTGTAGAATAGCGCTTTTTGAACGCTCTGTTTGTACCTGTTGCGGCCAGCCTTTATCGATTTTATCAACCAGATGCTGAGGAAGCTGAGGCTGTGATGTCCTTGCGCCCGACTGTACTAATCCATTGTCGAACAGAGTAATCGCTTTAGTCATGCCGTGCAGCTGAAAGTAGCCACCAGGATAAGGCGTTAATTGCGCCATCCCTTGAGGCGTACCTCGTTTGCCGTGGAAAATGACTTCAGGCCATTTTTCATGCTGGTGCTCATCCCACTTGGTAACGTAAGCAGCTTTAAACTCCACTAGTCTTTGACGCGGTTTGTCAAGTTGATCGTCAATGATGCCGGTACGAAATCCGCATGCATTGATGACAAAGTCGAACGACTCTGTTTGCCCACATGCCAGTTCTAAGGAATATTGGCTGTCTCGGTCTAGTATCTGCTTAATCTCAACACCGGTACGGACGTGTAAGTTAGCCGTTTTCTGAGCCCATAGATCAACAGAAGACGCCACACGGAACAGACTCAGTCCATATTCTTGAACCACATACACTGGGTACTTAAGCTTTTCTAAGTCAGTGTGTTTCGCAAAAGGAATTAACCACTCTTCAATGGTTTTCGGTGCTTTAGGAGAAGGAAGTTCGGACAATGCATCTAACGCGTCGCGATGGAACTCATAGAAATAGTCTTCAGGTTTCCCTAAAACTTGGTTGTTGCCATCCAGATCAACTAACTCTCTATAAGCATTACGAAGCACATTTAATCGAGGAAGCAAGGCGTCAGGCTCACCATCATCGCCATGTGGAACTGCGATTACCGTTGGGCGCACATTAATAACTGATGGAAAGAAGCGGACGAACTCGATCGACTGTTTTAAGAGTTCAAGACAATGCTGCTCGGAGATTTCTCGATATAGATTGCCGCCAGCGTGCAAGTGACAAATTGGTGGTCCACTTACCAAATGCTTGTTTTTTTCAAAGATAGTCACGTCGACGCCTTGTTGTGCAAGGTACAAGGCTACCGTAGACCCTGCTACGCCGCCACCAATGATAGCGACTCGCTGACTGCTCTGCATCTTTACGAATTCTTGACTCATTTCTTATAGATTGACGTGATGAAGATGCGACATTTTAGCCGCATCGAGGTATAAAAAAAATCCCATTTTTTGTGATGTTTTCGCTTGACAGTTAATCGGTGAATAAGTTTTCTGACAGCCAAATGACAATCAGATTACCCGCCATCACCGACCAATCAAAGGCTAACGATTTTTATCACTTAGGATACTCTTGAGTTATCCAAAAGTTTATCCACCGTTTTTGTGGATAACTTAACAAAAACGGTGGCTAACTATTAGGCGAACTGCTTCTGTGAGGCAGTAAGCATCTGTCTTATCAATGAAAAAAGTACCAGTGCTAATGTCGCGAAAGCGATTGCGGGAACCATTATCCACGTGGATAAATGCCAGTTCCACGGTAAATCGAAACCTATCGTCATAATCGAACCAACCACTATTTCTGCGCCAAATGTGGCAACAATACCAGCGGTAATCGCCATGATCCCATATTCGGCCCAAATGGTTCGAACGATCCTTTTTCGGCTTGCTCCTAAGGTTCTATATAGACGAATTTCAGCTTGGCGCTGAGACAGGCTCAACCTGAGTAAGGTAAAGATTAACAGCACTCCTGAAAGTACTCCTAATGCCGCTAATACAGTTATCGACCACACTATCTGACTGAGTAGACCTTGTATCTTCTCTCCCATCAAACGTATGTCCACCAAACTGACCGTTGGATGGTTACGTGATAAGGTGGCTATCAAATCATTGTCCTTATCTTCAAGTCGAAAGCTCACCAACCATGCACTTGGTATATTCGCTAACACATCTGGAGTAAAGATGAAGTAAAAATTGGGCTTCATGTCTCTCCATTCAACAAATCGAACAGAGTTGATCACTGCCCTTACCTCTTGGCCATTAATGGTAAAGCCAAGCTCATCACCAATCTTGAGACCAAGGTTTTCAGCCACCTCTTTTTCTACTGAGACGCCACCTGTCGGCGTCCATTGACCAGAAAGCACATCATTGTAGTCAGGAAGCGTATCGGCGTAGGTAAAATTGAGTTCTCGACTTAGCGCATCTTCCTCATCAATACCCTTTTTCTGTCTAGTTTGTGCATCTTCGCCATTGATGAACGTCAAGCGCCCTCGAGAGATCGGAAACGCTTGTGAGCGGTCAATGTTGTTACCATCTAGAGCACTCAGGTAAGCCTCTTTTTCGTAATCGGCGATATTAAGTGCAAACGCGTTTGGCGCATCAGCTGGAAGCGTTCTCTGCCAATCACTTAGTAGATCATTTCTCACCAACCAAATGGTTGTAAGCAGCATCAGCGAAAGACCTAATGCCCCATACTGCAGTCCCGTATGACGTTTACTGCGGTTAATACGGCTAACGGCGAGTTTCATCGAAATTGGCAAAGATAGACGACTTAAGAGCAGCGTAAACAGCACACTAATGGCGGCAAGAACAACAAACAGACCAACAATGCCTGCAAGTACAATCCACACCAGGTTATTGTCGCGATAGGCAATGAGTAGAGGTATAACCGGGACCAAAACGAGTAAGTAAATCCATCCTCCACGCTTCTCATCAGCACTTTGCAACACTTCTACTGAAGACACCGAAATCAGCTTATACAGTGGGATACCCAGAGCGGGAACGCCGATGAGCATGCTAGATACGATAGCGATGACGGCCGGTTTAAAACCATAAGTAGGAAGCGGGTCTGGCAGTAGATCCGTAAGAGGTACGCGAAGAAGCGTTTCTAAACCCATCCCTAGTAGCAGCCCAGCAACAACCGACATACTCACAAGCAGCAAGGTTTGGATTGAAAGCCAACGTACTAACCAATGTTTACTAGCACCAAGGCTTTTGAGCATGGCGACCGTTTGTCTTCTACTTTGCACGTAATTTTGACAGGTAAGAACAAGTGTCGTCGCTGCCATAATAATGATAATTGCAACAGTGAGAGACAGATATTGCGTTGTCCTGTCGAAGATATCATTGGTTCGACTACCTGAAGATTGGTCACGCCATCGGTCACTTGGGGTGAGTTCGATTTGCTGCTTGAGTGCGTCAATATTTGACTCATCACCAACTAAATATGCGCGAAACTGCACACGACTACCAAGCTGAACAGCACCGGTTTCATCCACAGAGCTCTGGTGAATATAAGCAGTTGGCATTTGCTGAAACGGATTAAAGCTAATACCAGGCTCTTCTAAAATAACGCCACTCACAGCAAGTTCAGTATCACCAATAGTGACAACGTCACCATTGGAAACGTTCAACTGCTCGGCTATTCGGCTATCCAGCCACAATTCCCCTTCTTTGACCTGGTCTTGTGTACCTTGTTCAGATCCTAAAGTTAATGTCCCACGAAGTGGGAACTTTGAATCCACGGCTTTTACCGTTATCAACTGCATGCCGCTATCACTAAACGACATCGTTGCGAAGCGTGTATACCAAGAAGTTTCCAGCCCTGAATCTTGGATAAATTGAGTGTTTTCCTGTGTGATCGGGTTCGCTGAAATGTAGATGGAATCAGCAGTTAGCGCATCTTTCCCCTGTTTGACAATGACCTGTTCCATTCGCTCTGCGAGTGCCGCTAAGCCAAAAATGCAGGCGATAATCAGGGTCAAGGAAATAGCGATAGGCCAAAGTTGCCCTTGCCTAATTTCGTCAAAACTCCATTTCACAAGGCGATTGTTTAACTTCGCACTACTGCTTTTGTGCTCGGAACTGATTTTTGTAGAACTCGTTTGCTGTTGTGACATCCGCTACTCCTGTTCAAGCCGACCCGCATTCATGTGAAAAATGCGATCGCAACGTTTAGCTAGCGATAGATCGTGAGTAACGAGTACGAGCGTTGTGCCATGTTGCTGGTTGAGATCAAACAATAGCTCGACAATTTTATGAGCCGTATTCTGATCTAAATTCCCTGTTGGTTCGTCTGCAAAGAGTATCTTAGGACTAGTCATAAAGGCACGCGCAATAGCGACGCGTTGCTGCTCACCACCAGAAAGCTGCGATGGTAAGTGGTCGATACGGTGTCCAAGCCCGACCGACTCGAGAAGTTGACGTGCTTTTTCTTCGTCCTCTTGCTCGCCTTTTAAAAGGCAGGGCAAAGTCACGTTGCCAAGTGCGGATAAACTTGGGATTAATAGAAAACTCTGAAATACAAAACCGAGGTGCTCACTACGAATACTGGCTCTGTCTTCATCACTCATTTGAGAAATGGGATTAGAAAGTAGTTGGATATTGCCTTTGCTTGGCACGTCTAAGCCAGCCAATAGCGTCATTAGCGTGGATTTTCCTGCCCCAGACGTTCCAACGATAGCAATGGACTCTCCTTCTTGAATCGACAGATTCACATCCTCGAGGATTGTTAAATGCTCCGTTTTCGTAGACACTACTTTGGACACTGATTCAGCTTTGATTATGGAAGAACTCATGATTCGGCAACTTTCCTCTTTGATTATTATTTTTGTTTCCTTGGCCTCTTTTCACGCAAAGGCGACGTCTATTCTTATTCTCGGCGACAGTCTAAGCGCTGGCTACAACATGTCAGCAGACCTCAGTTGGCCAACAATGCTCTCTGAGCACCTATCTGACGATGATACCGAGTACAACATCATCAATGGCAGCGTGTCAGGCGACACCACGGGCAACGGTCTTGCAAAACTGCCCGGCTTGCTGAGCGAACACCAACCCGACTATGTGCTTATTGAGCTCGGTGCGAATGATGGACTGCGTGGCTTCCAGCCGCCTATCATTGAGCGCAATCTATCTACATTAATTACTCAAAGCCAAGAAGCCGGCGCTAACGTATTTTTAATGCAAATTCGTGTACCGCCTAACTATGGTAAGCGATACAGCACCATGTTCGAGAACATCTACCCAAAACTGGCCTCAGAGCACAACATTCCACTCATACCTTTCTTCCTTGAAGAAGTTATCGTCAAGCCAGAATGGATGATGCAAGACGGTTTGCACCCTAAGCCTGATGCTCAACCATTCATCGCACAATTTGTGGCTGAAGCACTAAAGCCGCACCTTTAAATGGCTAATTGGCGATTTTAGCAACATTGTTGCTGAGTAAATACGCTCAGAATCGCCAATTTGATGCCCTAGCTCAATATAATTTACAACACTTTACGCTATCTTGAGTTTTTATCATCGTCTTAGATAGGTTGTATACAGTGATAGTTGAACCAGTTATCAGCGGTGTTGTCGCAAAGACCTCTCACCCACAAGGGTGCAAAAAGGCAGTCGATGACCAAATCGCTTACGTTAAATCGGCTAGCCCGATCAAAAAAGGCCCCAAACGCGTGCTTATTTTGGGCGCATCATCAGGGTTTGGCTTAGCGGCCCGCATTGCCCTCACATTTGGTGGTGCAGACGCTGATACCATTGGTGTTTCTTTTGAGCGAGGCCCCTCTGATAAAGGATTGGGAACTGCTGGTTGGTACAACAACATCTACTTCAAACAACGTGCCCAACAAGCAGGCCGACGCGCCATCAATATCGTTGGTGATGCGTTCTCTCAAGATGTTCGTGAACAAGTTATTGAAGCCATAGAAACTTACTTTGAAGGTGAAGTTGACCTCGTTATCTATAGTCTAGCTACAGGCGTAAGACCAAAAGCAGACGGTGAATTCTGGCGCTCCGCTATCAAACCGATTGGTGAAGCAGTTTCAGGCTCAATCATTAACCTTGAAACACAAGAGTGGGAGGATACTCTGCTAGAACCCGCGTCAGATGAAGAAATTGAAGGCACTTTAAAAGTCATGGGTGGTGAAGATTGGGAAAGCTGGATTGACACCCTAGTCAACTCTGATTCCGTCGCTAACGGCTTCAAAACCGTCGCTTTTTCCTATGTTGGCCCTGAGATCACTCACCCGATCTATCTTGACGGTACGTTAGGTCGTGCCAAGGTCGATTTACATCAAACAAGTCATGCGCTCAATCTTGAGCTATCTAACTTTGATGGCAATGCCTATGCTGCGGTATGTAAAGCACTCGTCACTAAAGCCAGTGTGTTCATCCCAGGTTTGTCACCATACCTACTTGCTCTGTACAAAACCATGAAAGAGCAAGGTATGCACGAGGAATGTATTGAGCAAATGCAACGTTTGTTTGCAACCAAGCTCTACGGTCAAGACAAGGTTCCTCTGGATGGTGAGCGTTTGATTCGCATGGACGACTGGGAGCTCAAACCCGAAGTTCAAGATAAGGTTCAGCAACGTCTATCTGAAATGAATCAAGACAACTTCAAGCAAATTGGCGATTTCGAAGGCTTCCAACGCTCGTTCTTAAACTTAAATGGTTTTGGATTTGATGACATTGATTACAGCCAACCGCAAGATGTTGAAGCGTTAAAACGTCTAAAGCCATAAAATCATTCGGCGAAAGATAACCATTTCTTTCGCCGTTATTTCTTTACAGAAGCCATCACTTCTCAACTTTGAGAATACGTTGAATAATCATCTCGTTTGATCAAACTCTGCTAGATATTCTCTCTCAACTTCAATACAGCTCTTATACTGTAACAACCAGCTATTCGCTTCGACAAAGATGACGAAGCCTAACCACAGGATGTGGTATACATTGAAGAGAAAAGATAAGTTGTCCATTCTTCAGAATATGGATGGTCACGAGCGAGATGAAATCATCGCCAGTATGCGAGCACCAAATACCGCCTCTAACGCTAGGTCTATTTTCGGTTGGTGTTCTCTGGAATATAACTGCCTGAAACTAGTCTATATAACAGAGCAAATTAGTGCTAAAGAGTTCACTGTATGCATTGAGCTAAGAACAGAAGAAGATCCTATTCTAAGCGCGTTGCAGTCATTACTTAGTCCAAGCCGGTCGTTCACATTGAATTACCAACCCGTCCACTCTCTGTCTAAACGCCCTGTAGGCGTTGCATTCGTCTTGTGCGAAGAGCAATCTCAAACTTTTGATTTGCTATATCGCTTACAACAAACACTATCGCTATGGTTGGCTAGAAAAGAGACAGCAATAAAGATCAAATCCATTCGGCGCGGCTATCAACGCAAAAAAGCGGAACATCAACACTTAGTCGATACGGTTAACCACGACAAGCATAAGTTGGAAAAGCGTATGCTCTACCAACTCAGTCACGATTTCGCGACGAACATGCTCAATCGTTCAGGTTTAGAGAACGCGTTATTAGCTTCGTTCGATAGCGTGCCAATTGTTAACGGTGAGGCCTATTTGAGCGTCATACTGGTTCAATTTACCAATGGAGAACGCGTACAAGCCCGAATCGGTTGTGAAGGTTGGGATGAACTATTAAAAGAGTTTGAGCTAAAAGTCTCAGAAGTCACCGCTCAAATCCACTACTTTGCCAGGATCTCTACAACGGAACTTGCCCTCGCTACCGTCGTTCCCTCTTTTGACGATCAATGCCTACCCAGACTGTGCAAACAGATTTCACAAGTCGCCAAACAAGGTTTTTTCTATCAAGGGCAAGAAGTCCATTTACACAGCTATATGGGGGTAGCCAACTCTTTTCACACTCAAGACGCCAGCCAACTTATTGATAACTCGTTCCACGCTGCGTTAGCGTGTAAAGAATCCGGGGAACTCGTCTCTTTTTATACCCAAGCTGACCAACAGAGCCAGAAAGCATTCAACCAGTTAGAGCACTACCTACTCCAAGCAGTACGAAACGATGATCTTATTTTGTACTTTCAGCCTAAGGTCGATCTTGCTTCTAAAAAATGGACTGGCGCCGAGGTTCTACTTCGTTGGAAACACCCAGTGCTCGGAGAGATGTCCAATGAAGCCCTGATCCACATGGCGGAGCAAAATGGGCTGATTATCGAGGTTGGTTATTTTGTATTGAGTAACGCTATTGATCGTGCTTCAGAGTGGATTGAGTTTTCTCCGGACTTCTGTTTGTCAATCAACGTTTCCGCTAAACAAATATGCTTACCTACGTTTGCTAGTAAAGTAGCTGCCTTACTAGAGCAGTATGAGCTGCCACCTAAAAACCTCGAACTAGAGCTCACCGAAAGCTGCCTCGTTACCAACTTCGAGGTAGCCAAATCCAATATTGATACCCTCAGATTGTTAGGAGTGAAGTTTGCTCTTGATGACTTCGGTACTGGATATGCCTCATTCAATTACCTTAGGAAGCTGCCGTTTAGTGCACTAAAAATCGACAAAGAATTTTTGATTAATATCTTTGATAGCCCCCAAGACAAGTCTATCTTCCGCTCCATCACCAACATAGCCAAAAAGCTCGACAAGCAAGTCGTTGTTGAGGGCGTTGAAACGCGCGAACAACACTTGTTTATTTCCAATGAGCAGTGCGATGTCGGACAGGGCTATTACTACGCTAAACCGATGCCTCGTGACATCTTTGAAATCGAACTACAAAAACAGTATCCACCACCGAAAAATTTTGTTATTCGCTAGCCAAATTCCCGGCTTTTGCTCAACATCCAAAATGGATTTGCTATTATTCAAGCAAACCCTTTACCCGCGATGGTTCGCCTCCTATAATCGCGCACCAACCTTTTGAAATTCGAGACATTCGACATGGATCTACTCATAGCCAAACTTAAAAAGATCGAAAAGCAAAATTATCGTGCTTACCAACAAATTAAAGGTAGCTACGATTTCACTGATTTTGAGTTTCACATCGATCACGTTCAGTCTGATCCATACGCAGCAGCCTCACGAGTGCGCGCTTTTCGCCGCTGGGCACCAACAGGCCTAGAATGGCTAAAAGAGCAATCACCGGCCTACCAGATTGCTGCGCGTGATTATCTTGCTAGGCAGTTTGCTTTATTTGCTAAACAAGAGAATAGCGTCTCGATTTCAACAACCGGTCAAACCGTTCTGGATTCAACGGCTGTAGTGTTTACTGATGAAGGGATTGAGCTTCGCTTCCGCATCAATCTGCCGGCCGAAGGTCGCAGCATTTTGGCGAAGAAAGCGATCAACATCATGACTTTCCATTTACCAAAATACATTCGTAAAGCGACAATTGATCGCGAACTGGATATCACAGCTTTGAAACATCACTGTGAAGTGATTGAAGACCAAGGCATGTTACGTGATCAGCTTGAAGCCAAAAATCTTGTGGCTTTTGTTGCTAACGGTAGTGTTCTTCCTCGTCTAGCTGGTAACTGCGACCTACCTATGAAAGAGGCGGTGCCATTCACATCACCGGCTTCTTTAGAGGTGACTCTGACGCGCCCTAATCAAGGTGACATAAAAGGCATGGGTGTTCCTGCAGGTGTTACCCTGATTGTTGGTGGCGGCTTCCATGGTAAATCCACACTTCTGAACGCACTAGAGAAAGCGATTTACGATCATATCCCGGGAGATGGTCGCGAAGGTGTGGTGACTCTCAACAATGCTTGTAAAATCAAGGCAGAAGATGGTCGCTCAATCCACAACCTAAACTTAAGTAACTACATCAATCACTTGCCATTTGGTAAACAGACCAGCGACTTTAGCACTCAGGATGCTTCAGGCTCTACGTCTCAAGCGGCTTGGCTTCAAGAGTCTATTGAGTCTGGTGCGACAGCCATCATGATTGATGAGGACACCTCAGCAACAAACTTCATGATCCGTGATGAGCGTATGCAGGCGTTGGTTTCCAAGGGCGATGAACCTATCACTCCATTTGTCGATCGAGTTGGACAACTTCGTGATGAGCTAGATATTTCAACCATCATCGTAATGGGTGGTTCAGGTGATTACTTGGACGTAGCTGACACTGTGATTCAAATGCACGACTACCAAGCGATTGATGTAACAGAGAAAGCGCGTGAGGTGATCAAGCTTCACCCAACAGAGCGCCAAAACGAGTGTGAGAAGCCGATTGAACTGATCCCGCCTCGCCATGTAGATTGCGCTCACCTACAGAAACTGCTTATCGACGGTAAGTATCGCGTTTCTGGTAAAGGTGGAAACAACCTAAGATTTGGTAAAGAGCATATCGATGTTCAAGCACTAGAACAATTGGAATCGAACTCAGAGCTCAACGCAATTGGCTGGACTTTGTTCCAGTTTGCGCAAAATCCAGGCTGGTCAATGCATCCACCAAAAGATATTGCGACACTGTTAGAGGGAAACTGGAGTGCAACCATGCCAAACTCGGGCGATCTTGCAAAGCCACGCGTTGTTGATGTACTTGCGACCCTAAACCGTCTTCGAGCTGGAAAAATGAGACAGCCTCGCTAAACAACACTCTCTCATTAAACAACGCCCTTTCGCTACACAAAATAGTTCAGCACAGCGTGGTCACTGCTCCTTGAGCAATGACCACGCTTCACAATAAATCCGAAACTTTTCTGTATCCCCACCCGACCGATCTGGATGCCATTTCAAGGCTAACCTACGCCAAGCATGGCGTATCTCCTTTTGTGTCGCTGATTCATCCAGCTCAAAACAAGCCAAAGCCTGCCTTTGTGACATTGTCACCTCACCAACACCAACATGCTGCTTGTATCGGGTCCAAAACTCTTCAAGTAGCCGCTTTACTTCTCGGTTGTCCGCCTCGTAATGTGACCAATCTAGATAATAATCACGCAATGGGTCTTCATTGGTAACCTTATGTTGGGAGGGATTGTATGGCATTAAACGAATGTCCATCGCTTCAACTTGTAACCATTTCTCAGGTAACAATATAGCCTGAAGCTGATAAAGAGCATTCATTAGCAAGAAGTTTCGTTTGAATAGATCTTTCTCTGCGCTGTCATCGAGGATTGGGATAAGTTCTTTTTCAGCCAATACAGCAAACAGTTTGTGGATTTGAAGGCCATTGGTCTGCTGCTCTACTACATTGAGTACAGACCATAGTAATGGGTTCTCGGTTTGACGCTGAACGTGTATTTGATGAGGTGAAAATTCCGTCAAGCCGCACTCCCTGTCTAAATGGCGCTGGTTCTATATTTATGGTAGCACTACATCGTAAAGAACAGGAAATGGCAAAACACGCAAAGTGCTATGCCCATTCCGAAAATCTATGTTACCTAGAGGCCTGTTAGCTTTTCAGTTGCATCGCGTTGTAAGTCTCACTTTTTACACCAGATTGACGCTTCTTCATGAGTACTTCAATCGATCTCGCACTATTAGTGACCTTGTAACGAATAGTTTGATTTAAGTAGGTGTCATTTCTAAGGGCTTCTCTCGCTTCAAGCTTCATTGTCTTACTGCTGCGGCTAACCTCACAACGGTATTCCCAATTGCCATCAAAGTCTTTAAGTGACATCAATACACGCTTCCCCGAACCCGTTTGTGTTTTGATATTACGTGGTTTTTTGTCCAGCGCCAACGATAGTCCTGCAGTACAGATCTGTTCGTTACTCATGTTAGCCGCCATAGCCGGAGCCGATACTCCCAGCGCCAAGCCAAGTAACATCCAATTATTAAGTTTCATGTGCCTCTCCCCTATACGGTATGCTGCAAATTAAAGCACGCCGTGCGGTAAATGACAAATAAAAAAGCCTTCACCGAGGTAAAGGCTTAAAATTAAAGAGGTTTACTTAGGCTTTACGACGCGCTTCAACAGCGTCCGCCAGTTCACGTAGCACTTGCTCAGTGTCTTCCCAACCGATACAAGCATCTGTGATTGATTGACCGTAGGTTGGCGCTACACCATCAACCAAATCTTGGCGGCCTTCAACTAGATGCGACTCAATCATAACACCAAAGATTGCATCTTCACCGTTCGCCATTTGCTGGGCAACATCTGTTGACACGACTTTTTGACGTTGGAACTGTTTAGAGCTGTTCGCGTGACTAAAGTCGATCATGACTTTCGCAGGTAGACCGTTAGTGGTCAGCTCGTCTTTAATCGTTTTAACATGGGCTGCACTGTAGTTTGGCTCTTTACCACCACGCAAAATGATATGGCAATCTGGGTTACCTGCAGTTTCAATAATCGCAGAGTGACCGTATTTTGTTACCGACAAGAAGTGGTGAGAAGCGCTTGCAGAGCGAATAGCGTCTGATGCAATTTTGATGTTGCCATCTGTACCATTCTTGAAGCCTACGGGGCATGAGATACCAGAAGCTAGCTCACGGTGAACCTGAGATTCCGTAGTGCGTGCGCCAATTGCGCCCCAACTAATAAGATCTGCAACATACTGTGGCGTGATCATATCTAGGAATTCACTCGCTGTCGGCATACCCATATCAGTAAGATCAAGCAGAAGCTTACGACCCATGCGTAGACCATCGTTAATTTTGAACGTGTCGTTTAGGTAAGGGTCGTTGATCAGACCTTTCCAACCAACCGTGGTACGCGGTTTTTCAAAGTAAACTCGCATCACGATTTCTAAACGGTCACCAAGCTCATCACGAAGTACTTTCAAACGCTTGCCATACTCAACAGCAGCTTCAGGATCGTGAATTGAGCAAGGACCAACGATCACAAGTAGGCGGTCATCTTCGCCTTCAAGAATGTTGTGAATCGCTTTACGTGCGTTAAACGTGGTAGAAGAAGCGACTTCAGTCGCTGGAAACTTCTCTAACACAGCAACCGGTGGTAAAAGTTCTTTTACTTTATTAATTCTTACGTCATCAGTTTGGAACATCGCTTACTTCTTCCTATTCTCTAAATCTACATCTTATGAGCGCGACCACCACAATCCATTATGTGATTTGTATCGCGCTCTTTCCTGTAACTTATCCGCTTAGAACAAGAAGTGCAATCACTAATTTTAAAAAAACGCAAATTTCTTCACCGTTTTTACAAATTAACACCGTGTAAAGTTTTAATTACAGCTAATTTTCACCCTTAAGGATTGATTAACAAAGAAAACTTGCTGGAATTTCGACCAAACTCCTGTTTAGCCATACGATCAAGATCACTCAAAGTTACACTGTCTGCCACCGATTCGTAGTTATAAAGTGCCTCGGTGCCATAACCTAGTAGCCAATAACGGAACAGCATAAAACTCATATTCTCTGGATTATCTGTCCAAGGAGCGAGATCGCTTTTTAGCTGAGCAACCACTTTGTCGCGCTCTTGAGCTTCGAAGCCTTTGAGCACTCCTTTGGTAACATCCTGGAACAAGTTCATGGCCTTTGCTTCGTCTTCTGGCTCTACATGGGCATAAAACGACCAACCAACTAAGCCATTTCCTTCCTGTACAAAACCATAGGCTTCTGGACTGTAGTCCAGTGAGTTGTCTACTCGAACCGTTTGCATTACTCGCTCATTGAGTAGCCTTTGCAATAAATCCTCTGCAAATACATCTTTTGCTGTTCTTGGTTCACTTCGTTCAGCAACGGTCACCATGTACACTTTAGATTTACTGTCGTCAGAAGGATAACTGTCTATGGTCTTAACACTTCCCTCCCCTAACAATTTGAGGGAGACGGTAGGCCACTGGTATGCAGCGTCACTAGTAAATTTTATGTTCGCTATGTATTGCTCTATTATCGGTTGAACATCGGTTACCGGCTTACCTCCTACTAAAACCATTTTATAACCACGGTTAATTCGGAATAGTTTATTGTATGCCTCAAGTACATCCTCTTTATTCACCATAGCAATCTCAGCTTCAGTTCTAGGTTGCAAGTGACTATTTGCATCCAAACCGATCTTAAACGCATCATTAAACGTCTTGAATTCAGGACTTTGATTTAAACGATCGAGCTCATTGGTAAGCATTTTTTTGGCTTTATCCACTGCCGAATTATCTACATCGGTCAGAGACATAGCATGATGCATTACTGACATGACATCCGCGATACCTTTTTCATTGGTACCAAACACCACCCCGTGTTTAACGTCGTGAATGAACGGTTCCATGTAACTATTGGTTCGGCGAAATGCTCTCTCTATTTGCTCAGAAGTTAAAGGGCCAATATTACTATTCAGTGCAACTAACGGGAAAAGCTGACCGGAGGCCATTAACTCGTTGTCGAGTGCCGCCGAACCGCCAAGTGAGCCGAACCAACCGTAGAACTTATCGGCTGCTTTTTCATGTTGCGCATATAAAACTTCAATGCCATTACTTAGTGTCAACAGGACCAAATCATGGTATTGCTTCTCCAATGACACAACGCTTCCTTTGGTACTTGGAACAATAAGCGCCTTGGTGACGACCAACTCAAGTGGCTTGTCTGTTTTTTGCTTAAGTCCTGCATTGATGCCAACAACATCAACAGTCTCAAGTTTGGTGTTCACCGCGATGATTGGAGATTGTGAAAGCAGCTTCTTGATGGCTTTATTGGCATCTTTTAGAGTCATCTTCTCGACCAAACGACGATGAACAGCAACATATTGAACTGGATCTTGAGCAATACTCTGAGCTTGCAGCATATCAAACTTGTAGTCGACTAGCTCTTTAGGCGTCCAAGTCTGAATTTCATTCAACAACTGGTCATTAAACGACAGCCAACTTTGCTTTACGTTATCTAACTCCTCATTACTGATTCCATGCTGGGTTAAAGATGCAATAGCAGTCGTCATCGCTTGCTGGACTTGATCTCGCTCTGACTCTTCAAATCCTGCACCAATAACAAACAATCGGTTACCATTCAAATCCAACGTATGAGAATTGTTCCATTGCAAGGTAAACTCTGGAGAACGACTCAGTTCAGACAGTCTATTTGAAATCAAATCACCAATGAAATAGGTACCGAGTTGAACGAGCTGAGCGGCTTCAGTATTCACTATTGGATTTGGCATTTGATAAGCGAGATCAAGAGCCGCATGCTCCTGTGCCAAAGCCGTCGCGACTAAAGGTTCATCATTAAATTCAACGGGCTTAATGAGAGCTCGCCTTGGCTGATCGCCCCTTTTTATTGAACCAAAATAGCGACTTATACTAGCCACCACGTCGCTTTGTCCCCAGTCTCCAACGATCATGAGCTCCATGTTCTGCGGTTGATACCACTGCTGATAAAATCGCTGAAGCTCCTTCAAGTCCAAATTTTCAATTGAGGATTTGCTACCGAGGATGTCATGAGATTCTAATGCCGTCCCCTTCAGCAAGTGCAGATACGCTTTATCAGCGTATGGCTGAGGATCTGGCCTTGTTTTTCTCATCTCGCCTATGACCACTCCTTTTTCTTGCTCGATCATCTTCTCGGTGATGGTCATCCCACCTGCGACATAGGCTAGCCAAGATAGAGCTGCGTCTAGTGACTCTGCATCATCTATGGAAAGTTCATAAGCTGTGTATTGGTTGAATGTAAACGCATTTAGGTCAGCACCAAAACTGACCCCTGATTGGAACAGCACTTCTTTTGCTGCATTCTGCTCTGGCACATCCTCCACTCTGAAAAATAAGTGCTCTAAAAAGTGGGCATAGCCTGATTGGTTTTGCGTCTCTTGAAGGCTGCCGGCATGGACAACGAGCCTGAGAGCTATCGGCTCACCCGATTTTTGATACTGGCTTACGACAAGACCATTTTCAAACTCAGTCGACACCCAACCTGGGTCTGGTTTAATCGGCACATTGCTCTCTGGAGAACAGCCCAACATAAACACGAATACCCAAGACATACACCATAATTGCAATTTTTTCATACCAATACCTAGCTTGCGAGTAATACCGGTAAACGCTACGATGTTTCATAAACCATTGAAATGATATTCAATGGTTTGCATTTAGTTTTACAACTCAATGCGAGTCAATTCATAAAACCAAACTACAGGTCCTATAGTGAGTAGCCCTTCCTCTATTATCCTCGAACCAAAATACTATCTGAGCAACTTCATGACGTTACTCCATGGCGTAGGGGGGCTATATGGTGATTTATTGGATGCATCGGAGCGTAGATGGTTAGATCGCTTTTACTCACTGGAGGAAGATGAGCAGTGTCTGTTGGTCCGAATGATGACTCGTAAAGGAGAATGGTTTCGAAGTGATAAACTTACATACCCAGAACTTGGGGCTACAGAACAGTTACTCAACAAGCTCGAACTTGCAGGCTTCATCGATCTCACTCTACCAAGTTCGCCACATGTGCTGGCCGACAAGCTCCTGACCAAACCTGAGCTTTTGTCGCTATACCCCGAATTACCAAAGGCACTTCGGAAGCCAAAACTCATTAACCTGCTCCCTGAACAATTTGAAAGTTCGACAGTATCACTACCATTTACAACAATTAAACTTGTCGACAACGATAAACTGTCACTGTTTTGTTTACTGTTCTTTGGGAATCGGCATCAAGAGTTCGCTCAGTTTGTACTCGAGAATTTAGGGATCCATACTTTCGAACAATACGAAATTTCTACAAAGACACGTATATTCCATTCTCGAGAGGAAGTCATCTCATCACTGGCAATCGGCGAACTGGCTGCCACTTATGAAGAGATAGACCGTAAATCACAACAGGCATTGCAAGATTTTTCTAAGCTTATACCAGTGCCACATGGCAAACACGCCTCTCGTGCATACAATAAACTGGTTAATTTAGTTGCGCGCGATCTTGAACGAGTTGGCGCATTTGACGACGCACTGGCTCTGTTTAGGCAAACTGTCACCCCACCCTCTAGGGAGCGTCAAGCACGCATACTGAAAGCCCAGACTAAGCTGGAAGGCGCCAAAAAGATCGTTGATACAATGCTCGAAAGCCCACTTAGCATTGATGAATTTGAGGTTGCCGAACGTTTGTCAGCGCCTCTTTGCAAAGCACTGGGGAAACCAAAACCCAAGGCAGTTAAGCTTTCACCCCCAGAAGCGCATCGAAAACTTGATCTAAACGCAAAGCGCGTCGAACTTGCCGTTGTCGAAGCACTAAACAACGAAGGTTGGCAGGCTTTTAACCTAGAGAATCAGTTTCTAAACACCTTGTTTGGGCTCGCTTTCTGGGACATTTTATTTGCTCCTGTTGAGGGAGCTTTTGTAAACCCTTATCAACGCCAGCCTCTGGACTTATATCGCAAGGAGTTCGTTGAAAGTCGCACACAGTTAGTCGAACGCAGACTCAATGACATCCAGCAACAAGGTATAGACTATTTGGTTGACCGTCACATAAACAAATACGGCCTTCAAAATCCGTTTATTGTTTGGGAATTATTAGACGACTCATGGCTAACTCTTGCAATGGAAAGCATTAGCAAAGACCAGCTTGTCGGTCTATTTGAAGTGATACTCTCAGACATGCGCGCATATCGAGCTGGTCAGCCGGACGTTGTCGCTTTCAAGGATGGTGATTGGATGTGGTGTGAAGTAAAAGGCCCTGGAGACAAATTACAACACAATCAAATTCGATGGATGAAACAATTCGAGAAACTCAATATCCACTACCAAGTGTGCTACGTGAACCATAAATAACTTATCACGGATGCTTCAATTATTGGTAAAGACCTAAATGCCAAGCACAAAAAAGCCCAGCGTTAAAGCTGGGCTTTAGCAATTCAGTATTTAGAATTAGAAGTGCAGGTGAATAACCGATGTTGCAATGCACGCTGGGCGACGTACACCTTCGATCTCAACTCGAATTTCACGCTCAATTTCTAAACCTTTACGAATAGGTGTTACCTTAACCAAGGTGCTCTTCGCACGCAGGTTACTACCTACTTTCACAGGATATGGGAATCGAACCTGATTAAGGCCAATATTCACCATCATTTTCGCTGTAGGGAACAGTGGTTTGTCTGGATCAACGCTGTCTGTCAACGCTGGCAACAATGACAGAGTAAGAAAGCCGTGCGCAATCGTCGTTTTAAACGGTGATTCTTGTTCAGCACGTTCAGGGTCTGTGTGGATCCACTGATTATCTTCGGTAATTGAGCCGAATTGATTGATACGATCCTGACCCACATGAATCCAGCTACCCTCGTGAATAACTGTACCTATTTGCTCTTGCAACTCATCGAATAGAGCCTGAGCTGCGGGCTTGAGCACAATTTCTGGTTCGACCTGTGCAACTTCTGGTTCATTAACCGCTGGCTTGTGATAGTCTCGAACCCACGCTAGAAAATTGCTGTGATTCGTCTTATCAACAAACTCAGTCCAATACTCTCTAATCGCTGGCGACATCCATTGCATAAGCTCAGACTGATGCTTAATAGAATCAGCTCTTTGTTTAAACAATTTAACAACTTTCATCTTGACCTCAAATCACAGTTCGCGAGAACTAACCCTAATATTTTGAAGCAACACGCGTAATCACGCAAACATTTTCGAGCGCACAAGCGTATTCTGAATGGTGTTTTATATTTTAAAAACAAACATTTAACGATAAAAAACAAAGTTTTATTTTGTGTGCTCTATCGCTGCTTTTTACCTACGAAATCGTTTGCCAAACCATTAATAGAATTCACCAAACACCTATTGCATAACGTTTCACCAGATTGACCACATTTAAAGCAAACAATCCTGATGCGTGAATTTTTCTCTTTACAGTTATCTAAAGCCCCCCTATTATGAGCCCCAACACGGAGAGATGGCTGAGTGGTCGAAAGCACCGGTCTTGAAAACCGGCAACCGTTAATAGCGGTTCTAGGGTTCAAATCCCTATCTCTCCGCCACTATTCTTTACGCATTAAGCCCTTGTTTTACAAGGGCTTTTTCGTATCTATCGTACTGCAAATCACCTATCCCACAGAGAGGTGAGACAATGTACTTACAAAAAGCGCCGAATGGCGTATATCAAACCCGCGTTTGCACTCCGAAAAAGCTTCGCTCCCATGGCTATCCATACGATTTCAAATTCAGTTTGCTTACTCGAGATAGACAATTAGCAATCGAGCGTAACTTCGAGATTGCTCAGTGCATCCGAGCAGCTTTCCAAACAGCATCTAAAAGCACTGTACCCAGCGCAAAAACTTTTACCTTCACGCTACGAAAACAAGTCAGTTCGATACGCAATAACTATGATGAAACTCAACAGACTGAGTTTTCCATTCAAGAGCAAAAAACTCCTGGGTATTCTGACTTTCCAGAACTCGATCATATCGATTTTCATACGTTAGAACCTTATCTCCCATCTGACCAACATCCCATATCGCTCTACAGCGTAGAGAGCTTGCTCAGAGAGTTCTTAGCATCAAAGCGTGTAGAGAACGTCAGAGCACTAACTGTACATCAACTCGAACAGCGCATATCTCATTTTTTGTCTTTTGCTCACAGTAGTAACGCTGTTTACATTACATCAGCGACATTCATGCAATACGTGACTCAGCTTCACAGTGAAAAGCGGTCAATGAAGACAAACAAAGACTACTTTGCTTCAGTCACCCAATATTTTGGTTGGCTTTATCGCATGGATTACATATCTCACAATCCCGCAGATAAAGTCTCGCCGAAATTTAGAGCAAAAAACCACGCTAGTACTGAGCGCGAACGCTGGACGGAGAAAGAACTCTTTGACTTTCTATCGAGCAAAGCTTTTCGCAATCAGTCACTCGATTTTCAATGGATTACGCGCCTTCAACTATTTCACGGACTGAGAACAGGAGAAGCTTGTCAATTCTATACAAATGATGTCACAGAGGTTGAAGGGATCTGGTGCCTGCACGTTAACGACAAGTCAACAGATCAGCACTTAAAAAATTCTCACGCGATTCGATTCGTCCCCTTACATCCATATATTCGAGAGGACTTTATAGCGTTTGTTCGTAGCCGCAGTAAACGCAATAACCGCCCTCTCTTTCACTACAAGCCCTTGTCAGTCGATAAAGATTGGACAAAGACTTATCGAACTCAGTTCGGCAAGGTGCAGTCAGAAATCGGTATGAAGCCCAGACAGAGACCAACATCTTATGGTTTACGTCATACGTTCATTGATCAACTTAAAATTGCAGACGAAGCAGAACACATTGTTGCAGAGCTAGTGGGACATACCAATCCGAATATGACTTTTGGTCGCTACGGAAAAAAGCTAAAAGTCACTCGACTTCTTGAAGCTGTAGCTAAGTTTAATCTGACGGTGGAGGTATCTCATGACTAAGTTAACTGATCAAGTGCGCGCCGAAATCATAAATGTGCTTGTCGAAGGGGCGTCTTATAGAGAGAGCATCGACATGCAACGCTTCTTAGTGCGTGGAGTGACAGAGCTTGAAATTGGTCTAATCGACACTGCAATTCAATTACTACGGGAGTCACCTTACCTCTCTGATATCGATTTTGAAAAGCTTGGCTTCAGCCACCAAGGCGTACAGAGAGTATTAGGCGGAGTAAATCACTTTAAAACTCTATTGCACATTGAAGAATACTCACTGATGGCTTGGATACAAGATAACGGGCTGCAAGATGAAAACTGCATTACTTTGCCATATTTTATATATCAGCACTACGCTGATGAGATTAGAGCCAATCATTTAGAAGGTTTCGCTTTAACCTCCCACTTTCAAGTCGACCTCGGTCAACAATTCGCTAGAGCCATGACTTTTAAGTGTGGTACAAGCTTGTTACTGCCCAAAGACCCTATGGAGATAGCAGCTTACATCATACTGTCAAGATTTGGACGATATAGATCTATGACTTACGACTTCGAGAGAACGATATTGACAGCAGAAAATGAACACCGTTCAATAGAGATAGAAGTTAAAGTATTCTCTTCTCAACTAACAAGAACGACGCCTATAGCTGTTTGCCTGATCGATGATATCCCTGAACTCGATTACGTTTCCCGTTCATCGACTAAGATACTACACCTACACGACTTCTCTATGAGACATGAAAATGGCGCCAATCGAGAACTTTTGAAAGCGATGAATTTCTAATATATTAGATCGTCAACGAGGTGGGATTCAAATGAGTGCCCACCTCTGCAAAGGAGTTTGCATGAGAATACTTTACGTCGATGTCTTTAGTCTGCTTCGCTCAAAATCAGATTCAATAGACATTGAATCTGCACACAAGCTTGCTAACGCAGCAAAAGAAGCGAACCTAATGCTGTACCCTACGCAGAGTAGATATACACGCGCTTGGCTTGTCGAGAACAAGATTTTTGATAGCAACATTCTCGCTCCCGATATAGCAACGAGTCGTAGTGCGCGTCTTGATGACTCCAACGCTGTTCGTCATTCAAGAGCGCACGCGCATGCTCTAGAAGCAGAATGGTGGGTCTGTGGCGACTTTGATGGTGATGAACTGCTAGCTGACTATCGTGATAGATATCTATCTAGTAAATTCGGCGCTGGTGTAACCGACGAGCTAATTGCGAAGATAAAGATGCTCAGCTCATAGTAGAACAAAGCTATCTAACGAAATTAAGACTAATTCAAAATCATTTTAATACAAAAAGACCAGCTCATGCTGGTCTTTTTGTTGTGTATCAGCAGCATTCATACAAACTAAAGAGTAAAGTACTTCTGCCTGTCGCTATTGGTCGAGTGATACGCCCCCCCAACGCCAAAGGTAGGTTAGTTGGTTCGATTAAAAGTGTCAACTTCATTACTTTTCTGGCTCGTATAGTCTTATTCAAACTCTCGACTCAGCGTCGGTGTAACCGACGAACTAACTGATAAGATAAGGCTACTCAAATCAGAACTGACGAGGTTAGCTGTAGATGGTTAAAGATGACATTTCAGTTCTTCGATTTTATTACTAACCAATCTTGTTCTAGCGTTTACTTTTAAGTCAATAACACCAACTTCATTATCTTTTGTAGCGATAAGCTCGTTATCGTAGTAAAGATCTAGAAACTCATTTCTAATTTTTAGCTCAAATTTCTCTGATTCAGAATCTTCAAGTGCTTTGTTAAGTTCGCTAAAACCCTCGTTGTACAAGTCAACAATATGTCTAATTAGTTCGTGCTGCATTTCTCTTACATCATCCACAAAACTTGTCTCAGTCAAGTCCATTTCTTCAAGCTCATGCTCTTCGATAAAGCTAGCAAGAACTTGTTCACATACATCGTCTTCATATTGAATTATGCCTG
Organism: Vibrio sp. CB1-5; assembly: GCF_059412285.1. Classification (NCBI taxonomy): domain Bacteria; kingdom Pseudomonadati; phylum Pseudomonadota; class Gammaproteobacteria; order Vibrionales; family Vibrionaceae; genus Vibrio; species Vibrio sp. CB1-5. Next base: position 10,423 of record NZ_JBJHPB010000012.1, on the reverse strand, counting down.
TGAAGAATCCCTCAATCGGATCGTTATTTTTTAGTAATACTAGCTCCTGTTCTTCTTCAATATAGTCTATTTCCCAACCTAGAGGCTCAAGCTCTTCTTTTTGATGTGCTATAGCTTTAACCATTAGCGAAAGAATGAAGTCCTTTTTGCTTTCAACTATTGTTTCAGTTTTACCTGTTGAATATTTCATATTTAAACCCACTACTTTTATTATTGTTTTAGTTTTAGCTTTATTAATCACTCTATCAGAGATGAGGTAGATAATAGCTATAAAAGTGCTTCATTAACTTCTTCAAAATCGATAATTTCATTAACGTAAGCTTCTGCTTTAGCTCTTACTTCATTGAAGCGCTTTTTACTGTATCGTTATTATGCAGAGCTTTCCGAGAGAGGCGTATGCTTTACAAGCATCATAAACACCTAACTTGGATAACTAACGGAAATAGATTTCCAATACTTTACCCTGTAGCTACTCAATTACTGAGATTGAAAAATGTTACAAGGAAGACTCAGACCCACCGAGTTTATAATAACAACAACTAAAAACTCAGATCAACATAAAACGCGATTTTAACGAAATTAAATATTCACAGAAAATATATTCAAACTGTTAATTAACGGTCGCTTTTTTATGTCTGCTCCTCGACCTGCTATCAACGTCTCGACCACTTAGGGTTAATCGCGGCCTTCTGCCATGAAGTCGGCTTACCTGATATTATTGATCGCGCCATTCCTAAGCTTGCTGATCATAATGTCTCACACGGTAACGCGGTCTTAGCCATGATTTTAAACGGCCTCGGCTTTCACAGTAAAACTTTGCATATGTTCTCCGATTTTTTCGAGACGAAGCCTGTCGCAAAGTTGCTTGCCAAAGACATTGAAGCACCACTTAACTGACGATGTACTTGGGCGCATGTTAGATGCCTTGTATGAAGTGAATGTGTCCGCACTTTACCAAGCGATTGCTGAGCACGTTGTAAGCGACTCGGACTTAAAACTGACTATGCCCATCGCGATATCACTAGCTTCCATGTCGATGGTGAGTATGCCCAAAACGAAGGTACTAACGCTATTAAGCTAGTGAAAGGTTACAGGCGTTCAAGAGCATCAATCGCGTCTACTCAAACTTCTTGGTTCGCTATATGAAGCAGTTTATTCCTAAACTAACTGTGGAATCTCGGAGCTATCAATTGTTGTAAAGGCTAATTTTGGGGGCATATATGAGAACCAGCCACATCAGGTAACACGAAGATGGACAAAAGCGTCTTATACTGGTTGCTCTATTTAGGCTAGTAAGCATTAGGAAAAGTAAGGGTAACACCTGCAATTGCGGCTGGTTTGGACCGCAGCGGAAAACCAGTCCGACGACATGCGCTTGTTAGCAATTATGGTTACCATCGCTCACCTAACTCCCCATCTCTCAAATAATACTTTTTACCATCAAGGATACTTTTAAGTACTGCTTGAATGCGGATAGGTTGATTCGTGAAATCTATTTTTTCAGCTTGCTCTCTAAGATTTTCTAAATTAATAACATCACCAAAAGTTTGTTCATCAATCTGAACATAAGGTCCATTGGTAGAATCACTACCAGAGTTACCAATTATTTCGGCCACTCTAATTACACCATTCCCACCACTCATGACAGCATCCATAAATTCAGATGTTTTATCTTTTGAGGATCTTTTTAACTCATAGAAAATGTGTGATTCAAGATGATTATTAATATGTATCCTATCGGAAAGGGATTTAATTGCCATCTTTTGATAGTCAACCTCAAGTTCAGTCAACTGTTCTTCAGAGACCCATGGTTCATCATAGCTTTCTCCGTGAACTTGACCTCGAATTTTGTACAAAACATCGGCAGCCAAAGGAGCACTTTCTTCTCTTCCAACAAGATTTTTTATCAGTGTATATTTATCATCACTCTCAGAGATCACCTTATTTGTAAGCCAATTCATCTGGCGATAAAGGTCCTTAGACATAAAACCATAATTACTTTCCAGAGACGATATTAGCTTTTCAGAGTTGAGAAGTGCGTTATAAATGCTAATCAAGATATCAAAGCTATTACCTTTGCATTCTTTTGCATAATTCGTCATCATTTCAAAGAATCGATCATCGGCGTCTTCAGACAGTACTCGACTAAGAAACTCGTCTCTATCAATGTTTCCAGCAATGAAATCGAGAATCTCTTGATCTGAAAAATACCCCGTTGGAGTTTTATAATGAAACGCAACATGAAGCCTTTGCGGGGCTGAAACCCTGCCAGCGGCATCAGCATCAGAAACGCCATAATGTGAATATCCACCAGAGTCTATAAGTGGAAAAGTATCTCCCAGAAGCCCCTCTAATAGCTTACGATCCCTTTCACTGAATGCTTGTAAAATTTGACTCCTATCTTCATTAAATGACTTTACCACTTCTTCAGGCTTATCCATCATAAGGCCTTCATTTGAAAACCTTTTTCCGATATAAGCTTCTGGCGTTTTCTTGACATGCTCGTATATCGCATTGGCTTTTGTAGCAATTATTGACAACGAAAAAAGATCAGAAAAACATACTTGGCCTTCAACCTGCTCCAGTACAAACCTCAAGTGGTTGAAAAACCTTTTCAATTCCCTTGGGTTCTTGATTAGGTGCTTGAAATAATGGTGATAAATCCAGCTTAATCTCTCTTGGTCACTTTCAAATCTATCTGTTAAATTTTTGTCGCTTAGATTTTTCAGCTCTACATTTGCAAGCTCATTCATCCCCCTTTCAGAAATTACAGGAAGGGGCACTCTGAGCTGTACAACCTTATTGATATATTCCGAAGCATTAACGATATCATTCTTATCCAAAACGGAGACAAGGTAGCTTGAGTCAAAGGCTAATAGAAACGACGTTCCAGAAAAGTCTGCTACAGCCTTTACGAGGCGTAAGACTTGAAATGTTTCAGATGGAGTTAACCTATCAATATCGTCAATGACTACGATGATCGGGGTTTTAATTTTTTCAATTGCAGAAACAACCTTTTTCTTTTTTCCTAAAAGGTCAAGTTTTTTTAGTTCTGCAATCTTCTTAGTTGAACTTCCAAACTTAGAGAATACTTTTTCAACGATTGATGCCCATGGCTCTGCACCTGGGACAAGCTTTGCGACACTAAAGAGACTAGAGTATGCAATCAGCTCCTCAGAAGCTTTTAATGCCACTTCAGAGTTATCTTTAATGTTAAGTTGAGATGAAAATTGTAGTAAGAAGTCTTGAATTAACGACTCAGGCTTACCAGCCAACCAAGGGTTATATTCAATGATGATAGGGGCAGCTTCTTTTTCATTTAAAGCTCCTTTGACAAGGTTTATTACTGATGTTTTGCCATAGCCCCATTCCCCTTCCAAAGATACAGTTAGACAATCATCATCATGATTTAATAGAAGTACGTTTGCTAGGTGGTTAGCAAAATCACGTCTATTTAGTAAGTCAGGGTCATTGGGGCCACCCTGTATCGGTTGGTCGTTATGATATTTTCCCATTCATAGATCCATTGTTTGTGGAGATTTCTAACATTTGTATAATGCGCATGCGCGGTTTCCAGACCTAATGTTTATTTTTTCGCATAGCTAACCGATTGATATTAATGGTCAAAACATATTATAACAAGTATGAACGCGCACAGTTTTCAAGATTGCTTGATAAAATATGAATAAAAATAACTCAGTTTTTAAACGGATTTTCATCCATGATAAAGATCAAGTCATCAGGGCTATTTGAGATAAAAAAACAAGTAGAAATCGGATAAATAATTAATGGATGAGTGACTTCTTTAACAAGGTTGGGCATTTGCGTGTTTCATACCCCAGTCAGCACAAAGCTGGACAGTTCCAAGTTGCGAACCGTAGTATCTTCTGAATTTTCAGGTTACTGCAGGTATAGCGACCTGCCTACATGTGGCCGAATAAAGTATTACTTATCTGCAAACCACGTCTTTAGTTCTTCTAAATTACTTTCAGCATCTTTTGTTCTATGTACCATTCGATGGCAATTTGGACATAGTAGTATCAGATCATCAAGGTGAGTGGGTGTCTGCACCGTTAATGATGATATTGGCTTGATATGATGAACTTCAATATATCCATCAGAAAGTGAACTCGGATATAACTCGTTAAGATTTACTTTACATAGTTCACAGTGGATGAAGTCATTAGTTGTCAAAAAGCTCTTCACCTTAGCTTTACGTAAAGAACTAGAGCGCTCTCTTTTCTTGTGAAGTACGTAACGCCATTTACCCTCCGAGTCCATATCTTTGCTAGGTTCAGGCATCTCAATACTTTCATCTGACGCACTACTATTATTCCAAGCAGAGAACATAGCGTTAGCTATCATGTCTTCGACTTGAAATACTGTGCCCGTTGGATTGGTAATAATTCGATGTTTACTGACTACGGAATCAGATTTGAAGTGTTCGCGTGAAGCTGGATGCTCATCACCCATCAGTCGAACTTCACTGATGGCAATACCAACTTTGATATCATTGACATCCATCTCAACTGAATTCCAAAAGCGTTGCCCCAAAAATTCTGGAAAATCGATGTTTGAAGCGGGTGTGGGGGCTTCAACAATTTCCCCAATTGCAATCATTCCTGCGCCTTTCCCTGCTCGCCACAATATTGCTCTGTCGCCGATTTTAATTTTGTCTTTATATGTAGGGCATCGCCAGTAAATGTATGGATGAGTAGCTAAGTAGGCATCCATATCGTAATACTTGGGGTTTCCTTGAAATAAGTATGTATTAGCCATTTGACTCAATGATCCAGTTTAGTGATTCCAGTCTTTGGTTCGAACTCTGCCCGTTTGGTAGTAATTGGAAACAAGGTCGATGAAATCTTTGAAGTCTGCATTTTCTTGGACAATTCGGTTCACCGACTGCCAATCTACTTCTGGCCGCTTTTGGGCTGGAAGCAGCAGTTCACTTTCTGATGGGTTAGTTACGGATAGCAGGATAACTCCAATACCATGCAGTGCACTGAGCATACGAAGTTCTTGTTCTACTCTACTATCTGCGATTGAGGTGGCAACTAGGTAGCCCTCGCTAGCCCATGAGGAGTTGCTCACAGCCTGGAAAAAGCACTTTCGGACGTTCCCCATGGTAAGTGTCTTTTTAACCTCAAATGACCACAAGCGAACACTTTGCCCTCCACCTTGCTGCACACAGGTTTTTACATGTGAGTGCCACTGGTGAGCAACAGGCTCCATTGCAACAATGTCAGGATGCAACCATTGGTTTCCACCACTACCTAAATTGTTTCTGGAGCGTTTTTCATCAATACGCAAGCAATAAAGATGGTGCTCAGAGTTAAGATAGTCCATCAGAATTGGATACAACTCATGTTCTGTTAGCGTATTATTATCTTTTTCAACAGCAACCACTTTTTCGTCTGGTTCACCGACATCCTCAATGTTCTGGGTACCATCATCGAACCAATATACTCTTGGACGCGGTTTATCTTGCCATTTTATATTCGCTGATTGATTAAGAATGCTTTGCTTCTGTGCCCCAATTTCTGCAACAACTTGTGATATGAAGTCTTGCTCAGTTTCAAAACGAGGATTCGCACGTTTCTCAGAATAGTCTTCTGGAAAGCGAGCCGTTATCGCTTCAGCAATTTGTTTTGCAGTGTATCTATGGTTTGAGTTTTCTTTGAGATACAACGCTATCTTTTTCGATTGCGATAATTTTTTCATTTACACATCAACCTATTAATACACTTTGAATTTAGGCCATCTGTTATAGCCAATATCAGGGTTGTTGGAGTCGAACAAACGGATTAGTTCTGCTTCCTTCTTGTTGACCTCATCAGCGCTGTCAGAAAAGAAGATGATTTCACGGTGAATAGTCATACTCATCCTTTCTTCAAAGCTGAAGTCTTCAGCGATCACATCACTTTTAGCACTTCCCCAGTAGTTGATACTGTTAGTGAGATCTTTCCCGATATAGATCTTGCCATTTGGGTATGTGATTTTGTATATAATCTTGCTATTACTGTCCATATTGACCTTCAACGAGATTGGCTAGAGACGAGCTTCCTACATTAGAAAATGTTGGTCAATATGAACATACATGATTAGTGAAGAGCATCCACTCTAAATGATAATGGGGCACAAACGTGCTAACGATGATCCTGCTGGTATTTCTATCGACAGCATTTTACTACGCATCTTCTAGCTCAATGCTCATCCTGTATATTTTTAGTGTTACCTTGTCGGTAATAGAGCAAGCTTGTTTTAAGCTATCATCTATGGAACCAGCAACAATTACTCCCGAAATATTTCTTTCAGGAAATTGCCTTTCCAGTAATCCTAGATACATCGATATTTGGCCAAAAACTTTATAGTCAGCAAGACCAGACTTTAGCTCAACAGCTAAAAGATCACCTGTCTCATTTTCTTCTAACAGTACGTCTATTCTTCTACCGCCGATTGAATACTCGACACCAAGATTCGACTCACCATATATTTTATAACCAGCAAACAGTTCAGAAACTTGTGCACATAGCGTTGTTTGCAGGTCTCTTTCGTATGCAAAGTTAGTTTGTATTGATTCTTCTTCGAGTTCGCTAACAGTTTCTTCCTCTGGTTCTGAAGTCTTGGCGAAATGTTCGATTTGGTGCTTATGAACAAAAAACTCCGAATATCTAGAAATAGCAGCTCGGTAACGGCCATGCTGCTCATATCCAAAAGATGCAAATTTTCCCGATTGGCTATAGTCATGAGCAATTTGGCTTATCTTTGCTTGATCTGTGATAGCAAATATATCTATTCGTTCTCCACTGTTTTGGGAATAGTGGTTCGATATCTGGGGAATAGCACGGGAGTAACTATTAGCGGCTCCAGTTGCCGAGTAGCCCCGTTTAATAAGCCAATCCTTAAATTGCTGTTCCATGTGTAGTACCTGATTGAAGTTTCAATAGGTCTCATATTGAATCATAAGAAAATTTAGGTCAAATGAGGTGCATGAAATGTGCGTGGCGGAATGCATCTAAATGATAATGGGGCATTTCTGTGTTACACACCCCGCCAGCACACCTTTGGACAGAAGCTTGTTAGAGTCTGAACTACTCAAACTTCCATCCCTTATAAATTGAATTAGATTCTGTGTAACGGCTCTTAGCTACAAATATTAAAGTTGTTTCATTATGAAGTAGAGAACATTGAGATATGGTTTAAGCTCAACAATCAGTAGGTCGACGCACACGTGATTTTGCATATGTACTAAAATCATAAAGGGTAAGGGTATTATGCCCTCCTATTTTGATTTCTGGTTAGGACGAATACGATGGAAAAAATCTTTAATTTAGATGGGCATGATGCTGGAACAGTTGCGGTATCAGTCACAGGAAGTGTATCAAAAGGTATAAAAACGACGCAACAAATCGTCGGGGAAGGGATCACGAGAACTACAACCACATGCACTTGCACAGACAGTGATGGGCGAACTTATACTCGCTCAAAAGATTGCGATGCATGGTGTGATTGCAGTGACCCAAAAAATCCTAAAGTCAATTGCAATTAGCTTCTAGTTGATATCGTCCTTAGCTAACTAATTTAGGTACTAATTAGCTGAGGACGTTTATTAGGGTTGGCATCAATAATGCTCTTCTTTAGTATGCCCACACAGTTTTGCCGATGGATACTGGATGTTAACGCATTTCTCTGGCTCTCCAGAATCCCCTCGCCAACTTTTACAGCCACATTTTTTACAACCTGAAGTCTTTGATTTTTTAACATCTTCAGGTTCATTCTTTGTTTCAGTACTCATATGACTCCTCTATGCAAAGTCTTCATAGTCATTATTACAACATTTTAGGTAATAAACGTTTTTCACTTGAACAAGCATAGGATTAAATCGATAAAAACTATAAGGCTAAAGGGTCAAAACTGTGACCATGTAGACATTGGGCGTCGCTCCTATTTTATGGAATGAACTTAGAGGGTAATTTCAGATTGTTGTGCAAACTCATTTCGGGGCATTTTTGATTTAAGAAATGAGGTCTTAAACACAGAGATGGAACTTCACAAATCATCAATCTCAACGTCAGTTTCTGATGAATTTCTCTTTGCTAAAATCTTGAAAAACGACAAGATAATGCGACATAAACCACACTTTTGCTCCAACGGTTGATTTTTCTTCAAAATTTATTAATCACTGAATAATTACTGCCTGTTTTAGCTAGTCCTTATAAATCAGATACTTAAATAGACTAAAATATACACACTAAAAATATACCTGAGTCATTAGATATCAACGCCACCAAAAGTCAACAAATCCATAAATATCATACACTTGCGTTATCTTTTGGTCTGTGATTTTATATAAGCACATTCACCAATAAGCAATCAAAAAATAATAATAACTAGTACTGAATGTACGCTCCGCGAGAAGAGCAACTCAATTTTTTTGATGGCCTTAATTTTGTAGGTCGAGGATATGAAGTCTGATAAACCAGTAACAGAAAAAACACCCAAAAGAACCACCAAAAGAGCAAAGTTTAAGTCAAGAGCCCAGGCGAAACGAAAAGGTACTCGTACTTCTAGTGTATCTCTCAATACCGATAACTATGAGAAATCATCTATTGCACGAGCCGTTTGTCATGAATTAAGTATGAAAGAACCAATTCTGGCCGAATCCACTTTCGTTGCAATGAAGACACATGCACGTCACATCATTAAACACGTTGGCGAGAAGCATTTGGATGCACTGAGCATCGAAGACATTGAAGTGTTCAGAACGACTTTGTTAAAGCTTGGTTGCAAAGGTAAGGTGATAAATAGTTGCTATACGATCTTGCGAGCTGTTTGCGCTAAAGCAGTTTCTTCTGGTAATCAAAATCACGATGTAATGGAATCGATAAAAAACATCAAAATCATCAATAAAGAACCAAATCCGTTCGATGAACAAGAAATACACAAATTATTACTCACAGAAACAGATTATGTACTGGCAAAGGAGATGACAGTCTTCGGTCTGTTGTCGGCATTACGTATCAGCGAGCTTATTTGTGTCAGTTGGGAGAACGTGGAATTTTATACTGATGAAGGGATTGAAAAGTGTCGGCTATACGTAGACTTAGCTAAACCGCTTAATAAATACAAAGTAACAAAAACAAAAGAGTCTACACGAATGGTAGAGTTATCAGCAGAAGCAGCTCTTTTATTGAGGCGCGTAGAACCCCTCACAGCCAAGAGACCCGCGATTTCAATCGACATCGTTGAGCGAGACAATATCACCACTCGAAAAGAAAAACGCAAATTCATCTTCCTCAACGACCAAACTGATCAGCCTTGGATCAACGCAAAACAGTTCGCGAAACAGTTTTTCACTGACTTTTTAGCAAAGGCGAACGTGGCTCATCGCGGCCCAAACCAGCTTCGTCATTCCGCTGCATCGATTCACTATAACAAAGGCATTAGCGTTGCATGGATTGCTGATCTGCTAGGACATAAGGATGTCAGCATCGTTGAGCAACACTATGCAAAGCGCAACAAAATCAGTTTGAAGAAAGAACAAAAAAAGGCAGAAAACACAATTTCCAGCCTCTTCAAGTTAACTGATGAAAATACTATTACGGTACCTCAGGAGATAGTTCAGGCTAAGCACAGGTCGGAGAATGCCATCGACAAAGAATTTATCAAGAAAATGCTTAATCTAGCGCGAAGCACAGAAAGTGAAGAGCACAGAGCGCAAATAATCCAAGTTATCTCACAAACATTGGACAAGGAGTAATGGTCATGGATATTACTCCTCCCCGCCCTGCCTCACTTCTTGCCCCGACAAGGCAGGAAGGAAGCTTGGCTAACTCGCTCAAAGACAAATGGACGCTTGAACTTGAAAATTGTGGTTGCTCTCTCGAAAAAGGCAAAACAATAGAAGAGTACGCTCGAGCTTTTGACGACCCCAAAAACGCACCGACTTCAGCTAAAGCACTTCAAAATGTAGTTGGCGGTGATTTTAAGCGCGTGCGCATAGCATTTAAGTTGTTGATACAAGCAACTAGACCAACCCCCTTAATTCGAGATAAATCCACTTGGTTTGTTGACGCGGAGCGACGCGTAAATACCGCGTTGGAAAACGAAATGACGACAGTTTGGCAAGCGTTTGACGCAGAAGTTCAGCACCTGGTGGACATCCGCACACAAGAATCCTTGAACCAAATTTCAATGTTAGACAAAGAAAATGAAGACTTGGCTGAATTGGTTGATGAACTACAAAGGCACGCGGAAGACATCGAGTACTACCGAAATCAATATAAAGCACTAGAGACCGAACTTGCTCGTAAAGAGCAAGTTTATTCTGAGCTACGTGACAAATACGATTCGTCTCAAACTGAATGTGAGCTTACGGCAACATAGCTCAACTTAATCATTTAACTCTGATTTACTGAGT
>NZ_JBJHPB010000011.1:0-117815 GCF_059412285.1 Vibrio sp. CB1-5 | reverse complement strand
GTACGTACGGTTCTGTAAGAGGGATGAGGCGGTAACGCCTCACCCTACTTGATATCTACTCAGAATGACGCGCAATAAAAAACGGAGCGACTGGCTCCGTTTTTTATTGCATTCGGCAATCGTAGATTAACGAGCGCGGAAGACGATGCGGCCTTTAGACAGGTCGTATGGAGTCATCTCTACAGTTACTTTGTCACCAGTAAGGATACGGATGTAGTTTTTGCGCATCTTACCAGAGATGTGTGCAGTTACTACGTGACCGTTTTCTAGTTCAACACGGAACATTGTGTTTGGTAGAGTATCAAGGACAGTGCCTTGCATCTCAATTACGTCTTCTTTAGCCATTTAATCCTCTTTCGAAATGTGGCGCTTTTAACGGCGCGCATTGTGCCGTTAAAATCTCAATAAGTAAAGTTGCGGTGTATTCTACCCTTGCCAACGCTGATTTACTAGCCTTTGATGACGTTCGAAGCGGGTTTTGTAGTTCATCGCTGCACAATCATCGATTTGATAACCGAGGTAAAGCCACTGCTTTTGATATTGCTGACAGTATTCAAGCTGACACAGCACAGCAAAGGTACCTAGCGAGAGTGCGTAATCTGGGTCAAAAAAGGTATAGAAAGCGCTCGCGCTGTTGCCTAGAACATCGGTGATAGCGATGGCAATCAAGGTATCTCCATCAAAGATATGTAGGTAGTGCATAGTTAGCCATTGGCACTGTGCAAAATCAAAAAATTCCTTTTCTCGCGGTGGGTACATCGATCCGCTTGAGTGTCGTCCTTCAATGTACTTAGAGTAAAGCGAGAACCAGCTCTCATTGAGCTCTGTTCGTAATTCCCAGCGCAGGTGCTTGCCTTTAGAGCGCAGGCGCTTTTGGCTTTGGGTTGGCTTAAAATCGGGCACGGAGACACGAAGTGCTTGGCATGCCTGACATGTATCGCACTGCGGTTTGTATAAGGTATTACCGCTGCGACGAAAGCCATTGGCGAGCAGCATTTCGAAATTGTCGCTATTGTGCATCTCTTTTTCCAGCACGATAGCGACCCGTTCTTCTTTGGTTGTAATGTAACTGCAAGGCTGTTTGCGGCTAAGCCCAATTCGGATTTGTTGCACGGCCATTGTCATTGATTCTCACCTCTGTCTATAGCTAATGATAGCGTTTGCGGTGAAAAACAGGAAAGATCCATGGCAGATTGTTGATGTTGCTGCAAACGTGACAGGAAGTCATCACGACTCATTTCTATCGCACCGAGGGACTCCAAGTGTGGGTTCATAACTTGGCAGTCAATCAGCTTCCCACCAAGCTGGGTAAAATGATGACAGAAATACCAAAGGGCGATTTTTGATGCATTGGGGGCAAGGGAAAACATGGATTCACCACAGAAAACTTGGCCAATTGAAAGTCCATATAGTCCGCCAATGAGTTCGTCGTCTCGCCATACTTCAACTGAGTGGCAATAGCCCATCTTAGCTAGTGTGATATAGGCGGCACGCATGTCGTCGTTGAGCCATGTTTCTTCCAGTGGGCGCGTGCTTGAGCAATAACCAATAACCGCTTCAGTATCTTGATTTATGGTGACTCGATACTGGTGCTTACGCTGAAACTTTTTAAGGCTTTTTGAAGGTTTGTATATTTCTGGCTGAAATACGGCACGGGGAGATGGGCTCCACCAAAGCAGTGGCTCATTGGGTCCAAACCACGGAAATACACCATTCTTGTAAGCACTGATTAGACGCTCTGGACGTAAATCACCGCCAAAGGCAAGCAGTCCGTTGGGCTCCTCTAATGCTTCATATGGCGAGGGGAAGCTTAGGTCTTCAACATCCAACTCGGGAAGATAAATGGTCATACGAAAGTGGCTCTGTGTTCTAGGTTTTTGCCATGTACTAGTTAGCTAGTATTTGTTTGGTTGTTTTTTGACCCGCAATGGCATGATTAGGGGTAGCGCTTGGTCACTATTTTCGATAGTCTGCCAGTACGAAGAATTATAGAGGATACTTCACGTTAGGATCGAAGTATCGACAAAGGATTAAACACCCCAATGGAAAGCTTAACATTACAACCTATTCAGAAAGTATCGGGAACCGTTAATCTTCCTGGTTCGAAAAGCGTTTCCAACCGTGCCTTACTTCTTGCAGCACTTGCTGAAGGCACGACAACACTGACTAACCTACTCGATAGTGATGACATCCGTCATATGCTTAACGCGCTTACTAAACTTGGCGTTGAGTATCAGTTATCTGACGATAAAACTCAATGTTTGGTCAAAGGTTTAGGTAAGGCGTTTACCGTAGATGCAGCAACAGAACTGTTTTTGGGCAATGCGGGTACCGCTATGCGCCCCCTTGCTGCAGCTCTGTGTTTAGGACAAGGTGAGTTTGTACTTACTGGTGAGCCTCGCATGAAAGAGCGACCAATTGGTCACTTAGTCGATGCGCTTGTCGAAGCAGGTGCGGATATTACTTATCTTGAGAACGAGCATTACCCTCCGTTAAAAATTAACGGCACTGGCTTAAAAGGCGGCCACGTTAAAATCGATGGTTCTATCTCAAGCCAGTTTCTGACAGCCTTTTTGATGTCGGCGCCTCTTGCGAAAGCGGATGTGACGATTGAGATTGTTGGTGACTTAGTATCTAAGCCATACATCGATATTACTCTGCACATCATGAAGCAGTTTGGCGTTGAAGTTGAAAACCAAAACTATCAGCAATTTGTTGTGAAAAGTGGTCAACAATACCGCTCACCGGGTCAATTCTTGGTGGAAGGTGATGCATCATCGGCATCTTACTTTCTTGCGGCTGCGGCAATCAAAGGTGGTGAAATTAAAGTCACAGGTATTGGTAAAAACAGTATCCAAGGTGACATTCATTTCGCTGATGCGCTGGAAAAAATGGGCGCAGATATTGAATGGGGTGATGATTATATTTTGTGCCGTAAAGGTGAGTTAGTCGGCATTGATATGGACTACAACCATATCCCAGATGCTGCGATGACTATCGCGACAACGGCGCTATTTGCAAAAGGCACCACGGCAATTCGCAATGTTTACAATTGGCGTGTAAAAGAAACCGATCGACTTGCTGCAATGGCGACAGAACTACGTAAAGTAGGTGCGAAAGTCGAAGAAGGGGAAGACTACATTATTGTCGAACCGACATCGGATCTTAAACACGCAGCCATTGATACTTATGATGATCACCGTATGGCGATGTGTTTCTCGCTGGTCGCATTGAGCGATACTCCAGTGACGATCAATGATCCTAAATGTACGTCAAAAACCTTCCCAGATTACTTTGACAAACTAGCCGGACTTAGCCAGTAATTTTTAAAGCGCCTTATCAAAAGATAGGGCGCTTTGTTTTTTAAAGATCTAGTTTTTGAAGAATTCGTTTTAACAGATGCCAACAATTATTTGAGCGTGAACTCTTTAGAAAGATGGTGAGCTAGGTATTTAAACATATTGAAAACTGCCGTCGTTTTCTCAGTCGGTAAACCATTGTCATCCAAAAAATAGTTGCCTTTAAAGACCAATACTCCGTCTTTCTCTTCTACGCTATCAGCGCGCATGCCATCTAGGTAGTCGTCATGCTCTTGGATGACTTGGTTAGCAATTAACAATAGGTCGAATGGTGAGATAGGCGTTTTTTGTGACATATTGATGTCCTCTATATATATATGGCTTTGCCGTAGTGTATGAGCGACACCACATTTTGCAAGGATAAATATCTCAGCTATAGTTAGCAGCAATTTGTGATTTGCGACAAACTTTGCTTAATGTTGCTGGTCAAGCTGGGTAAATGGCGTTTAATATTGCGCCATTTTTCAAATAGCGAGCCTGTATCGATCGGACATTTGTCGACCAATTAGCTTCTGATTGTAAAAAAACAGGTTGATCTTCTTTTGTTCTCGCTCAATAGTAAAAAAGAAGCATACATTTCGAACATCGTGCGATTAAATGTCGCAATGTGATATAGGACGTTAGTGTCATTATGGGAAAGTCACTAGTTATAGTGGAGTCACCTGCTAAAGCTAAAACCATTAATAAGTACCTCGGTAAAGACTTTATTGTTAAGTCGAGTGTGGGTCACGTGCGTGATTTGCCAACTGCCGGTCAGAGTACAGGTAAAAAAGCGGCTGCGGTGTCTACCAAAGGCTTAAGTGCTGAAGAAAAAGCACGAATTAAAAAAGAAAAAGACCGTAAGGCACTCATCAAAAAGATGGGTATCAACCCATTCGACGACTGGGCGGCAAACTATCAAGTGCTACCTGGCAAAGAAAAGGTAGTGGCAGAGCTGCAAAAGCTTGCCAAAGACGCTGACCACGTTTATCTCGCAACCGATTTGGACCGCGAAGGAGAAGCTATCGCATGGCACCTTCGTGAGATCATCGGCGGCGATGAAGAGCGATACAAGCGTGTGGTCTTTAATGAAATTACTAAAAATGCTATCCAACAAGCGTTCCAGGATCCTGGTGAGCTGAATATGGATGGTGTTAATGCTCAGCAAGCGCGTCGTTTCCTCGACCGAGTTGTGGGCTTTATGGTGTCTCCGTTACTTTGGAAAAAAGTTGCTAGGGGCTTGTCTGCCGGCCGCGTACAGTCGGTTGCAGTAAAGCTGCTGGTAGAGCGTGAGCGTGAAATCAATGCATTTATTCCAGAAGAGTTCTGGGATATTCATGCAGACACCAAAACAACAGACAAAACTGACTTCCGTTTACTTGTAGCTCAGAAGCAAGGCAAAGCGTTTAAGCCTGTTAACGAGGCGGAAGCGAAAGCAGCGGTAGCAACACTCGATAAGGCCGTATACGAAGTTTGCAAACGTGAAGATAGACCAACACAGAGCAAACCGTCGGCGCCATATATCACATCAACACTGCAGCAGGCGGCAAGTACGCGTCTAGGCTATGGTGTGAAAAAGACCATGATGCTCGCTCAAAGGCTCTATGAGGCGGGTTACATCACGTATATGCGTACTGACTCGACTAACCTCAGTGCAGAAGCTGTGGATGCGGTACGTGGCTTTATTGATAGTGAATTCGGTGACGCTTACCTACCGACTAAGCCAAACTTCTACGGTAGCAAAGAAGGGGCGCAAGAAGCGCACGAAGCGATCCGTCCATCAGACGTGAATGTTAAAGTTGACGATCTGAAAGGGATGGAAGCGGACGCTCACAAACTGTATGCGTTGATTTGGAATCAATTTGTTGCGTGTCAAATGACGCCAGCGAAATACGATTCGACGACCATCAGTGTAAAAGCGGATGACTACACGCTAAAAGCGAAAGGCCGTATTCTTAAATTTGATGGTTGGACTCGCGTACAGCGTCCAATGGGCAAAAATGAAGATGCGATTCTTCCAGCCGTTCAGTTAGGTGACAAGCTCGACTTAGTCGCGCTGGATCCAAAACAGCACTTCACTAAGCCGCCAGCACGCTTTACTGAAGCTGCATTGGTTAAAGAGCTTGAGAAACGTGGTATTGGCCGTCCGTCGACCTATGCTTCTATCATCTCTACGATCCAAGACCGCGGCTACGTGAAAGTGGAGCAGCGTCGTTTCTACGCAGAGAAGATGGGTGAGATCGTCACAGACCGCCTGGATGACAGCTTTACCGATTTGATGAACTATGACTTCACTGCTCGTATGGAGCAGAAGCTAGACCAAATCGCAGAAGGTGAGACCAACTGGAAGCAAGTTCTGAATGACTTCTTTGCCGAGTTCACCACCGATCTTGGTAAAGCGGAGCTTGATGAAGATCATGGCGGTATGAAGCCAAATCATATCGTTGAAACTGACATCGAGTGTCCAACATGTGGTCGCCCAATGGGCATCCGCACAGCATCAACAGGTGTATTCCTGGGTTGTTCTGGTTATGCGCTGCCGCCGAAAGAGCGTTGCAAAACGACCATCAACCTTGGTGACGAAGAAGGCATTATCAATGTTCTAGAAGAAGACGTTGAAACCGCTGCACTTCGCGCTAAGAAGCGTTGTCCAATCTGTGAAACGGCGATGGACGCGTACTTGATTGACGACAAGCGTAAGCTTCATGTGTGTGGTAACAACCCGAACTGTGAAGGTTATGTGGTTGAGCACGGCGAGTTTAAGGTGAAAGGCTATGATGGCCCAACCGTTGAATGTGATAAATGTGGTTCTGAGATGGTGTTGAAAAACGGCCGTTTTGGTAAGTACATGGATTGCACCAGCGAAACTTGTAAGAACACGCGTAAGATCCTTAAGAACGGTGAAATCGCACCGCCTAAAGAAGATCCTGTGCATTTCCCTGAGTTACCTTGTGAAAACTCAGACGCATACTTTGTATTGCGTGACGGTGCTTCTGGCCTGTTTATGGCTGCAAGTAACTTCCCGAAATCACGTGAAACACGTGCGCCATTGGTTAGTGAGCTTGCTCGCTTTAAAGAGCGCTTATCACCTAAATTTGTTTACTTAGCTGACGCGCCGACAGAAGACCCTGATGGTCGTCCAACGGTCGTTCGCTTCAGTCGTAAGACCAAAGAGAACTACATTCGTTCAGAGATTGATGGCAAGCCATCTGGTTGGACAGGCCTCTATGTTGACGGTAAGTGGGAAATCACTGATAAACGCAAGAAGCCTAAAGAGTCGAAAGCGTAACAGCGCTTAGTGACCCTAGAGTGAGAATAAAACCTGATGTGTCGTTTGAGACATCAGGTTTTTTATTGGTTTGAAAACATCCTGCTATTTACAACAAAACACAAAAAGCAAAAGAGCCGCATCACTGCGGCTCTTAAATGTTTTTCGCTTGTCTTTCGAGCGGAGTTACTTGTCTTCTGACAAACCAACAAGCGCCGACTGAGTTTCCATAATATGAGCATCGATATCGCTAGTATCGCTGATACCTAGTTGCTCGCGAGCCTCATCTTCACTGATTCCCAAGTGGCAGCACAGCAAATCGATGGCCATCTGAAAGTTGTTGTTCTCTACCATGGTGGTTTCCTTTTCCTATGGGCTTTTGGACTGATTGGGACTTTATCTCGTCAGTGCTAGAGTCACAATAAGACGAAAGTCTAAGACTTTTCCCAAGTATCTCCTCACACAACAATTCCCGCATTAAGCGACTTGTGCAGCACGCAGCTGATGTGCCTATAATAGCTTCAATATTTCAATACGTTATTCTTTATAAAGTAGTCAAAAGATTAATGCTTTGTTGCAATTTAAAGCTTAACCTTGAATTTCAAATCCACGACACTATGTATATATTGAATGTGAAAAATGCCACTTGGATCTCAAAGTAGTGTTGATACTGCGAGCAAGATAACAATTACCAAGAGAAAAACACAAAGGCATGATACTCAAGTAACATTGAGTAGATAGAAAAATAGCTTCTTAATCTGGAGAAATGTAAATGAAGCGAGTAGCACTCTTTTTAGCGACTAACCTTGCTGTAGTTTTGGTATTGAGTATTGTCCTCAATATCGTCTACGCGGTGACAGGTATGCAGCCTGGCAGCCTATCAGGGTTACTCATTATGGCGGCAGTATTTGGCTTTGGTGGCTCGTTTATCTCTTTGATGATGTCAAAGAGCATGGCGCTGCGCTCGGTTGGCGGAATGGTGATTGAAAGCCCACGCAACGAGACAGAGCACTGGCTATTAGAAACAGTGAGCCGTCAATCACAGCAAGCAGGTATTGGTATGCCAACGGTTGCTATCTATGACTCGCCTGACATCAACGCATTTGCGACCGGTGCAAAGCGTGATGATTCGCTAGTTGCGGTATCTTCAGGTTTGCTGCACAACATGACTCGTGATGAAGCAGAAGCGGTTCTAGCGCACGAGGTGAGCCATATTGCCAATGGCGACATGGTCACCATGACACTGATGCAAGGCGTGGTGAATACCTTTGTTATCTTCTTGTCGCGTTTTATTGCCAATATCGTGGCATCAAACAACTCCGATGAAGAAGGCGAGGGTGGCAGTAACATGATGGTTTACTTCGGCGTCTCGTTTGTCCTTGAAATGGTATTTGGCTTCCTAGCAAGCTTTATTACCATGTGGTACAGCCGTCATCGTGAGTTCCATGCTGATGCTGGCGCGGCAAGCCTGGTTGGTAAGCAGAAGATGATTGCGGCGCTTGAGCGTCTGAAAATGAGCCAAGAATCTCAGCTTGAGGGCTCAATGATGGCATTTGGTATCAATGGTAAGCGTTCTATCACAGAACTACTGATGAGCCACCCACCGCTAGAAAAACGTATTAACGCACTACGTAGCGAACAGTACTAGTACTGAACCCCAAACAACTCGAACCTATTAAAAAGCTTGGAAAATTTTCCAAGCTTTTTTTTGATCCTTTCAAAATTGCGACCCGTAATAGTTATACAAAAAATTGGAAACGCAAAAACTTGTATAAGTTTTAGGGTGTACTAACGTGTACAGTAGGAACAAATGTATAACTAACAAAGGGTTGTTATGAATATCGAAGCCGTTAGTGAGGTTTACGGAAAACTGAGCAAAGACAACCTGTATTTGCTCGAAGACATTTATCACAAGGACGTGGTGTTTGAGGATTCGGCTCACCGTTTCGAAGGCTGGGAACAACTCTCTGCGTATTTCGACTCTCTTTATACTAACGTCATTCAATGTGACTTCCATATCCGTCATCATCAGCAAGTTGAAGACACAGGTTTCTTGACTTGGACGATGAAGCTTAAGCACCCAAAACTCAACGGCGGGGAGCCTGTAGAGGTTAACGGGGTCAGTCAGATCCGCTTTAGTGGTGATCGTGTGATTTACCATCGCGATTATTTCGATTTGGGCGAAATGCTGTATGAGAACATACCGCTGCTTGGTGTGGTCATCAGAAATATTAAGCAAAGGTTAGGGAAGTAGCGCTATGGAGCATCAGTCGGCATTTATCACAGGCGCTTCCTCGGGCATAGGACGTCAATTGGCTGAAGACTATGCCGCAACGGGTATACATGTCTACGCGTGTGGGCGCTCGGAAATGAAGCTAGAAGAAGTGAAAGCAGGCCGAGATAACATTACTACCTTGAGTTTCGACGTGACTGACATGGAGCAGGTAAACCAAGCCATTAGCGCTTTAACAGAGCCACCGACGCTTTGGATAGTGAACGCCGGGGACTGTGAATACACTGATAATGGTGATCTCGATGCTGCGCTGATAGCGCGAGTGATGAACGTCAACGTCAACGGCAGTGTGAATGTGTTAGCGGCAATCCAAGACAGACTTGATGAACGTCATCACGTTGTTGTGGTCAGCTCTATTGCAGGTGAACTGGCTCTGCCACGCGCCGAAGCGTATGGCGCATCAAAAGCAGCGATTACCTATTTAACCAGAACATTACAGCTTGATTGGCAACATAAGGGCGTATTGGTGAGTTGTGTGTTTCCTGGCTTTGTAAAAACGCCTCTTACCGATAAGAACGATTTTGATATGCCAATGATAGTCTCTGCAGAAGAGGCATCTGTGGCAATACGTGCAGGCATTGAGAAGCGCCGAGCGACGATTTATTTCCCGAAAAAGTTTACCTCTATTCTCAGGGCAATTGCAGCTTTGCCCTATCGTTGGCAAACCAAAATAGTGGCTAAGCTTCTATAAAAGAGATTAAGGATAATAATGAAGATTGCAATTGTAGGAACCGGAATATCAGGCTTAACGTGTGGCTATTATCTACATAAAGACCACGAAGTAACGTTATACGAGGCCAACGACTATATAGGGGGTCACACGGCGACCATCGATATTGAGCACAATGCTAAGCAGTACGCCATCGACACTGGCTTTATCGTCTACAACGACCGTACTTATCCAAATTTCATCAAAATGATGAACGAAGTTGGGGTGAAAGGTAACCCAACTCAAATGAGTTTTAGTGTAAAGAATGCGGCAAATGGGCTCGAATATAACGGCCATACTATTCCTACTCTATTTGCTCAAAAACGCAATCTACTCAACCCAACCTTCTACCGCTTCATCTTCGAGATTTTAAGGTTTAACAAACTGGCTAAAGCGTCTGCCGATGACGACAGCTTGGTAGAGCAAACTCTGGGTGAGTTTTTACAATCGAACGGCTTTTCAGATTACTTTACTCAAAACTATATCTTGCCAATGGGAGCAGCGATTTGGTCGTCGACGTTGGCAGATATGCGAGCGTTCCCGCTACGCTTCTTCCTGCGCTTTTTCTTGAACCACGGCTTACTTGATGTGGTGGATCGCCCGCAGTGGTATGTGATTGAGGGTGGCTCGCGTGCATACATCGATCCTTTAACTCGTGGTTTCTCCGAATGCATACGATTGAACTCACCAGTCAGTCGTGTTGAACGTCATGATAACGGCGTCAGTGTCACATCAAACGGCGAGACCGAACGTTTTGACAGAGTCATCTTTGCCTGTCATAGCGATCAGGCTTTGGCGATGATAGAGGATGTTTCAGATGAGGAACGCGATATTCTCGGCGCAATGGCATATCAAGATAATGAAGTCGTTCTGCATCGAGACACTAGTGTATTGCCGAAGCGCCACGCGGCTTGGGCTTCATGGAATTACGCCTTGGATGGCGGAGAAGACGAGCAGCAACGCTTACCAACGCTAACTTACAACATGAATATCTTGCAGCACATCGAATCAGAAACCACCTTCTGTGTGTCACTGAACTCAGCAGACAAGATCCAGCAAGATAAAATACTGCGTACCTTCAACTACAGTCATCCTGTTTTTACTACAGAGAGTATCGCCGCTCAGCAGCGGCGTGAAGAGTTATGGGGCAAGCGCAATACTTGGTTCTGTGGAGCCTACTGGTACAACGGCTTCCATGAGGATGGCGTTCGCAGCGCACTAGATGTGGTGAAAGGAATCGAGCAAGAAACTTCGCAAACAGCGCCTGTTGCAGAAACGTTGGCACGAGGAGCGGCGTAATGTCTGTTTCAAGCCGCTTGATGATCGGTGAGGTCGGGCATCGCCGGTTTACCCCGACTAAGCACCACCTCTCTTATCCGCTGTTTATGCCCGCTATCGATCTCGGTGAGATCGATTCCCTTCAGCGACGGGTATGGGGCTTTGGACGTCGTTGGTGGCATTGGGCTCGGTTTAAGCGTGAGGATTATGTTGGTGAAGGGGATTTAAAGTTAGCGGTTCAAGACAAAGTGTTTGAACTGACTGGAGAGAGGTTTAACGGCAAAGTTATTGCGGTTTGTCACCTTCGCTATCTGGGTTTGTATTTCAGTCCGGTCAATTTCTACTATTTATATGATGAACTGAACCAGTGGCGCTATTTGTTGGCAGAGGTAAGTAATACACCTTGGAACGAAAGGCACTATTACGCCATTGCTGCCGAATCTGGCGATGAAAACGTCAATTGGCAGCATGACAAAGCGTTTCACGTCTCACCGTTTAATCCGGTAGACCAACGTTACCACTGGAAGCTTAAACCTTTGAGTGAAAGGTTATTTGTCCATTTGGAGTGTCACAAACCCCATAAAGTCTTCGACGCGACACTTCAAATGAAAGCGCAGCCGTTCACATCATCTTCTTTACTAAAACAATTGGTCAAAACACCAATAATGGCCGTAAAAGTTGTGGCTGGAATATATTGGCATGCCTTTAAGCTATGGCGAAAGGGGGTACCAATATACGACCATCCAGGAAAGAACAATAAAGAATTTTCGCAGCAATCGAATTCTAAGAATTAGGGAGAATTCCAATGTTACAAACTACGTCCCTAGACGTACCAAAGACACTCACTGGCTTACAGAAAACCGCGAAAGGTGTTGCCTTTGGGTGTTTGCAGAAACTGGAAATTGGTACGTTAACCATCATCGAGAGCTTTTCTAGCGACGGTGCGAGTACACGTCAAGTGGAAGAGCGCTTTGGCTCGCCGAGATCAAATAAGCCAGCGGCCGTAATAGAGGTGAAGCATCCTGAATTTTACCGTCGCTTGCTTCAAGGCGGGAGTATCGCCGCTGGTGAGGCGTACATGGATGATTGGTGGGATAGCCCAGATCTTTCTGTGTTAATGGAGTTGATGGCGCTCAATCTTGCTGCGTTAGACTCGATAGAAGATAAATCGAGCCTGCTGACCCGAATCATGTACAAACTGGGTCACTGGGTGAACCGAAATACGGTCTCTAAATCGAAAGAGAACATTGAGGCGCACTACGACTTAGGAAACAGCCTTTATGAAACCTTCCTTGACGAGCGCATGCTTTACTCTTCAGGGGTCTACCAGAAAGATACAGACACCCTAGAGCAAGCGCAGATCAATAAGATGGATCGTTTGTGTCAGCAATTGAAACTGCAGCCCAGCGACCACGTCATTGAAATTGGCACTGGTTGGGGCGGTATGGCGATCTATATGGCGAAACATTATGGATGCCGTGTCACGACGACCACTATCTCGGAAGAGCAGTATGCGTATGCACAGCAGAGAGTGGCCGAAGAGGGGTTGACGGATAAAATTATCCTGCTTAAACAAGATTACCGCTTGCTTGAGGGCCAATTCGATAAGCTAGTGTCCATCGAAATGATTGAGGCAGTGGGTAAACAGTTTTTAGTTTCCTACCTCAAAAAGTGTCAATCGCTCCTAAAACCAAAAGGTTTGATGGCGATACAAGCGATTACCATCGCAGACCAGCGCTACGATTATTATTCTGACAACGTCGACTTTATCCAGAAATACATTTTCCCTGGAGGCTTCTTGCCTTCCATTACCGCACTAACATCAAACACCACCAAGCACACGGATTTGATCGTCCGCGACTTATTCGACATTGGTCAAGATTACGCGAAAACCCTAGTGGATTGGCGCCTTCGTTTCGAAGCCGCGTTAACACGGGTGCGTGAGCTCGGTTACGATGAGCGCTTTATCCGTATGTGGCGTTACTACTTTTGCTACTGTGAAGGTGGCTTTAGAGCGAAGAGTATTAGTACTGTCCATATCACGTTTCAGCGCGGCCAGTAGTAGTGGCTAAATGGAGTAGAGTGGTCATGAGTCGTGGATGGAAGCTGTTAATAGTGAGTACTTGGTTCGAGCTGATGTGGGCGCTATCCGTATTAGGTCAGGAGCGCTTTCAATGGCTCGCACTTGCCCTCGCAGCGATTACTGTTGTGACCACCTTCAACAGGCTCAACTTGTCACTGCCCATCTGGGGCGCCATTGTTGGACTCGGCTTAATCATTGATAGTGCGAATGCACTGACTGGCGTTTTGGTCTTTGATTCGGCGCTGCTTCCAATCTGGCTAGTGGCTCTATGGCTTATTTTTGCTTGGTATGCGTACTTTCTTGCTAGTTTTCTGACTTCTTATCCGATTTTCATCGTAGTAATAGTGGGTGGTGTGGCCGGAGCGCTCAGCTACTTCGCAGGGTTCAAACTCGGCGCTGTGGATACACACCTTTCTATTTTTACGATGATGGCGCTACTTTTCTTGCAATGGGTTGCCATCGTGTTCGTTGTTCTTCGATTGAGCACATACTCGGAGCGGAAGGTGAGTCATGAAAGCTAAAGGATTACTTGGATTATGTTTAGCGTTGGCCGTAGGCAACGCCTCTGCAACCAGCGACAGACCCGTAAGTTATGAAGGTTGGGGACAGTGGAAAGTCGTCGGCGAGGCGCAGCTGTCATGGCTTTTCTTTGATATATACCGCTCACAGCTGCTTGCTCCCCAAGGCACGTATGCGCTTGGCAACGATGTCTCTCCTCATCCTATCGCGCTACGCATTGAGTACCAGCGTGACATTAGCCGAGAGCAACTGTTAGAAGCGACTCTCGACCAATGGGAGAAAATGGGCATAGACAAAGAGACGCGAAGCAGCTGGATTGCCAAGCTATATGACATATTCCCTAGCGTTGCCAACGGACATCAGCTCATTTACGTGACCGATGGTGCTGCGGGCAACTTCTACTATTTAAACAGCGACAAACCGATGCAGAAAGTAGGGCGTATTGAGGACGAATCACTCAATGATGGCTTTCTGTCTATTTGGCTAGGGAATAATACTCAATATCCTAAGCTGCGCGCTCAGCTGATAGGTATGAACCGATAATAAGGAACAATAATGAAACGTATGCGGTGGATGGCTTCATCCTTTGTGCTCCCTTTTATCCTGCTGCTCAGTGCTTGCAGTGCGGATTTAAAGGACTACCAAGGTTCTACACCTGAGTTTAATTTGTTTGAGTATTTTGAAGGTGAAACCAAAGCTTGGGGTATGGTACAAGATTACACCGACAAGCAAACTCGCCGTTTTGAAGTTGTGATTGTTGGAACCATTCAGGGAGACCAAATCACTCTGGTTGAGGATTTTGTGTTCGACGATGGAGAGCTGGACCAGCGTATTTGGACGATAGACAGATTGGCTGACGGAACTTACAAAGGCCGAGCGGACGATATTATCGGCGAAGCTAAAGGAGAGGTGGTTGGTAACGCGCTTCGCTGGCAGTACGATTTTGAATTGGAAGTTGATGGTTCAACGTACACGGTAGCGTTTGATGATTGGATGTACCGGCAGGATGAAAAGCATCTATTCAATCTAACTAGCATCCGAAAGTTCGGTATGGAAGTGGGAACAATTACCCTGTTTTTTCAAAAGCAGTAGGGGCTTCCAAACCAGCAGCTCTGTCGCTGCAAGTACCTTGCGCACAGATGTAAAAACGGCGGCGATATCACTATCGCCGCCGTTCTATTTTGCACTCTAACTCGCGCTATCGCTAAGTAGAGTCATTCAGCCTTACAGCTTGTCAGTTAGCTCGATAGCTTGACCGATGTAGTTCGCTGGCGTCATCTGTTTTAGACGCTCTTTTTCATCTTCTGGAAGCTCTAGGCCGTCGATGAAGTTACGCATCGCTTCACCGTCAACACGCTTACCACGAGTCAGCTCTTTTAGCTTCTCGTATGGCTTCTCGATGCCGTAGCGACGCATCACTGTTTGTACAGGCTCTGCCAATACTTCCCAGTTTTTGTCTAGTTCAGCAAGAAGCGCTTCACGGTTTACTTCTAGTTTGCTAATGCCTTTAAGCGTAGACGTGTAAGCGATGATCGCGTAGCCACAGCCAACACCTAGGTTACGAAGTACTGTTGAGTCAGTAAGGTCACGCTGCCAGCGAGAAACAGGCAGTTTTTGCGCTAGGTGAGCGAATACTGCGTTTGCTAGACCTAGGTTACCTTCTGAGTTTTCAAAGTCGATTGGGTTAACTTTGTGCGGCATCGTTGAAGAACCGATTTCGCCTGCGATTGTCTTCTGCTTGAAGTGACCAAGAGCGATGTAACCCCAAACGTCACGGTCGAAATCGATCAGAATCGTGTTGAAACGTGCAATCGCATCGAATAGCTCTGCGATGTAGTCGTGTGGTTCGATCTGAGTTGTGTATGGGTTCCAAGTCACGCCAAGAGACTCAGTGATGAACTCTTCGCTGAACTTGTGCCAGTCTAGCTCAGGGTATGCAGATAGGTGAGCGTTGTAGTTACCTACTGCGCCATTGATCTTACCTAGGATTTCTACAGATTCGATTTGCTTGTATTGACGTTCCATACGGTAAGCAACGTTCGCCATTTCTTTACCCATTGTAGTAGGTGAAGCTGGCTGGCCGTGCGTACGAGAAAGCAGTGGAATATCACGGTACTCTTCAGCCAGTTTGCTGATAGCGTCGATGATGTTACGGATTTCAGGAAGAACAACTGTGTCACGAGCTTCTTTAAGCATTAACGCGTGAGAAGTGTTGTTGATGTCCTCAGAAGTACAAGCAAAGTGGATAAACTCGTTTACAGCGTGAAGCTCTGGTACACCCGCTACTTTTTCTTTTAGGAAGTACTCAACCGCTTTAACGTCGTGGTTAGTGGTACGTTCGATTTCTTTAATGCGAGCTGCGTCTTCTTCGCTGAAGTTAGCCGCTAGTTCATCAAGAAACTGGTTCGCTTCTGCACTGAATGCTGGAACTTCTTTGATTGCATCCGTTGCTGCTAGTTTTTGCAACCAACGAATTTCAACGATAGAGCGGTACTTTAGTAGGCCAAACTCACTAAAGATGCTGCGAAGTGCAGTTGTCTTACTACCGTAACGGCCGTCTACTGGTGAAACAGCAGTCAATGCTGACAGTTCCATGATGTTCTCCTGAATTGGGTTTCTAAATTTCGTGAGCTTTATACCAATAACTGCGGCATTTGTCACGAACATTGCGCAAACGTTTGCGTTAAATGTATTTTGGTAGAAAAAGTAAACTCGCACAGGGTGCGAGTTTACAGTGATTCGTATGAGTAATAGTGACTCGAGTTGCTATACCGATATCTATTACATGCGAGCAAGCAGAATCTGTGCTTGTTCAATCATTTTCTTGCGCCCGAACACTAAGTGTCTGCGCTTACCACCTACTTGGCGCCATAAAACAGCACTACGAATACCAGACAGCAGCAGAGCGCGTACTTTCTGTTGAGTCGAAGTTTGTTGAAGTACCGCTGGAGTCCCTGTTACTTGAATGCGTGGTCCAATTGGGCTAATGACGTCTAAGTAAACGCTAGCAAGGTTGCTGATCATTTGCTCATCGAGTAGCTCATAGTGATCAAGTTGACGCTCAACCATTTGCAAGCGATCACCAAGCTGCGCCATAGCATCGTTGCGAGAGTTTAGTTTGCGTTCTAGAGCCATCAAGCTAATGATATAGCGGGTGATTTCGCTGCCCGTAGGGGTGCTGTCGATCCCATTCACTAGGCACTCGAGTCCAATTTTTAGATCAGACTCGATACCGAACACGTCGAGTGTACTCGACGGGGTCATATTAGTGATCGCTTTGATTGAGGTTTCAAACGCGTCTGAATCACAGTAACCGTCTTTAGCAACGCGTTGAACGAGGGCAACGGCTTGGCAAATCCCTGCAAACGCTATAGTACGGTCATAAAGTGTATTAGCCACGTAGTTCTCCTAAGAAAATAATCTGCGAATTGTGTTTAGATGCGCTCTTCGATGATGCCGCCACCAAGACAAACATTGCCACTGTAGAATACCGCAGATTGACCTGGGGTTACTGCGACTTGTGGCTCATCAAAGATCACTTTAATGTTTTCATCGTCGATCGGAATGATAGTACAAGGAATATCCTGTTGACGATAACGGGTTTTTACTGTGCATTGTAACGGCTGCGTGATCACTTGGCGATCGACCCAGTGCAGTTGCGAAGCGCGAAGTCCATTAGATTTTAGCAGCGGGTGATCAGCACCTTGTACCGCGATAAGGACATTACGTTTCAGATCTTTCTCTGCAACGTACCAAGGCTCTTCGTTGCCACCGCCGCCTTTTTGGCCGCCAATATGCAGACCTTTACGTTGACCAAGCGTGTGGTACATAAGACCTTGGTGTTCACCGATTTCTTTGCCTTCAGGCGTCTCAATTTTACCCGGTTGTGCTGGCAAATAGCGAGACAAGAAGTCTGTAAATTTGCGCTCACCGATAAAACAAATACCTGTAGAGTCTTTTTTCTTGGCCGTAATCAGACCTTGCTCTTCAGCAATGCGTCGTACTTCTGGCTTCTCAAGTTCACCCACAGGGAACAAGCTGCGCGCGACTTGGTCGTGGCTTAACGTATAAAGAAAGTAGCTTTGGTCTTTATTGCTGTCTAGGCCACGTAACATTTGTGGCGCTTCACCGTTCTCAGGGAAAGTGCGGCTTACATAGTGCCCCATGGCAATATAATCAGCATCTAGCACTTCATCTGCAAACTCTAAGAACGCTTTAAACTTGATTTCTTTGTTACAAAGAATGTCTGGGTTTGGCGTACGACCCGCTTTGTATTCGGCAAGGAAGTATTCGAAAACATTGTCCCAGTACTCAGCCGCAAAGTTGATCGTGTGCAGGTGGATGCCTAGCTTGTCACAAACCGCTTGTGCGTCGGCAAGATCTTCCGCTGCTGTGCAGTATTCCTCGTTATCATCTTCTTCCCAGTTCTTCATGAACAGGCCTTCTACTTGGTAGCCTTGCTGTTTCAGAAGATAGGCAGAAACAGAGGAGTCTACACCGCCGGACATCCCGACAATCACTTTCTTTTGGCTGTTATCAGACATGTATAAATACCACCTAATTAAATTGGACGCCGATTCTAGCAGAAACCAAACTAGCAATACAGTTCCGCGAGTTGAATCACACTTTTATAAACCCCTCAAATGCGTCCTAATAGGGAGAAAAACAAGGTTTATAACAAAAAAATTGATACGTAAACGTTTGCTAAAATTGCGTATGTTGCCGAGGTAATCTATACAGAGGTAGAATCGCCGCCCTTAACCCTTCTTATTTACTTATGACGAAGACAACCGTATGAAATTCCCAGGCCAAAGAAAGTCAAAGCACTACTTCCCTGTCCACGAGCGAGATCTGCTTGTTAGCCAATCGCAGATCAGCAAGAAGATGTCACGTACGCACATCATTGGTATTGACCAAACCTTGGTGGATATTGAAGCAAAAGTCGACAGCAGTGTGATCGATAAGTTTGGCCTAAGTAAAGGGCACTCGTTGGTTATTGATGACCAAGCGGCGGAAGATTTATATAACGAGTTGAAGGATAAAGAACTGATCACCAATGAATACGCTGGCGGAACCATTGGTAATACCTTGCACAATTATTCTGTATTAGCAGATGATAAATCGGTGCTGCTTGGCGTTATGAGTGCTGATATTAAGATTGGTAGCTATGGTTACCGCTATCTGTGTAATACGTCGAGCCGAATGGACCTTAATTATCTTCAAGGTGTGGAAGGGGCAATTGGTCGCTGCTTTACCTTGATCACTGAAGATGGCGAACGTACTTTCGCAATTAGTGAAGGACAGATGAACCAACTTCGCGCAGACAGTATTCCTGAAAAAATCTTCAAAAAAGCGTCGGCTTTGGTTTTAACCGCGTATTTGGTGCGTTGTAAAGATGGCGACCCAATGCCAGAGGCAACAATGCAAGCAATTGAGTACGCCAAGAAATATAATGTCCCAGTTGTATTAACGCTTGGTACACGCTTTGTTATTCAGGACGATCCTGAATATTGGCGTGATTTCTTGAAGCAACATGTTTCTGTTGTTGCCATGAATGAAGATGAAGCGGAAGCGCTCACCGGCGAAAAAGACCCACTAGCTGCTTCAGATAAAGCGCTTGATTGGGTTGATTTAGTGCTTTGTACTGCGGGCCCTGTCGGCTTGTACATGGCAGGTTATACAGAAGATGCATCTAAACGTGAAACGAGTTTACCTCTATTACCTGGCTGTATTGCTGAATTCAATCGTTTTGAATTTAGTCGACCAGCGGTAAAAGATGCCTGTG
Organism: Vibrio sp. CB1-5; assembly: GCF_059412285.1. Lineage (NCBI taxonomy): Bacteria > Pseudomonadati > Pseudomonadota > Gammaproteobacteria > Vibrionales > Vibrionaceae > Vibrio > Vibrio sp. CB1-5. The sequence continues at coordinate 98,542 of NZ_JBJHPB010000011.1, read as the reverse complement.
ATAATCCTATTAAAGTTTATTCACATATTGCGCCTTATATGGGCGGCCCAGAAAAGATTAAGAATACTAATGGTGCGGGTGATGCTGCGTTGTCTGCGTTGCTACATGATATGGCGGCCAATAAATACCATAAAGAAAATGTGCCTAACTCAAGTAAGCACCAGCATACTTTCTTGACGTATTCATCGTTCTCACAAGTGTGCAAGTACTCAAATCGTGCAAGCTACGAAGTATTGGTTCAGCACTCACCACGCCTTTCTAGAGGTTTACCAGAAAGAGAAGATAGCCTTGAAGAGGCTTATTGGGAAAGATAAAAAAAGCGCCAATTATTGGCGCTTTTTTATAAATGACTAAAGGGCTTTGAATTAAATTTCAAAGTCTTCTAGAGATTTGCCTGCGTCTAGTGCTGCTTGGATAACAGAAGGTGTACGACCTTGACCTGTCCAAGTTTTTTCTGCACCCGTTGCGTCTACATACTTGTATTTTGCTGGGCGTGGAGCGCGTTTAGCTTTTGTTTTGCCTTTAGACTCACCAGAAAGCGCCGCAATAAGATCTTCAACGTCGATACCGTCTTGAGCGATCATTTGCGCATATTCAGTTAGCTTAGCTTCACGAGCTTGTTTTGCTGCACGCTCTTCTGCTTCCGCTTCTTGTCTTTCACCAACAACAGTGGTTAGTTTTTCTAGTGCTTCTTCCAGTTGCTCAATAGTAAGTTCACGAGCAAATGCACGCAGGCTACGAATATTAAGTAGAGTTTTAGTTAATTCAGACATGACATTCCCATGAGTTATTTATTTGGTTTCGATTAATAATAAACATCAAATTTAAAATTGACAATATTTTCATAGTATCAAAACAATAAAAATAAGAATTCTTACAGAAATTTGATAATTGATGATGATTAACGTGCTCAAAACCTGACGTTCAGGAAAGATTAGTGCAATATTGATTCAATTTTGAATCTTCCTTCATAAAAGTCATTAAATTTTTGGACTTTGTTGCATATTGTACTAGAAGCTTGATTTGTAGAGTGCATCAATAGAGATAAAGTAATTATTCAACTTACTACTGATGTATTTATAACCGCAATGTTATTAAAAAGTTTATAAAACAATATGGATTACGTCGCATAAATCGCTAGTAGTGTGATTGAGTTTGCTAAAATGCATTGAGATAGCTTTGATACTACGATGTTCACAAATAGAGTCAATTCTTTACCAAGTTGCAACATCATTCATGTTGCAATTGACGATTTCATAAGTACAATGGCTTGCACCTAATGCAAGAGAAAGCACATTCTTTCACTCTAGTCAGTCTGAGTAGTGAATGATTTCTCTTGATGTAGAGGCGCGATAATGATCAGTAACCATCGTTGGGGTGATACCAATGAACGGTGATGAAAGGCATTGTCGCCGAAGTGAGAAAAGACCATCAATCTGCCTCGCTGGGGTTGTCTTCGAAAGGAACAACACTGCCATAGTCTATTATATTGTTAAACTATGGAGCGCTACTGTAGGGTTGGGTGAAGTGTTCGCTTCCCTTTCGCTTAGTTCAACGTTTGCGTCTGGACTTCTCGTCTATTGACGCATGTCTGCAGTAGATCTCTGACCATAATAAAAACTGGTTTTTGAAGATCATGAATTTAATCGATTTTGCTACATCACCATTATCACTGCTACCGCCGATCGTAGCATTGAGTTTGGCTATTATTACCCGTCGCGTTTTACTCTCGCTGGGTGTTGGTATCGTTTTGGGTGCCTTCTTACTTAATGACTATTCTGCAGTCAACGCCGCAGGCTACGTGTTCGACACCGTTTCTGGTGTGGTTATTGAAGATGGTGGTCTGAATACTTGGAACATGAGTATTGTTGGCTTCTTGTTGCTATTGGGTATGATGACTGCGTTGTTGACGCTGTCTGGTGGTACGAAAGCTTTTGCTGAATGGGCACAGGCTCGAGTAAAAAGCAAGCGTGGTTCAAAGCTTCTAGCTGCATTCTTGGGCGTATTTATCTTCGTTGATGATTACTTTAATAGCCTAGCTGTTGGTGCGATCTCTCGTCCTGTTACTGACCGTTTCTATGTATCGCGCGCTAAGCTAGCCTACATTCTTGACTCAACCGCTGCGCCAATGTGTGTGCTTATGCCAGCATCTAGCTGGGGCGCATACATCATGACTATCGTTAGCGGTATCTTGGTTGCTCATGGCATTACAGAATATTCTGCAATTGGTGCTTACGTTCGCCTTATTCCTATGAACTTCTACGCTGTATTTGCACTCTTGATGGTATTTGCCGTTGCCTGGTTCCAACTTGATGTGGGCCCAATGCGCAAGCATGAGTTGAACGCGAAACAAGGCCTAGGTTTCGATAAGGATAAAGAGAACGACGCAGAAGAAGCGCATGAACTGAATGAAGAGCTGGATATTAAGGAAAGCGATTTTGGTTCTGTTTCTGACCTAGTCCTGCCAATCTTAGTTTTAATCGGCGCTATGATTGCTGCGATGATTTACACCGGTGGCCAAGCTCTGGCTGCGGATGATATTGCATTTAACTTACTTGGTGCATTTGAAAATACCGATGTAGGCACTTCGCTTATTTACGGTGGTTCTGCAGGTCTCCTAACGGCGGTATTTACTGTTGTTAAACAGAAGCTGTCTGCTGCTGATATCGCAACGACAATGTGGATTGGTGCAAAATCCATGTTCGGCGCCATTCTTATTCTATTCTTTGCATGGTCTATCGGTTCTGTTATCGGTGACATGAAGACGGGTGCGTACCTTTCTTCAACGGTTCAAGGCAATATCAATGTACATTGGCTACCAGTCATTCTGTTCCTGCTGTCGGGTCTAATGGCGTTCTCTACAGGTACATCTTGGGGTACGTTTGGCATTATGCTACCAATCGCCGGTGACATGGCTGGCGCAACGGATATTGCAATGATGCTGCCTATGTTAGGTGCGGTGCTAGCGGGTTCGGTTTTCGGTGACCACTGTTCGCCAATTTCAGATACGACGATTCTCTCTTCAACAGGTGCACGTTGTAATCACATCGACCACGTATCTACGCAGTTGCCATACGCGCTTTCTGTTGCGTTGGTCTCTTGTGTTGGCTTTATTACGCTTGGCATGACAACGTCAGTCGTTATCTCTTTTGCGGCAGCTACAGTGACCTTTATTGGCGTATGTTTCGTGCTGTCTGCACTTTCTAAGGCAAGAATGGCGAAAGAAGCAAACGTGTAAGCAAATCATTTGATTTCTCAAGGAGTCCAAGAATTGGGCTCCTTTTTTTTATTTATTTATTGCCTAGGGACACCCTGTAACTGCAGTTATTTCCATACTAATTAGCGAGTACAAAAAAAAATTAGCCCGATCTGGAAAATAGGGGTTGAAAATCGGCATGAGCTTAGTTAGTGTGAGGGTACAGATACAAAGGAACCCAGTAATAAGTATGCAAAACTTTGATATGAATATTCATCATCATTACCATCACCCAGCTTAGTCTTTCGGGAGATGTCTGCATACCCGAGAGCTAGGTAAAACTCTCGGAGGTTCGATTTAAGATTTAAGAATGAAACCCTCGGGAGACCAAAGCTCCCGAGGGTTTTTTCGTTTTATAATTTAAAAATCAATAATTTGCACAGGGATACAGCAATGCAAACACAACGCCTAAGAATTGCGATTCAAAAAAAGGGTCGCCTAAGTAAAGAGAGCCAAGACCTACTGAAAAAGTGTGGTGTTAAGTTCAACGTAATGGGTGAGCGTCTTGTTGTACACTCACTAAATATGCCAATCGATCTTCTGCTTGTTCGAGATGATGACATCCCTGGCTTAATTATGGATGGCGTGGTGGATCTTGGTTTCATCGGTGAGAACGAATTGGAAGAAGTGCGCCTTGACCGTAAAGCTCTGGGTGAGGCAAACGAGTTCAAAACGCTTCGCCGTCTAGATTTTGGTGGTTGCCGTCTATCTATCGCCATTGATAAAGACGAAACATACAACGGTCCTCAAGATCTTGCTGGTAAACGTATCGCCACCACCTACCCACAACTTCTTAAAGCGTACATGGATGAGCAAGGTGTCGACTTTAGCGCATGTATGCTAACCGGCTCTGTTGAGGTTGCGCCGCGTGCAGGTCTTGCTGACGCGATCGCAGATTTGGTTTCAACAGGTGCGACGCTTGAAGCGAATGGCCTAAAAGAAGCTGAAGTAATCTTCCGCTCGAAAGCGACACTTATTCAGCGTATGGGTGAATTTGATGCTGACAAACTTGCACTTATCGACAAGCTGCTTACTCGCATGCAAGGTGTTCAACAGGCGAAAGAGTCTAAATACATCATGCTGCACGCGCCAGTTGAGAAACTAGAGCAAATTAAATCATTGCTTCCTGGTGCTGAAGACCCAACTGTATTGCCACTCTCGACAGACAAAGAGCGCGTAGCGGTTCACCTAGTGAGCACAGAGAACTTGTTCTGGGAAACCATGGAACAGCTTAAAGAACTGGGTGCAAGCTCTATTCTTGTCCTTCCAATTGAGAAGATGATGGGGTAATCGATGAGAACGGTAGTTTGGCAACACTTAAGTCAATCTCAGCAAGAATCCGTACTTGAGCGCCCGGCAATTACTGAAGGTGCAAACATTACGGCCGCCGTGACTGAAGTCATTAATCAAGTTCGTAGTGAAGGTGACAAAGCGCTGCTTGATCTTACTGAGAAGTTTGATCGCGTGCGTCCTGAATCGATTCGTGTTTCTGCTGATGAGATTGAAGCGGCGTCTGGCCGCTTGTCTGAGAAGATGAAGCAAGCACTTGAACAAGCGTATTCCAATATTGCTAAATTTCACAAAGCGCAGCGTCCAGAAGCTCTGCGTGTGGAAACACAACCTGGTGTGGTTTGTGAGCAGGTGACGCGACCTATCAATAAAGTCGGTCTGTACATTCCAGGTGGCAGTGCACCGCTTCCATCGACCGTTTTGATGCTTGGCGTACCCGCGCAAATTGCAGGATGTCGCAAGGTGGTTTTATGTTCACCACCGCCAATCGCGGATGAGATTTTGTACGTTGCTAAGCTGTGTAAAATCGACGAAGTGTACAACGTCGGTGGTGGCCAAGCTGTTGCAGCAATGGCGTACGGTACCGAGACCGTGTCTAAAGTCGATAAGATCTTTGGTCCTGGTAACGCATACGTGACGGAAGCGAAGCGCCAAGTGAGCAACGACTTCCGTGGTGCGGCGATTGACATGCCAGCGGGCCCTTCCGAAGTCCTTGTGATTGCCGATGAAACGGCGGATGCAGATTTTGTTGCATCAGATCTATTGAGCCAAGCTGAGCATGGTCCAGATTCTCAAGTTGTACTTGTGACACCTTCACCAATCATTGCTGATCAAGTAACAGAAGCGGTGAAGCGACAACTGAAGCAACTATCTCGAGCTGATATCGCTGAAAAAGCATTGGGCTCTAGCTTAATCATTATTGCAGAGTCTCTGACGCAATGTGTTTCGATTTCCAACTACTATGGCCCAGAACACCTTATTGTTCAGACTAAGAGTCCACGTGAGCTTTTGCCTCTGCTGGATAATGCAGGTTCTATTTTCTTGGGTGACTGGTCACCTGAGTCTGCGGGTGATTACGCATCAGGGACCAACCACGTTTTGCCGACCTATGGTTACACTCGCACATACTCAAGTCTTGGTTTGGCGGATTTTTCAAAGCGCATGACGGTTCAAGAGTTAAGTGCTGATGGCTTACTAGGTTTGGCACCTACCGTTGTAACTATGGCTGAAGCTGAAGGCCTAGACGCCCACAAACGTGCCGTGACGATACGTGTAGAGAAGCTCAACGCACAAAAAGCGTAGACCGGAGAGTGAATGATGGAAAAATTAGCTCGTAAGCAAGTTCAACAACTGACGCCTTATTTGTCTGCGCGTCGAATTGGGGGTAGCGGTGATATTTGGCTTAATGCCAATGAATCTCCGTTCAACAATGAATACAAAACTGACTTTGCTCGCCTTAATCGCTACAGCGAATGTCAGCCAAAGCAGCTCATTGAAGCCTACGCCAATTATGCAGGTGTTAAGCCAGAACAAACGTTAACATCACGTGGTGCTGATGAAGGCATTGAACTGCTGATTCGCGCTTTCTGCGAGCCAGGCGAAGACAGCATTCTCTACTGTCCACCAACCTATGGCATGTATGCCATTAGTGCAGAAACCATTGGTGTAGAGCGCAAAACCGTGCCGTTAACTGCAGATTGGCAGCTTAATCTACCAGAGATCGAAGCCAACCTAGATGGCGTTAAGCTGGTGTTCGTTTGTAGTCCAAATAACCCGACGGGCAATTTGGTTAACCGAGAAGACATTGTCTCTCTTCTTGAGATGACAAAAGACAAAGCCATCGTGGTTATGGACGAAGCGTATATCGACTTCTGTCCTGAAGCTTCAACGGTTGATCTTCTGGCTCAATACCCAAACCTCGCGATTTTGCGCACACTGTCTAAAGCGTTCGCACTAGCGGGCCTTCGCTGTGGTTTCACATTGGCGAATGAAGAGCTCATCAACGTGCTGCTTAAAGTGATTGCACCTTACCCTGTGCCAATTCCTGTCGCGGAAATTGCGCAGCAGGCACTGTCTGAGCAAGGCCTAGCTCGCGCTAAGTTCCAAGTGTTGGATCTCAACGCCAATCGCGCGTATTTGCAGGCCGGTCTATCAACGATTCCGGGTGTGACGGTATTTGAGGGCTGGGGCAACTATTTGCTGGTCAAGTTTGAAAAGGGTGATGCGCTATTTAAAGCAGCATGGGACACCGGCATTATTTTGCGTAATTCGCCCATCGAAAATTGTGTGCGTATCAGTGTAGGGAATCGCGACGAGTGTGAAAAAACGTTGGCATTCATCCGCAACCAATTAGAACAAAGTGCCGCTTAAGCACTGGTGCAATAGAAAAAGGATTTATAGAGTGAGCAACCAACAGAAAATTTTATTTATTGACCGCGATGGCACGTTAATTGTCGAGCCGCCAGTGGACTTTCAAGTTGACCGTCTAGACAAGTTGAAGCTTGAGCCATTCGTCATCCCAAGCCTACTAGCACTGCAAGATGCAGGCTATCGTTTAGTGATGGTGACCAACCAAGATGGTCTGGGTACTGATAGCTACCCACAAGCTGACTTCGATGCTCCGCATAATATGATGATGGAGATCTTTGAGTCTCAAGGCGTTAAGTTTGATGACGTGCTGATTTGCCCGCACTTCGACGAAGACAACTGCTCGTGCCGCAAGCCTAAGCTAGGGCTTGTTAAAGAGTATCTACAAAGCGGCAAGGTAGACTTCAAAACCTCAGCAGTGATTGGCGATCGTCAGACTGACCTTCAACTTGCGGAGAACATGGCGATTCGCGGTATCCAGTACAACCCTGAAACCATGGGTTGGAAGCAGATCCTACAAGATCTCACCGTGAAAGCTCGCACGGCTGAAGTGGTACGCACCACGAAAGAAACCGACATCAAAGTGTTTGTTAACCTCGATGAAGCAGGCGGCAACGAAATTTCAACGGGTATGGGTTTCTTCGACCACATGCTGGATCAAATCGCTACGCACGGCGGCTTCCAGATGAAGTGTCTTGTGAAAGGTGATTTGCACATTGATGATCACCACACCATTGAAGATACGGCATTGGCATTAGGCCAAGCATTAAAAGAGGCGCTTGGTGATAAACGTGGTATTGGCCGTTTTGGTTTCAGTCTGCCAATGGATGAGTGTCTAGCGCAGTGTGGTTTGGACCTGTCTGGTCGCCCTTATCTTAAGTTTGATGCGCAGTTCTCTCGCGAGCAAGTGGGTGACCTGTCGACAGAAATGGTCGTGCACTTCTTCCGTTCACTGACAGATACGCTAGCGTGTACGCTGCACCTATCTTCTTCTGGTGACAATGATCATCACATTATTGAGAGTCTTTTTAAGGCGTTCGGCCGCACACTTCGACAAGCGATTAAAGTGGAAGGCAATGAGCTACCAAGCAGTAAAGGAGTCTTGTAATGACCACCCAAAATGTTGTCATTATCGATACTGGCTGCGCTAACGTTTCTTCGGTTAAGTTTGCGATTGAGCGTCTTGGTTACCAAGTCGTTATCTCTAAAGAGCCCCAAGTGGTTTTAGCTGCAGATAAACTGTTTTTGCCAGGCGTTGGCACGGCTAGTGAAGCAATGAAAAACCTCGAAGAGCGTAACCTCATCGAGCTAGTAAAACAGGTTGAAAAGCCCGTGCTTGGGATCTGTCTTGGCATGCAGCTGCTTGGTAAGCTTTCTCAAGAGAAAGGCCAAAAGGCTGATGAGCTTGTTGAGTGCCTAGGTCTATGTGAAGGTGAAGTAAGACGTTTAGAAACGGGTGATTTGCCACTACCGCACATGGGCTGGAATACCGTGAAAGCCGCCCCTGGCAATCCACTTTTTGCTGGCATTGAAGAGGGCGAGTATTTCTATTTTGTACACAGCTTTGGTATGCCAGTGGGCGACTACACCATCGCGGAGTGTGATTACGGGAACCCGTTTAGCGCAGCGATTCAAAGCGGTAACTACTATGGCGTGCAGTTCCACCCAGAGCGCTCTTCGAAAGCGGGTTCAAGGCTGATTCAGAACTTTTTAGAGCTGGTATAACCGCTGCCTTTGCCACTTTGCTAAGCAAACTAAAAGCAAAAGCTTGGCACTAAATAGAACAGACATATGACGCCTCACAAGGCAGTGAGGCTAAAGGATTGAAACGTGATTATTCCTGCATTAGACCTTATTGAAGGACAAGTAGTGCGTCTTTACCAAGGCGACTATGGCCAAGTGACCGAGTACAAAGTTGATCCTATTGAGCAGTTCAACTTGTATCACCAAGCCGGTGCGAACTGGCTACACCTTGTTGATCTGACAGGGGCTAAAGATACGACGGCTCGCCAGCTCGATCTTATTGCGAAATTGCTCGCGGGTACGCCAGCTAACATTCAAATTGGCGGCGGCGTTCGCAGTGAGCAAGATGTTGTTGACCTGCTAGAAGCGGGTGCACAGCGTGTTGTGGTTGGTTCTACGGCCGTTAAACAGCCTGAACTAGTCAAAGGCTGGATGGAAAAATACGGCGCTGAGCGTATTGTGCTCGCGCTGGATATTAATATTGATGAGAACGGCACTCGAAAAGTGGCGATTTCTGGCTGGCAAGAAGACTCAGGCGTCACTATTGAAGCACTGATTGATGACTATCTAATAGTGGGGCTCAAGCACGTATTGTGCACGGATATTTCTCGTGATGGCACGCTAGCAGGCAGCAATGTTGAGTTATACGTTGACCTATGTAAGCAATACCCACAGGTTCAATTCCAGTCATCAGGCGGCATTGGCAGCCTAGCGGATATTGAAGCGCTGAAAGGTACTGGCGTATCGGGTGTGATTGTCGGCCGGGCATTATTGGACGGTAAGTTCACCGCAGAGGAGGCATTCCAATGCTGGCTAAGCGAATAATTCCTTGTTTGGATGTCCGTGACGGGCAAGTGGTTAAAGGCGTCCAGTTTCGCAACCACGAGATCATTGGTGACATCGTACCGTTAGCTGCTCGCTACGCGGAAGAGGGAGCGGATGAGCTGGTCTTTTATGACATCACCGCATCTAGTGATGGCCGTGTTGTTGATAAAAGCTGGGTCGCGCGTGTTGCAGAAGTGATTGATATCCCTTTCTGTGTTGCTGGTGGTATTAAATCAGCAGAAGACGCAGCGCGCATTCTTGAGTTTGGCGCAGACAAAGTGTCCATCAACTCACCTGCGCTTGCCAACCCAGAGCTTATTACTGATCTGGCGGATAAGTTTGGCGTGCAGTGTATCGTTGTGGGTATTGACTCTTACTTTGACAAAGAGACGGGTAAATATCAGGTTTACCAGTTTACCGGCGATGAAGCGCGCACTAAGGCAACCAAATGGGAAACTCGTGATTGGGTTCAGGAAGTACAAAAGCGCGGTGCGGGTGAAATCGTATTGAATATGATGAACCAAGATGGCGTTCGCAACGGCTACGATATTGAACAGCTCAATATGGTACGCGAAGTGTGTAACGTGCCGCTTATCGCATCAGGTGGTGCGGGTGCTATGGAGCATTTTGCAGAAGCCTACAAGAAAACTAACGTTGATGGTGCACTTGCGGCATCGGTATTCCACAAGCAGATCATCAATATTGGTGAGCTAAAGCAGTATTTGAAACAACAAGGTGTGGAGATCAGATTATGAGCCAAACAGCCGCAGATTTAACACAGCGTATCGACTGGGAAAAAGTAGACGGTATGGTTCCAGCGATCGTCCAAGACTTTCAATCTAGCCAAGTATTGATGATGGGTTACATGAACCCTGCCGCGCTTGAAAAAACGTTAGATACCGAACAAGTCACTTTCTTTTCACGTACCAAATCTCGCCTTTGGACTAAGGGTGAAACGTCAGGAAATGTCCTTCAGTTAAAGAACATTTCTTTGGATTGTGATAATGACACTTTGCTAGTCAAGGTCGATCCAATCGGTCCTACGTGCCACACCGGTACAACAACGTGTTTTGATGGCGATCCTCAAGAGGAGTCGCAAATGGTGTGGCTTCATCAGCTTGAGCAACTTCTTGCCGCTCGAAAAGATGCGGATCCGGAATCTTCTTATACCGCGAGCCTGTATGCCCGCGGCACCAAGCGTATATCGCAAAAAGTGGGCGAAGAAGGCGTTGAGGTCGCGCTTGCGGCAACGTCGGGTGACAAGGATGAACTAGTGTGTGAATCTGCCGATCTTATTTATCACTTGATGGTGCTGTTGCAAGACCAAGGTTTATCGATGAATGATGTAGTGAACAAGCTTAAAGAGCGTCATAAGTAACGACTTATCTAATAAAGCCCGCTTGGTTAAGCTCATCAAGCGGGCTTTATTTTTATTAAGATTTGTCAAAATTTGACACTTAAACCGAGATTCGTTTGCACCTGATTCATCCAATTCGTATTAAAAGCAATGAAGCAGCTCTGATCTTCAGTAGGAAGATTACAGATGGAAACGGAATCGTTACTTACAACGGTACCTTGCCAGCGGAGCTGTCCGTTGATTGCAAGATTCTTGGTTAGGTAATATTCAACCCCGCCAAAAATGCTGGCGGCAAAGCCGGTGTGAGATTTCGTCCACTGGCCTGACGTATGAGAGGCGCCTAATCCTGCACCGATATAAGTCTGAGTACTTTCTCCGATTTGATACTCGGCACTGCTCTGAAACTGAAGGTATTGGATTGTGGTATCAAGGTTTAGGTTATCGAGAGAGGAGTCTTGTCTTGAATAAAAAGCACCCATTCTTCCATTTCGAAACGGGAATTCGATAGCCAATGCCAAATTTGCGGATGGAGAAATATCATAGTTGGTACCGTCTGCGGTCTCAGCTCCGCCACCCAAAGAGTAACCAATGAATGGGGTCACTATGACGGTTGCATTGCAGTGAAAGCTAATAAAAACCGCAGTGGTGATGGTAATCACACGAGTCAGTGTTTTAGTGACTCCAGTGGTAGGGTATGAACGCATTTCTTGCTCCTAAACAGAATATCTGTTTTTCAAATCACATTTCTTCTACTAGTTTTAATCATAGTGTGACTCTAACGCCATAATTTTTGGATGGTTATTTTAAGATTGTAAATGCGTGTCACAATGGTAAGTGAAATGTTACAAAAGGAGGGGTTATGGAGTACGATCTAAAGTTAGCACTCACAATCACAACTATTGCGTTTAGTACGATTATCGCTTTTGGTGCTATCGCTATCTTGTCAGTTTAGACAACGATATGGCGAACGTAGGCTTAGTAACCAATACCCGCACCGTTATCGACTATCAACAATTTGGTAAATATGTAGACGGGAAAACGGCGTTAGTGGCACAAGGTGGAGGTCAACGTGGCATCTTCACCTCAGGTGTGCTCGACGCCTTTTTGTTATCTAATTTCGACCCTTTTGATGAGTTTTACGGCACATCAGCAGGGGCGCTAAACATCTGTGCATTCCTTTCCCGTCAGGCCGAACTTGGCAAGTCATTCATCCTCGACTTAACAACCGCCCCTGAGTTTTTTCATTTATTCCGTTTTATGCGTCGTAAGCAATATCTCAACCTGAAATGGGCACTGGATAAGATTTGTGATTATCCCTACAAGCTAGATATCGATATGGGGCGACGAGTAGTAGGTCATCGGCGCGCTTTTGCAGCGACCACCGACGTGAATACGTTAAAAGATCACTATCTGCCTATGCTTCAAGAGGATTGGTATCAAGTTTTGATGGCCACCAGCGCCATTCCTACTTTGTTTGAAGGCACTGTCGCTCACCAAGGAAATGAGTTTATTGATGGGGGAGTCTCGGCTTCCATCCCTGTTCAGCAAGCATGGCGACAAGAATGCCGCAGTATCATTGTTATTCGAACCGAACAATATGTCACCGAAGAACCTAAGCTGGTGGAGGACGAACCTGTCGCGACAGAATCGCCCACTTGGCTAAGAGACTCGTTAAACAACTTGCAACTGCAATGGCAAGATAAAGTCGATCAATGGTCAAATGACTGGGGATCTTTTTTTGAAAGTCGTAAGGCAAAAGCCGATACATTTAAGCAAGCCGAGCACCTAAAGCTTATCAATGGTGGCCGTTGGTTGTTTGGCGCTGGAGATATCTACCGCCTCAGTCACTTATTTGGTGAACATTTTGATTCTGGACTTGCGGACATGTTAATGGTGCACTACCAGACGTATTCGCTGACCAGCGAGTTTTTAAAGACCCCGCCGGATGACTGTTTCATTTGGCAAATAGCACCCGATCAGCCATTAAAGACCTCGTCGTTACTTAGTGATGTCGATGATATTTTACACGACTATCAAGTCGGTTTAGAGGCCGGTTTCCGTTTTGTAGAAAGCTATAATTTTGCAAAGCAACACAAAGCACTCACCAGTAGCAATAATGATCTTTGGCAACCTCACCAAGCTAGCTAACCCCTTTGGGTATTGACAAATCCATAAGTTATTAATTGGTGCTAAATAAGTGCAATGTAACGTAACAAGCCATTAAAAATGATTGGTTAATAATTGAACAGTCATGCCGCAAACTGTGACAGACCCTACGAGCGTAACTTGATACGTGCCCCAAAGTTCCATCGATATGCGTGATATTTGTCACGGCAATCTTATAAACTGCTTCACAATTACTTCGCAAAGTAAAAAAATTAACAGGTTGTTGTTTTTTGGAGTTCAAAATGTACATGGCTCAACCCGGGCACATTGATCATATCAAGCAGATCAATGCTGGTCGTGTGTATAAACTGATAGACCAATTTGGGCCTATTTCGCGTATCGACCTATCTAAATTAAGTGCTTTAGCACCTGCCAGTATCACAAAAATTACGCGAGAACTCATTCAAGCACATCTTATCCACGAAACGGCGGTTCAAGAAGCCACCAGTAGAGGACGGCCTGCGGTTGGTCTACAGACCAACAACCAAGGTTGGCAATTTCTTTCTATGCGTTTAGGTCGTGGTTACCTATCTATTGCACTGCATGAGCTTGGTGGCGATGTTCTTATTGATACCAAAATTGAAATTCATGAGGTGGATCAAGAAGATGTGCTTGCACGTTTGTTGTTTGAGATTGAAGACTTTTTCGAAAGCTACAGCGAGCAGCTCGATCGTGTCACCAGTATCGCGCTTACGCTTCCGGGGCTAGTGAACTCTGACAAGGGCATCGTTCTGCAGATGCCGCATTACAACGTTAAGAACCTCAACGTGGCCGAAGAGATATTCAAAGTAACTGGATTGCCAGTCTTTGTGGCAAATGACACCCGAGCTTGGGCGCTGGCTGAGAACTTATTTGGTCACTCTCAGGACTGTGATAACTCAGTATTGATTTCGATTCACCATGGTCTCGGAGCAGGCATTGTATTAGACGGCCGAGTACTTCAAGGGCGTCATGGTAATATTGGTGAGCTTGGTCATATCCAGATCAACCGCCAAGGTAAAGATTGTCATTGTGGCAATACAGGATGCCTTGAGACGGTTGCGAGCTCTCAAGCGATCCGCGACGAAGTCACTCAGCGGTTGGCAAAAGGCGAAGCATCGATACTATCCGAATGCGAAGAAATATCGGTAGAAGCGATTTGTGAAGCCGCAGTAAAAGGTGATGCGCTTGCTATCAATGTCGTTGAAAAGTTAGGTGACCATCTCGGCAGTGCAATTGCGATAGTGATTAACCTGTTCAACCCTGAGAAAGTCCTAATTGGTGGTGTCATCAACCAAGCTAAAGATATCCTTTACCCCGCAATTGAACGCTGCATTGCCAAACAAAGCTTGCCGGTTTATACCGAAGACTTGCAACTGGTTGAGTCACGCTTCTACAAGCAAGCAACGATGCCCGGTGCCGCTTTGGTGAAGCAAGCACTGTATGATGGCTTGCTATTAATGAAAGTCATTGAAGGATAACGCTTTTCACACTCTTTGCTAGCGGTCATCTTTTTTCTTGTTTAGACAGTAAACTTCTTGTGCTTCCTGCCGATAACATGAGATAAGAAATCGTTATAGTTTTTGCCAAGGAAGCCTCATGTCGAGTGTATTGAGTTCTGTTGACCAGCGTACCCAGTTAGTGGGTGAGAATAGACTTGAGCTGTTGATGTTCACGCTGAACAGTCGTCAAACTTTTGCTATTAATGTTTTTAAAGTTAAGGAGGTGCTTAAACTGCCTCCTTTGACTCAGCTTCCGGGCTCGCACCCAAGTATCCGTGGTGTCGCCTCTCTTCGTGGTGAATCATTGCCGGTCATTGATCTGCGCCGTGCGATTGGTTTTCCTACTTTGCAGGAAGAAGCCGTACAAAACCTTATTATCACCGAATACAACCGTACTGTTCAGGGTTTCCTCGTTGGTGAAGTGAAGAATATCGTTAATACCGCCTGGACTGAGATCCAACCGCCACCGCGCACTGTAGGACGCTCAAATTACCTTACCGCTATCACTAAAGTTGAAGAAGCGGATGGTGTGAGCTTGGTCGAAATCATTGATGTTGAAAAAGTATTGGCTGAGATCATCGACTACGACATTGCCATTTCAGAAGAAACTTTAGATCGTGCTTTATTGCCTCACCTAGCAGGTAAGAAAATCTTGATAGTTGATGATTCATCAACAGCTCGTCATCAAGTGAAAGCGACGCTTGCTCAGCTTGGTGTGGAAATCATCGAGTGTTTTGATGGCTTGATGGCACTGAACCTGCTCAAGCAGTGGTGTGATGAGGGCATTGATGTCTGCAGCGAGCTTCTAATGATGATCACCGATGCTGAAATGCCTGAGATGGATGGCTACAAACTGACTCATGAGGTACGCACCGATCCGCGTATGAAAGATCTGTTTATCACCCTTAATACGTCACTCAGCGGTAGCTTCAATGATGCGATGGTGGAGAAAGTTGGATGTAACAGATTTATTTCTAAGTTCCAGCCTGACTTGCTGGTGGATGTCGTTCAGCAGCGTATTCGTCAAGATCTTTAAAATTTTGCACCGCAAAATAAATCACGATATACGGTAAAAGTTGTTCTATAATTAAGCTGTATTTATTGGTGTGAACTCGTAGATACGCGCAATACAATTTACTACCAGCTAAAGGTTGTTCCATCAGAATGATATGGTTAACTTCGAAGGTCTTAATGACTTTGAGTTTACTCATCTACAGGGAATGGAAGAAAAGACGTACGGAAGCGGCAGTAAAAGTGGATGTTTAATCCATGCGATTTAAAAAAAGCGGGAACGTTGGTTCCCGCTTTTGTTTTTTACTTTCAGTAAAAAGCGCTGGATCAGTGAAACTCACGAGACTGTACTTTCAGCTCACTTAACTGCTCTGTCATGTCAATAAGCCGGCCCGCAATAACATGTGTTACCTCGCCCTCACGTTCTAATATGCCTTTCACCTTGAGGATCTTTGAGGTGAGATAGGCTTGCTTTTGTGCTCTAGCAGTGGCTTGCCATACTACGACGTTAATGTTCCCAGTGTCGTCTTCTAATGTGAAGAAGGTGACTCCAGCTGCCGTTCCCGGAGACTGCTTACCAGTGACCATACCCACTACTGTGACCAGAGATTGATGTTCTTTGTTTATTAACTCTGTCATTCGGGTGAAACGGCCTAGTTTGCCCGCTTCGCCGAGCAAGGTGATAGGGTGTTTGCTCAGTGATACATTCATCGATGAAAAATCTTCAAGCATATCTTCAATGGCTGAAGGCTTGTAAGGTAACGGATCTGCTGATGGCGATGGAGCACCGTTCTGGAATAGGGGTAAGTCATCTAAGCTGTCCATCATGGCCCAGCGTGTGGCGTAGCGATCCCCCGAAATACATTGGAGAGCATTGGCTGAGGCCAGAATTTCCAATTCACGTCGATTGAGCCCGAGTTGTTTGATTTGCGTTGGGGTTCGAAAGCCCTCTGGTGGCCTATGCTGTAGAAGCTTTTGAATACTCTGCTCACTTAATCCATTGACCTGCCTAAACCCCAGATGAAGTGTTAACCCTTTGGCACTCTGTCGCAGATAGTGATGATACGTCGAGCGATTGACACAGACAGGCGCGATATCGACTCGATGTCGTTTAGCGTCTTGAATCAATTGTGAAGCGCTATAGAAGCCCATAGGAAGGCTATTCAGTAGTGAGGTGTAAAAGGCTTCAGGATAGTAATACTTCAGCCAAGCACTGCAATAGGCCAGCACTGCAAATGACGCTGAGTGACTTTCTGGAAAGCCATATTCACCAAAGCCACAGATCTGATCAAACAACCGCTCGGCAAAGTCAATTTGATAGCCGTTTTGCTGCATGCCATCGATCAACTTATGACGAAACTTGGCCAAGTTGCCGTTCTTCTTCCAAGCTGCCATTGCGCGGCGCAGCTTATCGGCCTCACCACCAGTAAACCCTGCTGCCACCATCGCCAGTTTGATGACTTGCTCTTGGAAGATTGGTACACCTAATGTGCGTGAGAGTACGGCTTTGACCTCCTCTGAGGGATAAGAGACGGGCTCTTCACCGTTGCGACGTTTAAGAAATGGATGCACCATATCGCCCTGTATAGGTCCAGGTCTGACGATGGCAATTTGAATCACGAGATCGTAATAGGTTGCTGGCTTTAGGCGTGGCAACATGCTCATTTGCGCGCGAGATTCAATCTGAAACACGCCAACAGTATCGGCACGTTGAAGCATGCCGTAGACATTGGGGTCATCTTGAAGCCGCGTAATAGCGGCGATGCTCAGCTTGCGGCCATAATGCTTCTCAACCAATTGGAAGCATTTACGAATAGCGGTGAGCATGCCTAAGGCGAGCACATCGACTTTAAGAAGCCCTAAGCTTTCTAGGTCATCTTTATCCCACTGAATGACGGTGCGCTCAGCCATCGCGGCGTTCTCTACCGGCACGAGTTCGTATAAAGGTCCGGATGCAATCACAAAGCCACCGACATGTTGAGATAAGTGTCTAGGGAAGCCTGTGATGTCGTTGACGAGCTCAATAAATTGCTGTCCTTTGAGAGAGTCTGGTTTTAGGCCAAGCTCGACCAATTGCGCCTGCCACCCTTGTGAGCGGTCGCGGCGGTTGATGTTTTTAATAAAGTAATCAAGCTGGGTTTCGCTAACGCCTAGCGCTTTGCCCACATCGCGTACCGCACTTTTAAATCGGTAAGAGATCACTGCCGCTGCAAGCGCTGCCCGCTCACGGCCATATTTTTGATAGATGTATTGAATCACTTCTTCGCGACGTTCGTGCTCAAAGTCGACATCAATATCAGGCGGCTCATTGCGCTCTTTACTGATAAAGCGCTCAAAAAGTACCGAGATCTGTCTTGGGTCGACGGAGGTAATTTCGAGGCAATAGCAGACCACTGAGTTAGCCGCAGAGCCACGACCTTGATAAAGGATCCCTTTTCGCTTCGCAAACATGACGATGTCATGAATGGTCAAAAAATAGAAAGGGTACTTAAGATCCTCAATAAGAAATAACTCTTTTTCGATTGTTTGCTCAACCTCCGCAGGCACCCCTTCAGGAAAGCGTAGTCGTTTACCGTGTTCGACCAACTCCCTTAAATAGCTCATAGGTGTCTTACCATTGGGGATCAGCTCGCTAGGGTACTCATATTGGAGCTCTTTTAACTTGAACGTACATAGGCTGGCAATGTAGATACTTTCCTCTAGCCACTCTTCACGATACAGCTTCGTCAGCTTGGCCTTAGGACGTAAGCTGCGCTCAGTATTTGCCAGTAAGTGACCACACACTTTATCGATAGACGTGTTGAGTTTAATAGCGGTTAAGGTGTGCTGCAGTGGCAAGCGTGTCGCGGTGTGCATCAATACACCACCACAAGCAGTAATAGGGCGCTGCAGTTCTACAGCCAGTGATTCACAATGAGCAAGGTATTTATGCTCATGAGAATTAAGGTGACGCTGCACACCAATCCAAAGCCTATGGGCGTGATATTGCTCAAGCCAACGTCCCCATCTGAGATCGCGTTCATCGCCACAAGGCAGCCAAATGACTAGACAGTGACGCAGCGACATCACGTCCCATTCCGAGAGTTGATACTCGCCTTTCTCACAGCGACGCCTCGCGTTAGTAATGATGCGGCACAGCTCCGCGTAAGCTTCGCGGCTTGGACATAACAATAGAAATTGACACTCACTGTTGAGCCAAAACATGCTGCCAACAATCTGCTTAACCGATAAGTCATGCTGCTTAATGGCAGTGTGAGCGCGTACCACTCCAGCAACTGAGCATTCATCGGTTATCGCGATGGCGCTGTATTGTAAAAAATCGGCCTGCAGCACCAGCTCCTCCGCATGGGAGGCGCCGGTAAGGAAGGAAAAATTGCTCTGACAAAAAAGCTCAGCGTACTTCATGGTTAACGGTCTACTGATCAACGAATTAAGGGTTAACTAAATTGTCCGTGGGTGAACCACTGTTTGTCTTCGGTGCGAAACACCCAAAGCCATTGGCCGTGTTCGCTGCGTGCTACATAGTAATCACGCTTTACCGGGTTACCATCCCACCAGCCGCTGACAATACGCTCGGGCCCAACAACAACACTGACTTTTTGCTCCAGTGGCATTGGTGAGCTAAACAGCAGGCTTGGACGCAGCTTAATAGGTAAGTGAGCATTTACCTTGGGTGATTCTGTCGCGGCAGGGGGGCTCGGTTGGGTGGCGTATTCCGGTCTTGGATCGTCGGTGAGCGTTAATGAGGTGACACTGTGTTGCCCAAGCTTGGCTTGCAGTGTGGAGATAAGCTCTAGCGCCGTTTGACGACCTTTTACCCCGCTAAACAGATCGTGTTCATGCACTTGCACTTCATCGGCACGGACTATGCTCAGAGTTAACCCACTCACCGCACCGTCCAATTGAATGCTTTCCAAAGTGAGGGCTGATAAGGCTTGCCATTTCTCTGCCAGATAATCCCCTTGGGCCGAGTGGAAGCTCACCGATTTATCACCGTGATCACGTTGATGCAGCGTCAATGACAGTTCAAATGCGACCTTATCCCTTAGCTTAAGAAACACTTCTAATTGTCGGAACAAGCGCGTTAAGGGCTTCTGTAGCCAGTCGATGTTCTCGATATCAAACAGTAGCTCTAAGTACTGGCGGAAATGTTCTGGTGGATGATAGAAATCAACCGGGTGTTTAAATTGCCCAGTAAGCCTGCCGGTATAATTGACTAAGTCGATATCAAAGCGCTTAGCAATGTCAGGGAGCGGTAGCCCAAGTAGATCTTGAATCGTTTGGATCCCTACGCGCTGCAATTTTTCGACTTGCTTGGTTGGCAGCTCGGAGCAGGTCAGTGGATAGCGTGCGAGCGCCTGATTAAGTTTGTCGCGATTGGGTTCAATCCAGTTGCGGCCTTGTTTTGCCATGAGCATCGCCGCATAAGGTGAAACGCCGGTTGAGTAGTACGTCTGTACCTCTAAATGCGCTAAGTGCGCCTGTAAAGCGTTCCAATAGTTTCCGATACCGTCGTAAAGCGACAGCATATTGGTGACTTTAAGCAGCAGGCCATTAGGAGGACACAGACAGATATCCGAGGTGATCATATAGAGCCACTGCGCAATGTCTTGCAGGCGACGCGTTTCAACATCGCTGTCATAAGGGTGCACTTGTAGATCTTGGCAAAGCGCAGCGGCGCTGCCAAGCCCCATGCCTAATGTAACGCCTTGCTCCAATGCGTACATATTGGCTTGTACAACGGTATGTCGACGACCATCAACAATAGCAATGGCGAGCGCTTCTTGTTGCTTATCCGTCGCGTTAGGTTGCGCCTGCTTAAATGATGCGAACAAAGTATCGAGCTGCAAGGTTGGAAAATGTAGGTATAACCACAACAACATCGACTATCCTTCCTGGCGCATTGGAAACGCAACCACGGTTGAAGGGCGAGTTTGGTGAGTGCGAGTAAGCTCTGGCCATCGGTCGTGCATATTAATCACGAACTGGTCGCGTACAAATCCGCCTTTACGTTTAGTAATGGAGACCGATAACCCCATATCGTGAGGTGCCAGAGTCAAACTGAGTGAGACAGGCAAAGAAAAGACCAGTGAATCACCTTGGCTGAGTTCAGGCTTAAACAGAAACTGTAGGCAGTGACCAATGTCACTCGCTACTTGAAGGCGCTTCGCCTGATGGATTTCAATTCCGCTATGCCATAGACAGACGCCGCAACATGCGCCACTTTTTAAGCATTGCTCTGCAGCCCAAAGTGCGTGTTGAGGAGAGTCTGGATAGATCAAAAGTACTTGCGACGGAGCGATGCCCTGAGCATAGAGATACTCGGCACACAAATATCCCGGTGGATTAATCAGTACGAACAGTCGTTGTGCCGCGTGTTTTTGTACGTAGGGCATCAATAATCTAAGCTCGCCAATACCTTGTTGTGATTGGATATCAATAACGCCAGAAGTCGGAAAACCCCCACCAAGGCGTTGGTCGAGCTCGGGAAAACCGGTCGCTTGATACTCGCCGGGAGAGTCGACTCGATTTCCTTTCCAAATCAGTTGCTTGCTTTGTAAATCACTAATCAATTCATGCATAATAAGACACCTGTATATACATACAGTATATAAGAAATCATCGCCGCCGCAAGACTTGATAATGACGTAATGAGGCTGTTTGATTACAGAGCGAGCAGAAACAAAAGGTTAGTGGCAACAATCTTGAAACACTGCGGCATCAGAGCTAACAAAAAAACAGTGTAAACAGTAGAGCAAATATTTTAATCTCAACCTATGGCTATCGTTTATGGCTGAATGTAGCGGAGAAACAAGACGTGGAGAAAGCTAGCGTGTTCAATCAACAACAAAAAAAATACTCGCTGATCGTGCAAGGTGGAGGGCAAAAAGGCGCATTTGCTTCTGGCGTGCTAGATAAGTTTATTGATGCCGATTTCGACCCATTCTCGCTCTACATTGGTACATCAGCAGGGGCGTTGAATGTCTCTTCGTTTGTTGCGAAACAGCGAGGAATAGGGCTGGATTTTATACTCAACTACACCACCCGTGAGCGCTTTTTCGATATGAACAAGTTCTTGCAAAAGCAGCAGCCGATGGATTTGGATTGGGCGTTTGATTTCGTCAATAGCGGTGAGTTTCCGCTCGATCTAGAAAGAGGAAAGCAAAACCTTGGTGATGAGCGTGTTGCACTTGCTTGTATTACTGATGTGGAAGAGCTCAAAGATTACTACTATCCCATTTTTGCGGACAATTGGTTTGATGTGCTGCGAGCAACCTGTGCGATCCCAATGCTTTATTATCATGATATTGAATTTGATGGTAAAAAGTGGGTAGATGGCGGCGTATCGGCGACGATTCCAGTAGAAGAGTCCTATCGTCGTGGCATCAATAACATGGTCGTGATCAGCACCATTCCAGAGCCAAAACAGCCCGTCACATCCATGTCACCAGTGCGCGAATCAGTGGAAAAGTGGAAGAAAGAACTGGAAGCAGGTCTAGAGACGCACATTCGCCACCTTAAAGTGTCTGGCACTAAGGAGAAGCTGACTGAGTTCCAAAAGCAGTTTCAGGAAAAGGTCGCCAATATGAAGGCCGATTATCAGCGTCTAACCGATTCTCGCCTTGCGTCTTACCGAGAGCAATATCAGTTGATGGCAGGAGAGAAACTGAACCTAAAGCAGTGGATCCAAGATAACGAAAAGTTGGCTAAGTTGATCGATATTCAGAACAAACGTACTCCGTTTAGCCGCAGTAGCACAAGCCACCTTGATATGTTGGTTTCACATTACGCTAACCATGCTGAAGTTGAGCAGTTTCTATTATCGCCGCCAGAAGATGTCAATCTTTGGCACATTCAACCGAAACACGAACTCTCTTCGAAGGGCTTGTTGAGCCAAAAAGACCAAATATTGGAAGACTACGAACACGGCAGTGCTGTCGCTGCCGATTTTCTCGCACAGCATCATTTCACTCGTTAGCAACGCTGGTGGAGAAACAGTTGCACGGTAATGGGGGCGAACATATAAAAAGCGGCACACCCAATGAGGTATACCGCTTTTTCAGTTTATATTGGTCTGGGTTATTAAGAGTTAGCGCTTAGGCTGCGCGTCAATACACTGACCGTTGACATCCGTTACGCTTGGATCCATAAGGTGCAGATAAAGCGGCATGATATCCAGTGGCGTTTTTAGTGTGTTGGCATCTTCACCAGGGTAGGCTTTTTCACGCATACGAGTACGTGTCGCGCCAGGGTTAATCGCATTGACACGAACTGCGGTATCGCTTAGCTCATCAGCCAGAATTTGCATCATGCCTTCTACCGCGAACTTGGAGATTGCATAGGTTCCCCAGAACGCACGGCCTGAGTGACCAACGGTTGAAGAGGTAAAGACGATGCGAGCAGCGTCTGCTTTCTTCATGATTGGCAGCAAAGCTTGCGTCATCAAAAACTCCGCTTTGACGTTGATTTGCATCACGTCATCAAACGTCTCTTCATCGATTTGGTCGAATGGGCTTAGCGTGCCAAGTACGCCAGCATTGTGCAAAACGCCATCGAGTTGACCAAATTGACTTTCAATCGTTTCTGCCATATCGACATAGTTTTGTTTGGTTGCGCCTTTTAAATCGAGCGGGATGATAGCCGGTTGAGGATAACCACGCTTCTCGATCTCATCGTAAACCAACTCTAGGTTGTTAACATTACGGCCTAGCAAAATTACCGTGGCGCCATGTTCTGCATAGCTTAATGCGGCCTGGCGACCAATACCGGCACCCGCGCCGGTAACCAAAATCACTTTGCCTTGCAAAGCGTTAGGAGCGGTTGAATATTCCACGTGACACTTCCTTGGGTATAATTCTTGTTGGTAATCGTGACAAGTTAGTTACAATACACTAATTCGTCGTACAGGGGATAAGACATTGGAATTTTTATTAGACTACGGATTATTTTTAGCCAAGATCGTGACAGTGGTCGTCGCGATTGTGGCGTTAATCATTGTTGCCAAATCAGTGGGTGGACGTTCAGGCGGCGCGAAGGGCGAGCTTGAGGTCACTAACCTTACTGAGCAGCGCAAACACACCGTTGAGCATCTAGAGCATCACCTTCACGATGACGCGTTCCTTAAAGCACGCAACAAAGCGGAAAAGAAAGCGCAAAAAGAGAAAGACAAGCAGCGTGAGAAAGAGGTGAAGAAAGCGGCTAAAGATGGTGCGCTTGAAAGCCAACGCGAACCGCACCTGTTTGTACTGGACTTTGTTGGCAGCATTGATGCCAAAGAAGTAGCCTCGCTACGTGAAGAAGTGAGTGCTATTTTGGCGGTCGCGAAAGAAGGTGATGAAGTACTGGTACGCCTTGAGTCTGGTGGCGGCATGGTTCATGCCTACGGTTTAGCATCTTCTCAGCTCGATCGCATCAAAGCGGCGAACCTGCCACTGACTATTGCGGTAGATAAAGTGGCGGCGAGTGGCGGCTATATGATGGCTTGCATCGCCGATAAAATTGTCTCAGCACCGTTTGCGGTTGTTGGTTCGATTGGTGTGATTGCTCAACTGCCAAACTTTAATAAGCTTTTGAAAAAGAATGATATTGAATTTGAGCAGCTAACCGCAGGTGAGTACAAACGTACACTAACCATGTTTGGTGAAAACACCGATAAGGCGCGCGATAAGTTTAAGCAAGAGCTGGAAGAGACTCACGGTCTGTTTAAAGATTTCATTCGTGAGCACAGACCTGAACTCGATCTTGATAAAGTAGCGACAGGCGAACATTGGTTCGGGACTCAAGCTAAAGAGCTTGGCTTGGTTGATGAGATCAAAGCCTCTGATGATATCGTTATCGAAGCGTGCAAAGACAAAACGGTATTGGCGATTTCTTATGTTCAAAAGAAAAAGCTGACCGATAAGCTGTCTGGCGTCGCGGGTGATGCGGCTGATAACGTACTGATGAAGCTTATCAACCGAGGCCAACGTCCGATTGTTTAATCAAGGTGAATGCTTAACCAAGGTGAATGCTTAACCAAGGTTATCTTGGCTGCTCAATGAAAGCGAGAATGAAAAACAGCGACGATGACGTCGCTGTTTTTGTTTGTTTTCTAAAGCTATTCAGTTTAGCGCGGTTATCGCGTGTAATTGGCTTCTAAGCTGATAAACCAGCGAGCAATCTGTCCGGTACCTTTATCTGCCCAAACATCGTTATGAAACTGATAAACACGACCACGCAGTGATACCTGAACGGTTTGATAGCCAGTGACTGTGACTTTAGCAAATTGATCTGACGTGACTAAGAATGGCGCTTTCTCATCTAAAGGGTGCTCTCCGGCGACAATGAAGTAGGCGAACTTGCTGTTGGCATCAGGATCGGTGGATAACACACGGTATGCCTGGACCGTAAACTCATCATTGAGTGTTACGATATTGGTTTGAGGACCAAGACGCTCATGGTTGGGAATGAAAACCCAGGCGAGTAGGGCGATAAGAGCAGCGAGTAGCGCTGTCACAGATAATAATATTTTCTTCATACTAATCGTAAATGAGTGAACCTAGTTGTTACCTTCGCCTTTATATCACGTATACTGAAGGTCAGGCCGAAAAAATTAAGCGGATTACTGCAAAGCAGTAATCCGCTTAGGCTCAGGTCACGTCCTAAGGGGAATAAGGGGTTACCTGATTCGTTAAATACTGGCGTTATATGGCTCCCGTTTAGGGCATGTCCCCAGTATTTCTCGTCGGCCTGACTCTTTCACTTCTTCCAAAATCACGTCAAAGCCCCACAAACGGTATAAATGTTTCAACACCTCTTCGTGCCCCTTATCAAGAGGAATGCGGTTGTGTGGAACGTGCTGTAGAGTGAGAGAACGGTCGCCTCGAACATCAACGTTGTAAACTTGGATGTTCGGCTCTAAGTTACTTAAGTTGTATTGTGCAGCGAGTTTTTCTCGGATTTGTCGATAACCCATTTCGTCATGAATCGCGGACACTTCAACGAAGTTTTTACGGTCATCATCGAGTATCGAGAAGAACTTGAACTCTCGCATCAAGCGAGGTGACAAGTACTGGCTAATAAAACTCTCGTCTTTGAAGTTGTGCATGGCAAAGTGCACCGCCTCTAACCAGTCGCTTCCCGCGAGCTCAGGGAACCACTCTTTGTCTTCGTCAGTGGGATCTTCACAAATACGTTTAATGTCCTGAAACATGGCAAAGCCAAGCGCATAAGGGTTGATACCGCTAAAGTATGGACTGTTGTACGCAGGTTGCGCGACAACGCTTGTGTGGCTATGCAGAAACTCTAGGATGAACTTATCCGACACCAAACCTTCATCGTAGAGATGATTCAAAATGGTGTAATGCCAGAATGTCGCCCAGCCTTCGTTCATCACCTGGGTTTGTTTTTGCGGATAGAAGTATTGGCTTACCTTACGCACAATGCGTACGATTTCTCGTTGCCAAGGCTCCAGCAGCGGTGCATTTTTCTCAATGAAATAGAGAATGTTCTCTTGTGGCTCTGAAGGGAAGCGTACCTTCTGCGTTTCCTCTTTGGTGCGATTTTTAGGTACGGTTTTCCAAAGCTCATTGACCTGTGATTGCAAGTAAGATTCGCGCTCTTCTTGACGGGCTTTCTCTTCTGCAATCGATATTTTCTCAGGTCGTTTGTACCTATCTACCCCGTAGTTCATCAGAGCGTGACAAGAATCGAGAGTTTGCTCTACCTCTTCAACACCATACTTTTGCTCACAATCTGCAATGTACTTTTTGGCAAACAGCAAGTAGTCGATGATCGAGCTGGCATCTGTCCAGGTTTGGAACAAGTAATTGCCTTTAAAGAATGAGTTATGGCCATAACATGCATGCGCCATGACGAGCGCTTGCATGGTGACCGAGTTCTCTTCCATTAGGTAGGCAATACATGGGTCGGAGTTAATCACGATTTCGTACGCCAACCCCATTTGTCCGTGTTTGTAGCCTTGTTCGGTTTGAATAAACTTCTTACCAAACGACCAATGGTTGTAGTTGATCGGCATGCCTATGCTCGAATAGGCATCCATCATCTGCTCCGAGGTGATAACCTCGATTTGGTTTGGGTAAGTGTCTAATCTATAGTGCTTCGCAACACGCTTTATCTCAACGTGATAGCGTTCAAGCATATCAAAGGTCCAATCGGGGCCATCTGGCAGCACCTTAGAATTTGTCTTAGTCTCTGTGGTCATAGCACGTCTCCCTATGCTGTCTCTTTTTGAAACAACTCCCTAAACACAGGGAATATGTCGTCTACCGAACGAATATTCTTCATCGCAAAGTTGTCAAAGTCATTTTCGAGTTTCTCGTACTCATGCCATAACGTTTGATGAGTTCGACGAGTGATCTCGATGTATGAGTAATACTGACAAGCTGGCAGCAATTTGTTGACCAGTAAGTCACGACAACGCGGTGAGTCGTCGGCCCAGTTATCGCCATCGGATGCCTGCGCAGCATAGATATTCCACTCTCCGGTTGGGTAGCGGTCTTCTACGATCTCTTTCATGAGTTTCAATGCACTAGATACGATGGTGCCACCGGTTTCTTGAGAATAGAAAAACTCATGCTCGTCGACTTCTTTGGCCTGAGTATGGTGGCGAATAAATACTACTTCGACGTTTTCATAGGTTCGTGTTAAGAACAAGTACAACAAGACATAGAAGCGTTTAGCAATGTCTTTTGTGGCTTGATCCATAGAGCCAGAGACATCCATCAAGCAGAACATAACCGCTTGGCTGGAAGGGACTGGACGTTTTTCGTAGTTTTTAAATCGAAGGTCGAAGGTGTCTATAAACGGCACGCTGTCGATTTTCTTGCGAAGCGACGCGATCTCTTCTTTGAGTCGCTTCTCTTCCAAAGGTTGAGCAGGCTCGCTGATTTTAATCTCATCAAGCTGCTTATTAAGCTCATCGAGCATCTTACGTTTGCCGGCAGTCATCGCGGTGCGACGTGCAAGCGACTGCTGAAGTGAGCGCACAATAGCAATATTAGAGGGCATACCCGCCGTTTGGTAACCAGCACGATGAGTTTTCCACTCTTTGATTTTGTTGATTTGGTTTTTCTTTAAATTAGGTAGAGCGAGATCTTCGAATAAGATGTCGAGATATTCGTCTTTCGAGATCTGGAATACAAATTCGTCTTCACCTTCCCCATCAGGACTGGCCTCGCCTTGACCTGCACCGCCGCCTTGACCGCCTTTAGGTGGACGTTCAATTTTATCACCGGTAATAAACTGGTCGTTACCTGGATGGACGCGCTCTTTTACGCCCCCTTGCCCTTGATGAAAGATAGGCTCGCTGAGGTCTTTGCTTGGAATAGAAACGTCTTCACCCGTTTCCGTGTTCGTGATCGAGCGGCGATTGACTGCATCGGTCACGGACTCTTTGATTTTCTGCTTATGTCTGCGCAGAAAACGCTGTCTGTTAACGGCACTTTTGTTCTTGCCGTTTAAGCGTCTATCAATAAATTGTGCCATGAGTAACTCCCTGTCTTCCCCTCACCATACAGCACCCGAGCGCTCGCTCGGGGCTGCAACTAATCAGTCAGGTAGGTCTATGAGGATTTACGAACTCTCAAGTACCACTCAGACAGCAATCTGACTTGTTTCTCGGTGTAGCCTTTTTCCATCATGCGATTAACGAAATCATCATGCTTGCGCTGGTCTTCTGAAGACGTTTTCGCGTTGAATGAAATAACAGGCAGTAGCTCCTCGGTGTTCGAGAACATTTTCTTCTCGATAACGGTGCGTAGCTTCTCATAGCTAGTCCAAACCGGATTCGAGCCATTGTTATTCGCACGAGCACGCAATACGAAGTTCACAATCTCATTACGGAAGTCTTTCGGGTTACTGATCCCAGCTGTTTTCTCGATCTTCTCTAGTTCTTCGTTAAGAGAAGCACGATCAAATAGCTGGCCTGTTTCTGGGTCACGATACTCTTGGTCTTGGATCCAGAAGTCAGCGTAGGTGACGTAACGGTCAAAGATGTTTTGGCCGTATTCTGAGTAAGACTCTAAGTACGCGGTCTGGATTTCTTTACCAATGAACTCTACATAGCGAGGAACTAGATAGCCTTTTAAGAACTCAAGGTACTTCTCACCGACTTCTTGTGGGAACTGCTCGCGCTCGATCTGTTGTTCAATGACGTAAAACAGATGAACCGGGTTTGCGGCAACTTCGGTTTGATCAAAGTTGAATACGCGAGACAAGATCTTAAATGCGAAACGGGTAGAAAGACCGGACATACCTTCATCAACACCGGCATAGTCGCGGTACTCTTGGTAGCTCTTCGCCTTTGGATCGGTATCTTTGAGCGTTTCACCATCATAGACGCGCATTTTCGAGAACAGTGATGAATTTTCTGGCTCTTTCAAGCGAGAAAGCACACTGAACTGGCCAAGTAACTCAAGAGTACTTGGTGAACATGGCGCTTTTGATAGCTCACTGTTTTCAAGAAGTTTTTGGTAGATCTTAACTTCTTCAGACACGCGCAAGCAGTAAGGCACTTTAACGATGTAGACACGGTCTAAGAATGCCTCGTTGTTTTTATTGTTGCGGAAGGTTTGCCACTCAGATTCATTTGAGTGGGCAAGGATCATACCATCGAAAGGTAGCGCTGATAGACCTTCAGTACCGTTGTAGTTGCCTTCCTGAGTCGCCGTTAACAGCGGGTGTAGCACTTTGATTGGTGCTTTGAACATCTCAACGAATTCCATCAAGCCTTGGTTGGCACGACAAAGTGCACCTGAATAGCTGTAGGCATCTGGATCGTCTTGAGAGTAATGCTCTAATTGGCGAATATCGACTTTACCAACCAATGCTGAGATGTCTTGGTTGTTTTCATCACCCGGCTCAGTTTTGGCGATAGCAACTTGATCTAGGATAGATGGTCGTACTTTGACGACTTTGAATTTAGTGATGTCACCACCGAACTCGTGTAGACGTTTCGCTGCCCACGGCGACATGATAGAACGCAAATAGCGCTTTTCGATGCCATATTCACTTTTCAGTAGGTCACCATCTTCATTGACGTCGAAGAGACAGAATGGGTGGTCACTGACTGGACTGCGTTCGCCGTTTGCAGAAAGCACATAAATTGGCATTTTCTGCATTAACGCTTTAAGTTTCTCGGCAAGTGATGATTTACCACCACCTACAGGGCCGAGTAAGTATAGAATTTGTTTGCGTTCTTCAAGACCTTGCGCAGCGTGTTTT
Organism: Vibrio sp. CB1-5; assembly: GCF_059412285.1. Taxonomy (NCBI): domain Bacteria; kingdom Pseudomonadati; phylum Pseudomonadota; class Gammaproteobacteria; order Vibrionales; family Vibrionaceae; genus Vibrio; species Vibrio sp. CB1-5. The sequence continues at coordinate 68,823 of NZ_JBJHPB010000011.1, read as the reverse complement.
AGATACGACACAATTTGCTCAATGGCGTCTTCCATGCCATAAAAGTCTTCAAAGGTTTTGTAACGAGAGATAATACGATTTGAGAAGATACGACTTAAGCGTGGATCTTGTGCCGTGTCGATGACTTCAGGCTCGCCGATAGCGAGTAGAAGACGTTCGGCAGCGTTGGCATAAGCACTTTTATCGTCTTTACACAGAGCTAAGAATTCCTGAATTGATAACTCTTCATCTTTTGCGGCTTCATAACGCGTTTGATAATGATCGAAAATACTCATAGCTGATTCCCCTTAACCTGCAAAGCTGACTGTCAACACATGTACAATGCGACTCCATGTCAATTTAAAGACTAGTAGGGTTTTCAGATTAATGCTTAACAATTATGCATTTATTTACAAAATCCCTTTGTGATCGCAGGAAAAATCACCTTAGTCTCACTAATAGTACGTAAGTCCTAACTATGGGAGATGACCGTGTGATTAGAAAAAAAATCTCAAAAAAATACCCGCTCATAATGGCGGGTATTCTTCATAAAATACGACTTAAGTTGCTTCAAAAACGTCTTAAGCGTTAAAAATCTGACGGAACTCCGCACTTGATAAGTGGTATTGGCGTGGGCAGTTTCTCCACGTAACCAACATGCGACGATATTTGTCCAGCATAGGTACATGACTGTTAAAGTGGTGGTCACCCTTGTCGAATTGTGGGTACAGACCTTCAGAGTCCACTAAGAAGCGAGCATAGTTTACGAGCTGTGCTTCTGTAGCGATATCGAAGCCCAAGAACTGCAGACGACGCTGATCGACGTCTTTACGGTCTTCTTCAGACAGCATTTTGTTTGATTCTTGCATCGCATGGTACATTTCCATGATGTCGATAACTTCGCGACACTCATCTTCTACAAGGCAGCCGAACTCTTTGTTCATCTCGCGCATTTGCAGCTCGTAGCCACGTTCGACGATGGTTTGAAGACGTTGGTACTTCGCCGCATTCTCCGGCGTTAGTTTCGCCATCAAGTAGTATTGGTTAGATAGGATTAGACGTTGAGCGTTTGTCATTTCCATGTTGAGAGCCTCACTAAATACTTTCTAATAAGTTTATGTATGAATACGAATTATCGACAGATTAACAGTATATGTATGACTTATAACATGATCTCAACACATATTTATGACAAAAAACGCGCCTTCTAGCGCGTTTTTTCCGTGTCAAAGATTTGAAGGTAAACGCATGGCGCGTTTGGGCTCAGATTAGTATTTGACGGTGTCTGTGTACTGAAGCAGGATGCTTTGAATTTCATCCATCACTTCTTTTTTCGGTGGTTCAACACCTTCTAATGGGTAGTCAAAACCAAGCGCTTCCCATTTGTGCGCACCCAGTTTGTGGTACGGCAAAAGCTCAACTTTTTCGATGTTGTCCATGTCTTTAATGAACTCACCTAGCATGTGTGCTGCTTCTGGGTCATCGGTGTAGCCAGGAACAACCACATAACGAATCCACGTCTTTTGTCCAATTTTGTGAAGGTAGCGAGCAAAGTCCAACACGCGGCGGTTTGATACGCCAATAAAATCTTGGTGGATTTCATCTTTCATGTGTTTTAGGTCGAGCATCACAAGATCGGTCGCTTCAAGGACTTCGTCTACGACGTCGGTGTGTTTGCGGATATAGCCGTTAGTATCGAGACAGGTATGAATACCTTCTGCTTGCGCTGCTCTAAAGAAGTCACGAACAAATTCTGGTTGAAGCATGGCCTCACCACCAGAGCAAGTCACACCACCACCGGATGCATTCATGAAGTGGCGGTAAGATTTCGCCTCTGCAATTAGTTCATCGACAGTGATTTCTTTGCCATCATGCGTATCCCAAGTATCGCGGTTGTGGCAATACTTGCAGCGCATAAGACAGCCTTGCATAAAGACAATAAAACGAATTCCTGGTCCATCGACGGTACCACAAGATTCGAATGAGTGAATGCGACCTGTTGTTGACATATGCTCTTCTCTACTAACTTATTTTTACCCGTTATTTTATTACAAATCGCACCATCTAGACAGGAAAAGTAGGGTTATATTGACACTAATTATGACTGTATACAGTGATTGTAAATGCTTTGTTTCAGCTGATGGAAGTGACTATCACAGACCTTACAGGAGCTAGAAGAAGGCAAACAGTGAAATTCCACCATTGCCATAGATCGACTTTGATGCCTCCTTGTATTCTGCCGATTTGGTTCCGGCAAAAATATTCACGCCAACGTAGGCGTTGTACCAAGTCGCGCCCAATACAGCCTCACCTTGAATCGGTTGTAGTGTTACATCATAAGCATCACTTGGCTCTGGTATTCCAGGGCGCTCGCCCTCGATGGTAATATCGTTAAATCGATAACGGGCTTTCACACCGAAATAAGTAAACCAGCCCTGATTTGACGCACCAATCATACCGGCTTTAAATGGATTCTCAGTACCTATGTTGGCCGCCCCGAAGTTGCCACCTAGCTCTGAGCCAAATCGGAGCATCATCCCGGTTGAAACATCGCTTCTAAAATTGCCTAAGTTAGCTTCTGTCACATTAGAGATTTCCCAGCCGTTATTTCCGGACAAGGGCTCTCGCTTTAAGTTTAGGTGTGTTAGATAGCCAACACTGCCAACGACTCTGTCTTCAATTTGATACGCCCAACCTTTCGGCTCTTTCGAGCCAACAAGGGAATGGACCAACTGCTGAGCTTTATCTGCAAAAGAACCTTCGCCAGTGCTGCCCAAAGTTACGTTAAAGCGCTGTGCCTGTTGTGGGTGCAAACTAATGTAATTTAACTCACCATGAAAATAGCCGGCGTAAGGGCGGTCGTTCGCAATTGGGACATCGGCTTCAATATCGGAAGGTGTCCACATTTTGTGGCCAAGCTGGAACTCAACCTTATCAAGAGACGATGTTCCCCAATATGAAAGGCTCAGTGGTTTAAAAATTGCCCAAGGCGTGATCGCTCCGCTGGTATACGATAGGAAAATTCCGTTGGTGTAGTCTTCGTCGGTACCCCAAATTCCATCGTTGTCTAGAGAAAATGAAAGGGTAGAGCGCTCAGAAGCAAGCACACAGCTGCTGGCGAGAAGCACAGGCAAAGCGATTAAGATTTTCATGATGTGTCGACTCTCTTCAAATACGGCTAGTAGAGATGTAGTTATGTAAAGTAATTGTGACACGTTTAGAAATGAGACGTCAGTGATCTATGAGTCATAAAGGTCTAACAACGTCGATTATTTGTAACTAATTCTTAGTGGGTAAGAATGGATGTAAATGATATACGAGGGGCATAAAAAAACCTCGCCGAAGCGAGGTTTTTATCTCAACCAGTATAATCGAAGATTATAGAGATTCAGTGAACGTACGTGCGATTACGTCAGCTTGCTGCTCTGCAGTTAGAGAGTTAAAGCGTACAGCGTAACCAGATACACGGATTGTTAGCTGAGGGTACTTCTCAGGGTGCTTAACTGCGTCTTCTAGAGTTTCACGGTTAAGAACGTTCACGTTTAGGTGTTGACCACCTTCAACGCCAGTTTCGTGGTGGAAGTAACCATCCATTAGACCAGCAAGGTTAGAACGTTGTGAATCTTCTTCTTTACCTAGTGCGTTTGGAACGATAGAGAAGGTGTACGAGATACCATCTTTAGCGTCAGCAAACGGTAGTTTACCTACAGAAGTAAGAGAAGCTACAGCACCTTTCTCGTCGCGACCGTGCATTGGGTTTGCACCTGGAGCGAATGGAGCGCCTGCTTTACGACCGTCTGGAGTAGTACCAGTTTTCTTACCATAAACCACGTTTGAAGTGATAGTAAGGATAGACTGTGTAGGTACTGCGTCACGGTAAGTCTTAAGCTTACGGATCTTGTTCATGAAGCTAGTTACTAGCTCACAAGCCATGTCATCAACACGTGCGTCGTTGTTACCAAATTTAGGGTAGTCGCCAGAGATGTCGAAGTCGATTGCGATACCGTCTTCGTCACGGATAGGCTTAACTTGGCCGTATTTGATAGCAGATAGAGAGTCAGCTGCAACAGATAGACCAGCAATACCACATGCCATAGTACGACGTACGTCACGGTCATGAAGTGCCATTAGAGCTGCTTCGTAGCTGTACTTGTCGTGTGAGTAGTGGATAGCGTTCAGCGCAGTCACGTATTGTGTTGCTAGCCAATCCATGAAGTTGTCTAGACCAGCCCAAACTTTGTCGAAGTCTAGAACTTCGTCAGTCATTGCTTCAGTCTTAGGACCAACTTGGATCTTAAGCTTCTCATCTACACCGCCGTTGATAACGTATAGAAGAGTTTTAGCTAGGTTTGCACGAGCGCCGAAGAACTGCATGTGCTTACCGATAACCATTGGCGATACACAACAAGCGATAGCGTAGTCATCGTTGTCGAAATCTGGACGCATTAGGTCATCGTTCTCGTACTGGATAGAAGAAGTATCGATAGATACCTTCGCACAGAACTTCTTGAAGCCAACAGGCAGCTGCTCAGACCAAAGTACAGTGATGTTTGGCTCTGGAGAAGGACCCATAGTGTATAGCGTGTTTAGGAAACGGAAGTTTGTACGCGTAACAAGCGTACGACCGTCAACACCCATACCACCCATAGATTCTGTTGCCCAGATTGGGTCGCCAGAGAATAGCTCATCGTACTCAGGAGTACGCAGGAAGCGGACCATACGTAGCTTCATTACGAAGTGGTCGATCATTTCCTGAGCTTGTTCTTCAGTGATAAGACCTGCAGCGATATCACGCTCAACGTAAACGTCTAGGAAAGTCGAAGTACGACCTAAAGACATTGCCGCGCCGTTTTGAGATTTAACAGCAGCTAGGTAACCGAAGTAAGTCCACTGGATTGCTTCTTGTGCAGTCGTCGCAGGACCAGAAATGTCGAAGCCGTAAGAAGCTGCCATTTCTTTTAGTTGACCTAGCGCGCGGTGTTGCTCTTGAAGCTCTTCACGCAACTGCATAGTCATTTGTAGATCGTCGCCAGCTTCTAGTTTCTCTTGAGTAGAGTGGAACTGAGCAACTTTGTCCTTCATTAGGAAGTCTACGCCGTACAGTGCTACACGACGGTAGTCACCGATGATACGACCACGGCCGTATGCATCTGGAAGACCAGTCAAAACACCAGACTTACGACATTTTAGGATGTCAGGAGAGTAAACATCGAAAACACCTTGGTTGTGTGTTTTACGGTACTCTGAGTAGATTTTAGATACTTGTGGGTCAAGCGTACGACCGTATGCTTTACAAGAACCTTCGATCATGCGCACGCCGCCGTTAGGCATGATTGCACGCTTAAGAGGCGCTTCAGTTTGTAGACCAACGATTGTTTCTAGGTCTTTGCTGATGTAGCCCGCATCATGTGAAGTGATGGTAGAGATAACAGAAGTATCAAAATCAACAGGAGCGTGAGTGCTGTTTTCCTGCTTGATACCTTCCATTACTTTAGCCCAAAGCGTGTTAGTCGCTTCAGTACCTTCAGAAACTAGGAAAGACTCGTCGCCTTCATAAGGAGCGTAGTTCTTCTGAATGAAGTCACGTACGTTTACTTCGTTTTGCCAGTCACCTGCAGCAAAACCTTCCCAAGCTTTAGCAAATTGCTCTGCCATGACATACCTACCTTTTTAGTAGAAAAAACACGTACTGTGCGTTTTATACGCATGCCCTTCAGAGGAAGAGCCAGTACCATTGAATAAAAATATCGTATAACCACTTATGGTTAGTATGGTTATAGATATTGTCATTCCTGACGCTAAAATCAAGCCTACACTAAAAATAAATTGTAAAACTTAAACTAAATCAATAAATCTTAAAAAACTGTGATAAAAATTTGGGCAGTGAATGTCACTGCCCAAATAATCAACTAGATATTATAGGAAAGCTGGAATACCGTACTGGCCTTCTAGCATACCTACAGCAAGCATTGCTACTAGACAGATTACAAATACACCGACTGGGATGACAATCTTATCTACAAAAGATAGACGAGAAGCACGCTCTTTGTCACCGATCAGGCCATTATTATCTAGGAACATGGTCAGAGCCCATGCTAGTACTGGGTTTGCCACTACTGATGCAAAGATACAGATACCTGCAGCTTGTGAATCTTTAGTCTCTTTAACCATCTGCATGCCCGCTTCTAGTAGCGGAAGGAATACACCTACCAGAAGAGCAATACGCATTACTGGTGGCCATACCGCAACGTCCATTGGGAAACCAAGGATTGCCACGATGATACATAGTGAACCAAGAAGGATCGCACCGCCTGGAATAGGACGCTTAGCGATAGCAGCTGGGATCATGTAAGTACCCCAAGAAGACGTGATGTTACCACCACCCACTGCCGTACCAACCATCTGACGCACAGAACACATAGTCATAGTGTCATCAACGTCCATAAGAACTTTTTCAGTTTTACGTGGGTAGTTCAGCTCTTGGAAGATACGGTGACCTAGGAAGTCAGGAGACCACATCGCTACAGCAAGAATCGCAAACGGTAGAGAGGCAATGAAGTGTTGTAGGTTAGGAAGACCTAGCATCCAACCCTCTTCTGTGCTGCCCCACCAGTAAACTGGGTTAAGGTTAGGTAGGCCCATTTCCGTTTCAAACGTTAAGTCGAAGCCTGCACCTAGACCAAGCGCAAGAAGTAGACCCGTTACCGCACATACTGGAATTGCCAACCAACGCATGTTGATTTTTGCAAGGTATGCGTAAACAGCAATGTTGATGCCTAATACGATTAGACCAATGTAACCCATGCTGCCAGCTTCAATGTCCGCAGACTGAAGACTTACCGCCCACTCTTGGATTGAACCGATTTGGCTCATAGTACCGGTAAAGCCTAGGAAGATTAAGAGGCCACCTGCAGTACCTTGAGAGGTGAGGTTAACCAGCTTAGAACCACCTTTAAAGTAGCTAAGTAGCAGACCGAACACACCAAGAAGAATAGCAAGAGCAAGAGGGTGAGCACCGGCAAGCGCGATAGAACCGATAAGCGGAATCATCGGGCCATGGTTACCTGCAAGGTTGGCACGTGGGTTGATGAAACCTGATGCGAGAATACAGAACAATAACGCTGGGATTAGCATTTCAACACGAGCTACCTCGATGGCAAATTCTTTGCCAAGGTTTACGTGATCCCAAGCGGCGGTTAGACCGTCTGCCCATGACATCATTACCGCTGAGTACATTGCGATAATGCCGATAGTACCAGCTAGAGCAGGTACCAAATCTTCGAGTTCAAAGCGGAAGTCGCGGCCTGGTAGGTTAAGACCAAAGCGGCGCGGTTTCATGATTTGAAGTTCGTGGTCTAGGTATTCAGAGCGGCTGGCAAACTCAGATGCTGGACGGTGAAGCTCTTGATAGCTCTTAGTCTCGATATCCGAATCAGAATGCGCTTTGTTAACTGCGTCTGACATAGATTCCTCATTTATATATAAAGTTAGTCGTTTGGCTTGATATGCGAACTCAATTCACCGTTCGCCTCGGCTAGGAGGTACACGTGGTTAACGTGCTAAGGATAGACAACATTCTAAAAGTCGGGTGAATAATTCGTGCTATATCAATGCTGCCGAGTCTAACAAGCAACACTAACGCCTTGATTGATCTTGATCACTTTAAGAAAAAATGTGAAAGAAAACTACAACAGTTGTTTGAATTGGCGCACTTTATTAACAATCTCCGTAACTGACTTTCAGTAACTTTCCCTACATTCCAATTACATTCATAAAGTGAATTGCACGTTTTATCGCCGCTAGAAAAACTTGGCACAGAGTTTGCGACACTGACAGCATATGAGAGAGAGTGGCAACACTTTGCCGCCAGGATATGAATTAGGAATGTAACTATGAAAAAAGCAGTAATGTTGCCACTCGTCGCAGCGATTTCAGGAGCCATGGTTGGCTGTGGTGGCGGTGGTGGCGGTGGTAGTTCAGCGCCTGCCCCTACGGTTTACACTATTTCTTTTGTAAAACTAGAAGTAGCAAAAGAAAGTGAACTTAAAAGTGGTTGTGCTATTTATGGCGAATATGAACAACCAGCGGTCGTATCCAACCTAATCAATGCTATGAATGCACCGCAAGAAAAAATGTACGTATACGGGCAAGTGGCTGATCGTGGATTTAACGTTGTTGTCCATGATGATAAAGGCAAGCTTGCTAACGGTACCACTTTCATTCCGAACTCGAACGGGCAAATACGTGTAGATATGTCGAAGATCCCAACGAATGGTTATTTGACGATAGAAGAAGAGCAAGGTAGTACTACGCAAGATGTCCAGATACACTCCCTGTCAATTCAAAAGCAATACCTACAAAATATGACAGTCGCAGTTCGTACTTTCCAAGCCTCTTCGAACAAGTGTGTATCTGGCTCAGGTTCTGATGTGGACAAGACTGCCACATTGGATGAGACGGCTGCGATTGATACTGCGACAGTAGCCGCTACTCAAGGTTACATGACAAGTAGTGCAGCATTAGGGTTAGAAACGGCACATACGTCAGCATCGAGTGGTATCGCTGTCCTATCTAAAAAACCAAATGATCGAGATATTTTGGTAACTGCGTACACTAACAGCACCGCATCATCTGAAGATCCTTTAAAGTCTGAGAAACTTACTAATCCAAACGGCTATGCGTTTGCTACAAAAGATACTGTTTATTTCGACGGAGACAACAGTCGCACGGATGTAGTTAAACTAAAAGCAATCGAAGATCCTATAGTTAACTACAATGTATCTGGTTTGAGTTCTATGGAAGCGGGCGTGGTTACTGTGGTGAATAACAACAAAGTATACCACTGGCAGCCATTGTTCTCCGATTCAATGTCATATGCTTACACATCGGATTCAGTTTTCGCTAAATGGGCAATGAACATCGAAGGTAAATCAACTAGTGGTTGGGACTACCAGGGTTTGTTTAACGTCAACGGAAGTGTAAAGTCTATTAATGTTCCAAGCACATCAAACAGCAGTTCTATTTCTATAACTAACTGCAGCGACACGGGTACGGGCTACTGTTTCTCACAAGGTTCGTTTGACTCAACGATTGACGGTGTACGCTACAACGTGAGAACCAGAACGACGTATGATCGCTCAGTAAGTCAAAGTATCTATGGCAAGCCAAATAGAAATCAGCCATTGATGCAAGCTTCAAGAAGTGGCGTAGAAATCGACTTTGATCCTGCGCGTGATGTTTTGGAGACGTCATTATTTGCAAGTAGCAATGACACGGCAGCATCTGGCTATTTCTTCCTTTCTCAGCATACCGATTATCAAAATCTAACAGAATTGTATGATTACGATACCCATAAATATCTAGACTACGTAGGTGTACTCCCTCTTAATTCAGTAAGTGCAACACAGTACATGACGATGATGGGAGCAGATACTTCGTTGCTTCAAACTCGCAAGTAGCCCATGTCGCTTCAGGCAATCGTCTTCTGATTTTAAAAGCTCTATTCCTCCAAGAATGGAGCTTTTTTGATCTGACTATCAAATCTGTCAACTAGACCATAATGTTGCCTTATGGCCAATAAGTAGATCTTATCCACTAAATTAGTACTAATTTTTAGATATAGATCCCAAATCTCTAGGCTGTTGTGTAACAAAATTGCAATAAAGGTACGTTCGGTATAAAAAGTGACCGCTGACTAAAAGTTCAGCATTCAGCAAATAATATTCACAAAAAGCAGTGGTAAATACTTTAATTTGCATAATCTGTCAGATACAATGCCTGCGTAGTCAAAGATTACAGGTTAATAGTTTGTTGCAACCTATGCTTTCTAGTGCTAGCTTGTATCGAACAAATAAAAGGTCGGAGTACCTTTGCCTATCAAATAGGCTTAGCAGTCAATAATATACAGGGAGCACAAGCGCATGAATGAAGTACCCGCGCTGGACATAAAAGAACTGCACAAGACCTTTGGTCAAAATGAAGTTTTAAAAGGGATTTCCCTTGCTGCACATAAAGGTGATGTCATCTCAATTATTGGCTCATCAGGCTCCGGGAAGAGCACCTTTCTACGTTGTATCAACCTACTGGAAACGCCGACAGAGGGTGAGATTTGGGTTAATGGTGAATTGATCCAAATGAAGAAAAACCGTCAGGGTGAGTCACTTCCTGCTAATGAAAAACAAGTTCAGCGAATCCGTTCTCGCTTGGCGATGGTTTTTCAGGGTTTCAATCTTTGGTCACACATGACCGTTCTTGAAAACATCATTGAAGCGCCAATTCACGTTTTGGGTGTACCGAAAGCGCAAGCTATCGAAAATGCCGAGCTACTTCTAAAGAAAGTGGGTCTGTATGAGCGCCGGGATTACTATCCAGGGCACCTTTCAGGCGGACAGCAACAACGTGCAGCCATTGCGCGTGCATTGGCAGTAGAGCCAGAAGTTATGCTGTTCGATGAACCAACATCGGCTCTTGATCCTGAGTTGGTTGGCGAAGTATTGGGCGTTATGCAAGATTTGGCTGAAGAAGGTAGAACCATGCTCGTGGTGACACACGAAATGGCGTTTGCTCGTGACGTATCTAACCACGTGATGTTCTTGCATCAAGGCCGAGTAGAAGAGCAGGGTGACCCAGCAAAACTGTTCACCAACCCAGAATCGGAACGTCTACAACAATTTATTTCATCTATCTACTAATATAGAAGATGATCTTCTGGGCTAAGACTCAGAAAACTCGATAAAAACACAACACAAAAACAAAAATTTCAATCACAGGAGTATGGAAATGAAAAAGTGGTTAATGGTAGCAGCACTGGCTGCAACTGCTGCAACTGGAGTAGCACAAGCTAAGGAATGGAAAACTGTGCGCTTTGGTATCGAAGGTGCTTACCCTCCATTTAGCTGGACTGAAGCCGATGGTTCTCTAAAAGGTTTCGACGTTGATATGGCTAATGCGCTGTGTGAAGAGCTAAAAGCTAAGTGTGTTATCGTTCCTCAAGATTGGGACGGCATTATCCCGTCACTACTTGCTCGTAAATACGACGCAATCATTGCTGCGATGTCTATCACTGAAGAGCGTAAGAAGAAAGTTGACTTCACTGGCAAATACGCTCAAATCCCGAACAAATTCATCGCTAAAAAAGGTGCAGGTCTAAACTTTGACAACCTTGGCGGCGCAAAAATTGGTGTTCAGCGTGCAACTACGCACGACAAGTACCTAACAGACAACTACGGCGACCAAGTTGAAATCGTGCGTTACGGTTCATTTGATGAAGCTTACCTAGATCTTGCTAACGGTCGTATCGTAGCGGTACTGGGTGACGCCTCTGCTCTAGAAGAAGGCGTGATCAACAAAGATGGCGGCGAAGCTTACGAATTCGTTGGTCCATCGCTAACTGACGCTAAGTGGTTCGGTGAAGGTATGGGTATTGCGGTACGCAAGCAAGATAAAGACCTAACGAAGCAACTTGACGCTGCAATCACTTCTCTACGCGCTAGCGGTAAGTACGACGAGATTGCATCTAAGTACTTCAACTACGATGTTTACGGTCAATAATCAGACTGTTTAACAAAAGACGAGGGCTTGAGCTAGTCTCAAGCCCTTTTTACTAAACGGCGAGTCACAGGCCTTTTAGTAAGACTGACCAACAATTTTGCTGTGCTGTTGGAAGGAACTATGCTCGATTTACAAGGATATGAAGCCTCAATATTAAAAGGGGCCGTACTCACCATAGAAGTGGCAATATTGTCACTGATCCTCGCTATGGTGCTGGGTATGTTAGGTGCACTTGCTAAGATGGCACCTTACAAATGGGCGCGTGCGATTGCGACCCTTTACACGACTATCATTCGAGGTATTCCAGACCTCGTACTTATGATGCTGATTTTCTTCGGCGGACAGATTCTTCTCAACAACAGTTTGTATGCGACAAATGAGTGGTTGAATGAGTGGTTTGCTTCAAGCGATCCTAACCATGAGTGGACATCGTATCTTCCAGATTATATAGATGTATCGCCTTTCATTGCCGGTGTACTGACCATTGGATTTATTTTCGGTGCTTACATGGCAGAAACCTTCCGCGGCGCGATCATGGCTGTGGACAAAGGTGAGATGGAAGCAGCAAAAGCCTATGGCATGAGTTCAACATTGGCCTTTCGACGCATCCTACTGCCGCAGATGATTCGCCACGCCTTACCAGGATTTGGTAACAACTGGCTGGTACTACTTAAAACGACGGCACTGGTATCGATTATTGGCCTAGAAGATATGGTGCGTGTGAGCTCACTTGCTGCGGGTACCACAAAGATGCCGTTTACGTTTTATATGGCCGTTGCCATCATCTTCTTAATCTTCACAAGTATCTCTACCGGGTTCCTAAAGTTGGTTGAGCGCAAATTCAGTATTCACGTGAGGTAGGCTATGGACTTTTCTCTGATTATAGACAGCTTGCCTATCTATTTTGATGGCCTTTGGACCACAGTTTGGTTGGTGCTTTCTGCACTCGTTATTGGTCTGTGCGTTGCTATTCCGCTTGCGATAGCGCGTAACAGTGCTAACTACTTGCTGAGCTTGCCATCATGGGGCTTTATCTACTTTTTCCGTGGCACGCCACTGCTGGTTCAGCTCTACCTAATTTATTACGGTATGGACCAATTTTTCCCGGTTAAAGATACCCTTTGGGAGCATGCTTGGTTCTGTGCGCTAGTGGCATTTGTTCTCAACACCTCTGCTTACACGGCAGAAATCATCCGAGGCGCGATTAACGGCTTGCCACGCGGGGAAGTTGAGGCGGCAAAAGCGTATGGTATGAGCACGTGGAAAACATATCGCCGTATCATTTTGCCATCAGCATTAAGACGAGCACTGCCTGCTTACAGTAACGAAGTGATCTTTATGCTTCACGGCTCTGCCGTTGCGGGTATTGTGACTATCATGGACCTGACCGGTGCTGCTCGCTTGGTAAACTCTCGTTACTATGCACCATTTGAGTCGTTCTTGGCTGCTGGTATGTTCTATATGGCACTGACATTTATTATTCTTTGGTGCTTTAAGAAGGCCGAAAAACGTTTCTTGGCGTATATGAGACCGCTTGGCTCTCAGTAGCACTTAAGCCAAAAAAGAGTCAGCGTTAAGACAAAAGAAAGGGGGCGATATCATTGGATATCGCCCCCTTTATATTTTCTTTATTCGGCTTAACGGCAAATTACGAGAAGGTAGACCAAATCGGTGCGTGATCAGACGGCTTCTCAATGCCGCGTAGCTCGTAATCGATGTCTGCTTCCACACACTTTGCAGCGAGACTTGGCGTTGCTAAAACCACGTCAATGCGCAGGCCGCGATTGTCATCAAAGCCACGAGAGCGGTAATCAAACCATGAGTATTTGTCATCTGCATTTGGGTGGAGCTGACGGAATGTATCTACAAAGCCCCAATCAAGTAGTGTTTTTAGCCACTCACGCTCTTCCGGTTGGAATGAACACTTGCCTGTTTTCAGCCAGCGCTTACGGTTAGGTTCACCGATACCAATATCAAGGTCGATTGGGCTGATGTTAATATCACCCATCACGATGACTTGCTCATCGTTGTTGTGGTACTCGTTCAAGTACTTCATAAGATCTTGGTAGAACTCACGCTTGTATGGGTATTTCGTTTCGTGAGCGATGTTATCGCCTTGAGGGAAATAGCCGTTAAGCACGGTTACCTTTTCGCCGTTATCATCTTCAAACGTCGCCATGATCATACGTTTCTGGTGGTCTTCGTTGTCGGTTGGAAAACCTTTTTGCACCGAAAGGGGCTCTTTCTTGCAAAGCATGGCTACACCGTAGTGTGCTTTTTGACCGTGAAAGTAAACTTTGTAGCCCATCTCTTCAACGGCTTCGACTGGGAAGGCTTCATCGTGAACTTTGATTTCCTGAAGACCGATGACATCTGGCTGATGCTTGTCAATTAAGGCTTGCAGTTGATGCAGTCTTGCTCGCAGACCATTGATATTAAAGCTGATGACTTTCATTTCTCACTAATCCTGTGACTTTTTAAATCGAAAGCAAAATACTAGCATTCTGGCTCAAACACATCCATCGAATTACTCTAGAGACAGCAATATCTAGGTTGAGCTAAAGATGTAAAAATGCTGTAATAAAACGCTTAATAAATAAGACCTTCGGTCGATACAAAAACAATACATGCTCCCCGTTTGCAAAAAGGATGTACTATGCGAACTCTTTCCGTGCAGTGGAAAATCACGGTACTAGCAGGCCTATGCTTGCTGTTCACCTCCATCGCCTTAATTGGCTTTTCACTTTATAACGCCGTCAATAGCCAGCAGTCGATCCAGGCGATGAGCTCACAGTCAGTTTCTGAGAAATCTCAGGCTCTGCTTGAAGCGCAAGCAGAGATTAACGCTCGCGAGGTTAAAGCCTACTTCGATGAAGCGGTTTATCGTGCCGAGATGCTGATTGCCAATGCCAAGTTTCAAAAGTTCAACGCTGAAGAGAACTTCTTGCCAAGTGAAGACTTGCGAATTGCACTGGATGAGATGGTACGTCAGGCCGTGATTCAGTTTCCTTCCATACAAGGTGCGTACTTGGTATTTAAGCCAAATCAACTCGACGGCGAGGACAGCAACTATGAGGGAGCCGACTACGTAGGTTCAAACGAAATCGGTCAATTTGCGCCGTACTGGCAAATTGCTGCAACGGGTGAAAACGCAGTTCGTACGGTGTTAACCAAACAGATTCAAAACGCGATGGAAAATGCCGAGCGTTTTTATTGCCCACTAGCAAGTGGCGCCGCGTGTGTGAGCACACCAAGGCTGACGCAAGTTGGAGAAGCTCAGCACCTGACTTCTTCTTTGTCGTTACCTATTGAAGTTGATAGCCAAGTGATTGGCTTTTTAGGTATTGATTTACAGCTAACACAGCTGGCGAAAACGGTGCTTGATTCGGATTCAAGCCTGTTTAACGGCAGTGGACATGTCAACATTATCAGCTTGGATGAAAGCGTCATTGCCAGTGACAATACGGATGTCGCAGTAGGCTCACGTTATCAAAGTCAGGTACTAAGCGCCGATCAAATTACTGACCTAATGTTTGGTGAGCAAGCTGAGACGTTGTGGAGTGCAGATAATCAATGGTTAACCGTGTTTAGCCCGGTGAGTATTGCCAACCAAACTTGGGGTGTATTCTTTGATATGCCACGTGAGAGTGTGCTCCAAGATGCGATTACGCTCGACAGTATTATTTCTCAGCAGTTAAGTGATGGCATTGTATTTGAGGTTATAGTGGGGGCAGGCTTCGTCTTCGTTGGCTTAATTATTATTAGTGTGATGTCTTCGCGTCTGGTGAAACCGATTCGCGAAGTGGTGACTCGTCTTGAGGATATTGCCAGCGGTGAAGGTGATCTTACCCAACGTTTGGACGTGAAATCACAAGACGAAATTGGCCAGCTAGCGAAACAATTCAATGCGTTTCTAGCCAAACTGCAAACCACAATCCAGCAAGTGGCGGTGACTACAGAGAAAATCAGTGGCACTGCTGAATCAGCGAATCAAACCGCTATCGCAACAAGAGAGAGCAGCGAAGCTCAGTTCCGCGAAGTCGACTTGGTCGCAACCGCCTCAGAAGAGATGACGCAAACAGCTGCGCTGGTGGTTCAAAATGCGGAAGTGGCGGTAGAAGCGGCTTCCACGGCGAATGAGTCAGCAAGCCAAGGTCAAGAAGTGGCGGAGCTGTCAGCGAGCGAAATGGTTCGTTTGGTTGAGCAAATGAAAGTGACTGTGCCAGTCGTGGAAGAGCTTGCTAAAAATAATGCGAATATCACCGAGATTTTGGCGGTGATTGAAGGCATTTCTGAACAAACCAACTTGCTTGCACTGAATGCGGCTATTGAAGCTGCACGTGCTGGTGAGCAGGGTCGTGGTTTTGCAGTTGTTGCTGATGAGGTTCGTAGCCTTGCAAGCCGCACCCAAGACTCGGTAGGCGAAATTCAGCAAGTCATCGAGCGCGTTCAAAAAGGCACGGCAGATGTGGTTGCTGCGATGCAAGAGAGCTCCAACCTCGCTGACTCAACATCGAATCATGTTCAGCAAGCGGTATCCGCACTGAGCCGAATTTTCGAGTCGATCTCTGCCATCAACGACATGAACTCACAAATCGTTCGCGCTGCGGAAGAGCAGCAATCGGTATCGAGTGAGGTGAACCAGAACGTGAGTAACATTCGAGATTTGAGCGCTAAGATCCTTGAAAACGCCGGGGAAGCCGAAAAGGTTGGACAAGAGATCAATTCGCTGTCGGATACACAGCAATCACTGATGAATCAGTTCAAAGTGTAAATACAGCCTGTGACAGGATAATCTGTCTCGTCCTAAAATAATCAAAACACAAAAGGCGCACTTCTTTAGGAGTGCGCCTTTTTCATGATTGAGGGTAGGAGGTGTCGTCAATCAGCGTGTTGTGGTTATGCCGCTTTCTCGCCTGCGATGTTTACTTTGCCAAATCGCTCACGCATACGCTGTAGCATGACCCAAACAACAGGCACAACCAAGCAGCCCAATACTGTTGCAGCCAGCATGCCGCCAAAAGTACTGTAGCCCACCGCACGACGCGCACCGTCACCGGCACCGGTCGCAATCACCAAAGGTACGACACCTAAAATGAATGAGAAGGCTGTCATCAATACCGCACGAAAACGCAGTTTAGTGGCAGAAACGGCAGCATCGATAATCGATAGCCCCTGAGTTTCACGCAGTTCTTTAGCAAATTCGACTATCAATATCGCGTTTCGACTTGCCATACCCACCATGAGCACTAAGCCAACTTGAGTGTAGATATTGATATCACCACCCATGATCCAAGTGTGGAATAGAGCGCCAAATACGGCGGTTGGTACACATAAAATAATCGCGAGTGGCGTCACCCATGACTCATACTGCGCCACCAAGAATAAGAACGTAAACAGCATCGCCATACCAAACATAATTGGCGCAGCGTTACCCGCCTTTTGCTCTTGATAGGTTAAGCCGGACCAATCGTACTTGTAACCACTTGGTAATGAGCTATCGGCAATACTCGCCATTGCGGCAACCGCCTGACCCGAGCTGTATCCCGGTGCTGCGACACCGTTAATCATCAATGAGCTATAGAGGTTAAAACGCTCTACCGCTTCTGCACCGAGCACATTTTTAATCTCGATAAGCGAGTTGAGCGGCACCATCTTTCCATCGTTTGAGCGTACGTAATAGCTCGAAATGTCACTGCGGTCTGATCGGCTTTGGGCTTCAGACTGCAAAAACACTTTGTAGTTACGACCAAACTCAGTGAAATCGTTCACATACAAGCCACCCAGATAGGTTTGCAGTGTCATGTAGACCGATTGTAAATCCACATTGGTCGATTTGATTTTGTCACGCTTAAGCTTTACTTCAACCTGTGGCGTGTTAGCGCGGAACATGGTGTAAGTAAACTCAATGGCTGGGTGCGCCATCGCTTTCGCCATTAATTCATCGCCGACAGCGGCGAGCTCTGCAGGGGAGCGGCCTAACGTATCTTCAAGGCGCATTTCGAAGCCAGAGTTCATACCAAGTGCCGGAATCGGCGGCGCGAAGAAGCTGATGATATCGGCATTCTTGATTTGGTTGAGCTTGTCTTGTACTCGACCCATGATAGCTTTCATGTGCAAGTTGGCATCAGTACGCTGAGACCAGTGTTCGAGATTCACGATCATCATTGCAGAGTTCGAAGCCGCTGCATTGCCAAGCAAGCTAAAGCCTGGTGCAGATACCACACTCGAAACGCCTTCCTCTTCAAGCACCATATCAATGGCATTGCGGGTGATTTGCTCGGTACGTGCCAGTGAAGCGGCTTGAGGCAGCTCAATATTGACAAAAAAGTTGCCGGAGTCCTCATCAGGTAAGAAGCCGCTTGGCATCTTATAACCCATAAGCACAATGGCAATAATCATTACGCCAAAGCCAATCATACTAAGCGTGAGTCGCTTAATCATCAGCGTGACGCTGTTACCAAGCCCAGCCGTTGCCTTATCTAAATATTTGTTGAAGGCTTGCAACCATTTGCCCGGTTTAGGACCACCGGGACGCATTAGAATAGCGGCAAGCGCTGGCGTCAATGTAAGAGCGTTGACAGTAGAAATAGCAATCGAGACCGAAAGGGTAATACCAAACTGCTGATAAAGCTGCCCTGTCAGTCCAGGCATCATAGTCACAGGACCAAATACTGCGAACAGTACTAAGGCAGAAGCAAGAATAGGCCCCGTCACTTCTTGCATCGCTTTGATGGTGGCATCCATGGCAGAAAGTTCTTCTTCCGCCATCAAACGCTCAACGTTTTCTACGACGATGATCGCTGCATCCACCACAGCACCAATAGAAAGTACTAAACCCAGCAGTGTTAGCATGTTCATTGACATGCCCATTGCCTGCATCACCGCAAAGGTTGCGATGACCGAGACAGGGATGGCAATGACTGGGATGATGGTCGTACGCCAGTCTTGAAGGAAAATGTAGGTCACGGCGGTTACCAAGATGATGGCAATCACAAGTGTTTCCATGACTTCGGCGATAGAGACTTTAACAAACTCAGTTTGGTTGTAAGGAATTTGGTAGTCGATGCCTTGTGGGAAGCGAGATTTCAGCTCTTCCATTTTGGCGTAAATACCTTCCGATATCTCGAGTGCGTTGGCGCCAGGCGCTTGATAAATCGCGAGTAAGGCGGCGTCCGATTGGTCATACATGGCTTTAACAATGTACTGCTGTGAGCCAAGCTCAACGCGGCCAAGGTCAGAGATACGAACCAGCTTACCTGCTGTATCGGCTTTGACGACGATATCCTCAAACTGTTGTTTATGACGAAGTCGGCCTTCTGTACGTACTACCATTTGGAATGGTGATGTCTGCGTTGCGTAAGGCGCAGCGCCAACGCTACCGGCAGGGCGAATCACGTTTTGCTCACCAATCGCACTGGCGACATCTTCTGGCACAATGCTAAGACTTGCCATTTTAAGTGGGTCAAGCCAAATACGCATCGCGTATTCCATATCACCAATGTTGCGAACCTTAGATACGCCATTAACACGCGCCAGCTCGTCTTTGATGTTCATGTTGGCGTAGTTGTTGAGGAACAAACCATCTTTGGATTGGTCGGGTGAGTGCACCATTACAGCCATCATGATGTTGGATGCGGTCTTTTCAACTTTAACGCCTGAGCGTTTTACTTCTTCAGGTAGCTTTGCCATAGCGCGGTTAACGCGGTTTTGAACTAAGATTTGCGCTTTGTCGGCATCAAAGCCTACTTCGAACGCAACCGTAAGAATGTAGTTCCCGTCGCTGGCAGACTTAGAGCGCATGTAAATCATGCCCTCTACACCGTTTACCTCTTTCTCAATTTCGGTCGCGACTGTGTCGCGCAGCACTTCGGCGTTTGCGCCAGTAAATTCGGTGGAGACTTCGATCTCCGGCGGTGCAACGTTCGGGTATTGTTCAACCGGAGCCTTGAGCAGCGCAATTAGACCAATGATGGTCATGATGATGCTAAGCACAATGGCAAACTTTGGACGACGAATGAAATATTCAACCATGCGTTAGCCCTCAGTTTTTTCTTTAGCCACAGCACGGCTATCAGTATTCGTTGAACTGATCGATACGCTTGAACCAGGTTTTACTTTTTGCAAACCTTCGCTCACGACCTGCTCTCCTACTTCAATACCAGACTCCACTAGGAAAACCGTGTCTAGTTGCTGGTACCACTGGATATAGCGCTTTTCGATAAGGTTTTTGCTATCGACAACATAAACAAAGTGACCACCTTGATCGAACTGAACCGACTCGCTTGGCACAGACAGCGGCGTGAGTGAATCATCGACGACTTCAATAGTGACGTATTGGCCTGGCAGTAGCAGCAAATCAGGGTTCGGGAAGTTAAGGCGAACCGTGATGGTGCCTGTTTCTACATCCACGCGATTATCGACGAAACCAACTTGACCAAGGTATGGATAGGTCGCACCGTTCGAGAGTTTCAAGTGCACTTCAAAGTCGCTGGCGTGTTTTTCATCAAGTAGCATGGCTTCTTGGAACTCAGCAAGACCCGAGGTCTCGTTCACTGCGATATTCACCCAGGTGGTATCGAGCTTGACCACTGTCGTGAGTGGTTGGCCCTCTGGCGTCACAATGTCACCAATGCTGTAACTTGAGTTGCTGACGCGGCCATCGATAGGGCTGTAAATCTTGGTCCAGTTTAGCTCAAGCTCCGCTTTATCAAACTCAGATTTAGCAATCTCATAAGCAGCAATAGACGTGGTTTCTTCTAGCTCGACCTCTTCGAACTCAAGAGGAGAGAGGGAGCCTTCTTTGTGAAGCTTGGCGGCCCTTTGCTGTGTGCGCTGCGCCTGTAACATTTTCGCTTTTGTTTTAGCAAGCTCGGCTTTAGCGGCATTCAAGCGCACTTGAAATGGCAGTGGGTCGAGTTCGTATAAAAGCTCACCTTTTTCCACGTCCGCACCTTCCGCGACCGCTTTAGTGATCAATCGACCTGAAACCAAAGGGCGAATTTGTACATCTTCAGGAGCACGAGTTCGGCCTACATATTCAGTCGTCGGAAACACCTCGCTGTGAGTGACTGCGACAGTGCTGACTTCAACAGAAGACGGGGGTAAATCGGTATTTTGTTCAGCACCACATCCAGAAAGAAAAAGAAGTGAAAGCGAGAGGGCAGTGCTTATTGCGGTTTTGGTCATAAAGATCTCCGATGTGCAAACTGGGTCGGTAAAAAGGGCCCGTTAGACGATCGCCGCATTCGGCCATATCTCCCACAGTTTGCGAAACAGTGATGGTTTTATTGCATCATTTAGGCGCGAGCATCCTAGACGCAAAGACCTAAACCGCTGAGTGAAATGATGCAAATATCAATTTATATAGAAATAGCATCACGATACGGATGTTAAAGAGATGCGCTGTGCAAAAAGTGGATGGCCTTAAGTTAAGTGACTGAATTTAAGGGGTAATGTTGCGGTGCGGGTCGGTTTTATAAAAGCCATAATTGAAGTGGTGAATGTGATAGGGTTTGGTATTTTTTATTTATTTTTCTAACTTACTGAATTTATTAGCTTATGTGGAATTTTGAAGGGTTTGGATTTGTTTTGAGGCGGTAAAGGGAAAGTGTGAGCTCGATCGTTTGGCTTTAGAAGTGTGTAAGGTTTTTGAGAGCGCTTTATGAAAAAAATAAAGCGCCCATTGTCACGAGCGCTTTGTTCATGTCTTACATTGGTGAGTGAAACTACGCTTGTTCGCCGTGACCGAACATTTTTGCAGCGTACTCGACACGTTCTTCTGGACTAGGATACTCAAATGGATTTGGCGTTCCTAATGACTCGATATGTTGCAGCCTTGGCAATATACCGCAACCATTAGCAATTTGAATTGCAAGTCCCGGACGTGCATTGAGCTCAAGGACCATTGGGCCTTCTTCTTTATCCAGAACCATGTCCGTTCCCATATAACCCAGTCCCGTCATTTCATAGGCACTAGAGGCGAGTGTGAGAAGTCGTTCCCAGTGAGGAACAGCAAGTGTCGCCAGCTCTTTGCCGGTATCTGGGTGATGGGTGATAGGGCGGTCAAACTGTACCGCTCGTACTGCTTTACCGGTGGCAATGTCGATACCAACACCGACAGCGCCTTGGTGAAGGTTCGCTTTACCGTCAGAAGCTGAAGTAGACAAGCGCATCATCGCCATCACAGGGTAGCCCTGGAATACAATAATACGTACGTCTGGCACGCCTTCATAACTAAAACCATCGAAGCAGTCATCAAACTTAATTAGGTTTTCAACGACGGCTACGTCGTTTTTACCGCCAAGTGAAAATAGACCCGCAAGAGTGTTACTGATATGACGTTCAACATCTTCTTTGTTAATTGTCGCACCAGACGGCTTGGTGTAAACGCCATCCTTGTGGCTCACAACCACTAAAATGCCCTTACCGCCACTGCCTTGCGCTGGCTTAATAACAAAGCCTGGCCAATCTTTAACCATAGCGTGGATGCGTTTCGCTTCCGCTTGGTTATTAACGACGCCGATAAGAGCTGGCGTCGTCGCACCAGCTTTCTCTGCAATGATTTTAGTTTTTAACTTGTCATCCACTAGTGGATACTTCGAGCGGTCGTTGTACTTACCAATGTAACCGTGGTTACGCTGGTTCATACCCATGATACCGCGGTCACGAAGCTTAAAAGGACTGGTTAGCTTTCCAAGCATAGATTAGTCCTCCGTCAGTGGCTTAAAGCGACGTAGTTCAGTGAGTCGGTAACCTGTGTAAGTACCTAGTAACAAGATACCGCCGAGGATAACCAGCTGCAGACCGATAAAGTTAAACGTTAGGTGTTGAACATAAGGGTTTGTCATTGCTAGGTAGACAAGAACGGCCGTTAATAGCGAGCCACCACCTTGCAGTACCACTTCCTTCGCACCTTCTTCTTCCCAAAGGATAGACATACGTTCGATTGTCCAAGAAAGGATAATCATAGGGAAGAAGGTAATGGATAGACCTTCTGTCAGCCCGATCTTAAATGCGACAACCGTAAACACTGAGATAATCAATATTACCGTGATAATTACCGCGGAGATCCGGGCGACCAACAGCAGATTGAGTTTGGATAGATAGCTACGAATCACCAGACCCGTACCAACAATCAATAGGAAACCCACAATACCGGTTACTAGCTGAGTTTGCACGAACGCTACCGCAATCAGTACTGGCATGAAGGTACCAGAGGTTTTTAAACCAATAAGAATACGTAGGAATACGACAATCAGTGCGCCAATTGGAATTAGCATGATGGTCTTAAACATCGCTTGCTCTTCAAGAGGCAGGCTGTGAATCGAGAAGTTCAATAGACCGTCAGCGTCCACTTTACTGTCGGTCGCTTCTTGTGGAGACACCTCTTGAGCAATCATAGTGAAGTGAACTTTACTGTCTTTACCGCCAACTACATCAAGTAGCGATACGTTAGATTCGTCCCAAACAAGCAGATTGGCCTGTTTTTTACCTTCTGCAGATTCTGGAGAGAAGATTTGCCATTTAGCACCGTCCCACACACTCAGCATTTGCTGAATGGATTGACGTCGACGACCATCTTCCAGTTCGATAACACCCACAACCTTGCTTGGTACTTCAGCAAACGCTAGCAGTTTTGCCGCGGCCTGAAGCTTAGTCATGTTGTTAAGAATAAGTGCCGAGTTTTGGCTGTCACCATCGTTTAGTGCTTTGATAAGTTCACGTGTGAAGGTGATGTTGTCAGACGAGCGAGATTGAGCGCGATCCATCAGGGCAACGGCTGCCGCTTCTTCCGGACCATCAAAGGTTGGCTTAATTATGTCTTCCGCTGGAGGGGTAGAGCTTGCCAGCGCTTGGTCGTCTACAAGAAATTGGGTTTTGTAGTAGATGGTTTGCGGACCTTGCGCCTCGCGGATTGACCACTCAGCACGTCGACCTGCATCAGAATCGACATAAGAGACACCGTAACCTGGAGAAGAAGCGGATTCACCAATCAATGTGAATCCTTCTTGTGTGTAGGGTGCTGCGAGTGAAACCTTAGCCGGTTTACCAATCGCATTAAACTCTACACGAGCCTCAATGTCCCAAACTTGGCGAGCTTCGCCTGGAGTCCATGGTACGCCATAGGTATCGTGTCTGATGACACTGAGCGCGATACCAGCTGCAATGAGTAATCCTACAGATAGGAAAAATGGAATACGTGAAGTCATAAACAACCTTATTATTGTAATTGCTTCCCTGAAGGAGGTGTTATTTTAAAGAAAACTACTTGTTAGATGAAAGTATATATTGCTGACTTACATCAACTAAAGCAATATCTTTAATAAATTCTCTACCTAGTAATATAGGGTGGGTCATTTGTGAGCGATCTGCCAGTGTAAATTGTGCTTTTTCATGGATTTTTCCAACACGGATCCAAAGTTCAACCACGGCTCTACGTTCCATTTTATCACTGGTTGACTGACGAATTTTCACATGCCGAATTACTGGTGCTTCTATCCAGCGATCGTTTTCTTTGCTCGATTTGTCATCAAGAAGTTTAAATTTCACCCACTGCTTACCATCCCTTTCGAATGCTTGAATATCCGATGCGCTGAGTGAAGAAGTCACTGCGCCAGTATCCACACGCGCATCAAAACTGCGGTCGAGGATATCAAGGTGGACTTGTTCAACGGAGCCTAAAACAACAGGAGTAGCAGAGGAGGCTTTAGGAGCGAGAATTGGCAGCGGCTTGTTTTGCTTTTCTGATTGCTCTTCGCCAAGTTGTGCTTGCTTCAAAGCTTCGACTTCTTTAGCGAGTGCGATGACTTCGGTTTCTAAGCTATCAATGTAGTCAGCGTTGTTGCTTAACTGCAGCGTAAGGTTAGTCAGTTTGTTGTCGAGGCGCGCTTCAGATTCTTGAATTGCGCTGATGGTGTTTTGATGAAGTTCTTGGTGATTGACTGTAGAACAACCTGAAAGTAGGCCGATGGCGACAAGAGGTGCCAAGCGTTTATACATCTTAAACCCTAAAAAACAATAAAATGGAACTGGAAGGTTTGGGATTTTATCGTAACCAATAGGGAGTGCGATACTCCCTATTGTCAGAGCTGCGTCAGACTTATAAAAGCTCGGTCAAAGTTGCTGTATTTGGCAACAATTTCTCATCGATTGAGATTATTTGCTTGGGTTTTCAGCCACTAACACTGCGCGTCTAGGTGCTGGATACCCTTCGACGGTTTTGCTTGGGTCGTTAGGATCTAAGTATTCAGGCAGTGAATTATGTGTCATCCAACCTGTAGTACGCTGCTCGTCCGTAGAGGTCACGTTTTCATCTACAATACGCACATTCACAAAGCCAACTTTTTCCAACCAAACTTTTAGCGCGCGCGCGGATGGAAAGAAGTACACATTGCGCATTTGTGCGTAGCGATCTACAGGGACAAGCACGGCATTTTCATCGCCCTCGATAACCAAGGTCTCTAGTACTAGCTCGCCGCCTGCTACCAACTGGTTCTTCAATTGGATCAAATGATCAAGCGGAGAACGGCGGTGGTACAAAACACCCATGCTGAATACCGTATCAAAGGCTTGAAGTTCCGGAAGCTGCTCGATACCTAATGGTAAAAGGTGTGCGCGCTGATCGCCGCCCATCAGTTTACGAATCGCTTCAAACTGCACTAGGAATAGATGCGAAGGGTCGATACCAACACAAAGACGCGCACCTTCACCTAGCATGCGCCACATGTGATAGCCATTGCCGCAGCCCACATCCAATACTGAACGGTTTTTTAGTGGAGAAATGTGCGGTAATACGCGATCCCATTTCCAGTCAGAGCGCCATTCGGTGTCGATATGAATATCGTGAACGCGATATGGGCCTTTACGCCATGGGTGGAAGGTGCGCAGTAGGTTTTCTAGCTTCTTCATTTCACCCATCGCGAGCGGTTCATTGTTCGCGAGTGACACTTCGGATTTCAGTTCAACATTCTCAGGCTGACCAGTTGTAATTTTCGCGAGTGCGCGCAACCAGCGGTCAAAATCACCATGCTCGGCATTCTGCCAGTCGGTGAGTTGCTGTGGCAGGATGTTAAGCCAAGGCTGAAGTTTGGTATCTTGAGCAATGAGCTGATAAAAGTTAGCAAAGTTAAACATGAAACTCTCAACAATAATGGGTGACAATAGCTAGGGTAAAAATAGAGTGCAGGTTATTTATAGGCTGCAGATTACTTAATGGCGAACATAGAGCCGAAGTTAAAGCATTGGAACCAGACTTCGTAGCTAGTAAAGCCAATCTCTTTAAAGCGCTCTTTGTGCAATGTGATTGAATCAGGACGCATCACATTTTCAATTGCACTGCGTTTTTGGCTAATTTCCAGCTCGCTATAGCCGTTAGCGCGTTTGAAGTCGTGATGCAGGTCGATAAGTAGCTCATTTGAGTTCTCATCTTCAAACACGTACTTCTCAGACAGAATCAAAATGCCGCCCGGGCGCAAACCAGCGTAGATCTTTTCAAGCAGCGTACGGCGATCGTCTGGCGATAGAAACTGTAGGGTAAAGTTAAGTACCACAACAGAGGCATCTTTGATTTCAATATCGCGAATGTCAGCCTCGACGACAGTCACAGGCGTGTCTGAGCGATAGGCGTTGACGTGCAACTTACAGCGCTCAACCATTGCTGATGAATTATCGACGGCAATGATCTGACAGCCTTCCTGGCTGATATTACGACGCATAGATAGCGTAGCCGCGCCAAGTGAACAACCCAAATCGTAAATAGTAGAGTGTGGCTTAGCAAAACGCTCTGCCAGCATACCAATTGCAGAAATAATGTTGCTGTAGCCAGGTACGCTACGCTGGATCATATCTGGAAAGACTTCTGCTACTCGCTCATCAAAGGTGAAATCACCAATTCTGTCGATAGGAGCAGAGAAAATGGTGTCTTTATTCTGCATGTTAAGATTCCCCATTGCCGATTCGGACGGACGCAATAAAAAAGGCGCGCATTTTACGTCATTTCACGCGAAATGTCATTATTGCTTTCAAAGCCAATGTCGTTGGGTAGTTGAGCGGCTAAAACATCGATATTTGATGGTCATCGCGAAGACAAGGAAAGGTCGGTTTGTCCTTTAAAATCATGTTGCCAGCCAGCGATGCTTTGAGCGCTTTATATAGCTTGAACGCCAGCTCCGGCGCTTCCACATTGTCAGGTGTGTGGATCATTAAATAGGGCTGCTTACCTTGTTCAATCCACTGCGCTAGCTTCTTCTCCCAAGGTTTAAAAAACGCCAAGTTGGCTTCTATATTCGGGTGGCCAATAAAGCGGATCATTGGATGATCCGCGGTGGCAATAGCATGCACAGGTACTTTGGGCTTTTTGTCGTGTGCATCAATGACCGCGGCAGTTGTAGGAGCCGCGGCAAAAACAGGGCGAGAATCCATGATAATGCGGTCGATATGATGCTCCATGAGCCATTGATTGAAGATTCGCTCTTCCTCAGACTTGTTGAAAAAGCCCAAATGCCTCACTTCAACCCCTAGTTTCATCTCAGACGGAAACTTGGCGCAGAACGCTTGAAGGGCAGGGAGATCAGCAGGTGAAAACTTGCTCGGCAACTGAATTGTCCACATGCCCACTTTGTGGTGCAAAGGTGCCATTACTTGCAAGAAGGCCATGAGTTCGTCTTGGCATTGATTGAGCATTCGCTCATGGGTAATCGCTTTCGGAAGTTTAAACGTAAATCGAAAGTCATCAGAGGTAGAATCGTTCCAACTGGCGACGGTCTTAGCGCTGGGTGTGGCGTAAAAGGTTGTGTTGCCCTCGACCGTATCAAAGACAGAGGCGTATCGCGCTAAGCGCTCCCCGGGCTTGGTGCCTTTTCCGTAGAAAGAGTGCTGCCAGTCATTGTGAGACCACATGGTCAATCCAAGTCGCAATGTCGGTTCACTCATTTCTCATCCTTTCAATTCAACAAATAAATGCAAGTCAGCAAAAGCCGATAAGGAATAGGATTTGTTGATATTTTGTCCGTTTCAAGTGTTCTTGCTTAGCAACAGGCAATTAAACACAACAATTCTATCAAATTAGGTCGATTTTAGACGATTTTCCGAGTATAAATGAACCTTTGATTTTGTGGGTGGATTTAGTATTGGCGACTTTTCATGCCATCACCCACAATATAGATTTCATATAAACGTTTTCATATAAACAA
Organism: Vibrio sp. CB1-5; assembly: GCF_059412285.1. NCBI lineage: Bacteria > Pseudomonadati > Pseudomonadota > Gammaproteobacteria > Vibrionales > Vibrionaceae > Vibrio > Vibrio sp. CB1-5. The sequence goes on along the minus strand of NZ_JBJHPB010000011.1, from coordinate 41,101 downwards.
TCGGAAATTGGGAAATTCATTATGCGTAGCCATTACTGTGGTCACCTGAACAAGTCCCTTGCAGGACAAACTGTAGAACTGTGCGGCTGGGTAAACCGTCGTCGTGATTTAGGCGGTCTTATCTTTATTGATATGCGAGATCGTGAAGGTATCGTTCAGGTTGTTGTTGATCCAGATATGGCGGATGCTTATGAAGTAGCGAACCAACTTCGTAACGAATTCTGCATCAAGCTAACTGGTGAAGTTCGTGTACGTCCAGAGAGCCAAGTAAACAAAGACATGGCGACAGGTGAAGTAGAGATCCTTGCAAAAGGTCTTGAAATCATCAACCGTAGCGACGTGCTACCTCTAGACTTCAACCAAACGAATACCGAAGAGCAACGTCTAAAGTACCGTTACATCGACCTACGTCGTCCAGAGATGAGCGACCGTATTAAACTGCGTGCTAAAGCATCTAGCTTTGTTCGTCGTTTCCTAGATGACAACGGCTTCCTAGACATCGAAACGCCAGTACTAACGAAAGCGACACCAGAAGGTGCGCGTGACTACCTAGTACCAAGCCGCGTGCACAAAGGTTCGTTCTACGCACTTCCACAATCTCCACAGCTATTCAAACAGCTGCTGATGATGTCTGGCTTCGACCGTTACTACCAAATCGTTAAGTGTTTCCGTGATGAAGACTTACGTGCTGACCGTCAACCAGAATTCACTCAGATCGATATCGAAACATCATTCATGTCGGCTGACCAAGTACGTGATGTAACAGAACAGATGGTTCGCGACATGTGGCAAGAGCTACTGAACGTAGACCTAGGTCAGTTCCCAGTAATGCCATTCTCTGAAGCGATTCGTCGTTTCGGTAGCGACAAACCAGATCTACGTAACCCACTAGAGCTAGTGGACGTTGCTGATCTCGTAAAAGACGTTGAGTTCAAAGTGTTCTCTGGTCCTGCGAACGACGAGAAAGGTCGTGTTGCGGTTATCCGTGTACCTGGCGGCGCTAAACTGACTCGTAAGCAAATCGACGGCTATGCTGAGTACGTAGGTATCTACGGCGCGAAAGGTCTAGCATGGATGAAGGTTAATGACCGTGCAGCAGGCATGGAAGGTATCCAGTCTCCAGTCGCTAAGTTCCTTAACGAAGACGTGATCAACGGTATTCTAGAGCGTACAAACGCAGAATCTGGCGACATCATTCTATTTGGTGCAGATAAAGCGAACACTGTTTCAGAAGCGATGGGCGCACTACGTTTGAAGCTTGGTAAAGATCTTGAACTTACTGATGAGTCTATGTGGGCACCACTTTGGGTTGTTGACTTCCCAATGTTCGAAGAAGACGACGAGGGTAACCTGCACGCAATGCACCACCCGTTCACGTCTCCTCTAGGCATGACTGCGGAAGAGCTAAAAGCGAACCCAGCGGCAGCAAACTCTAATGCATACGACATGGTTCTTAACGGCTATGAAGTAGGTGGCGGCAGCGTTCGTATCCACAACGCAGAAATGCAAGCAGCGGTATTCGAGACCCTTGGTATCGATGCAGAAGAGCAGCGCGAGAAGTTCGGCTTCTTACTAGACGCACTGAAGTTCGGCACGCCACCACACGCAGGTCTAGCATTCGGTCTTGACCGTCTAGTGATGCTTCTATGTGGTACAGAGAACATCCGTGACGTTATCGCGTTCCCGAAAACAACCGCAGCGGCGTGTCTACTGACAGACGCTCCAAGCGCAGCAAACCCAGCAGCACTTGAAGAGCTAGCGATTGCAGTAACGGCTGCGAAAGAGAAGAAAGACGCTTAATCTTTCTCGTGTGTTACTACGTAACATCACAACACACAACAAAACTCCCGCACCCGCGGGAGTTTTTGATTCTAAATTCGGTATAGTTATACCACCCTATATAAATCCTACTTTACCAAACTCAAAGGATTAACCATGGTCGGTCAAAGTAAACGGATACATACATGTCAATAATTTTAGGAATCGACCCAGGCTCACGAATTACCGGTTATGGCGTTATTCGCCAGCAGGGTCGACATTTGCAGTATCTAGGTAGCGGCTGTATCCGTACTTCAGAAAAAGAACTCCCAGGCAGATTAAAACAGATCTACGCGGGGGTTAGCGAAATCATCACCCAGTTTCAACCGGATGTGTTCGCCATCGAGCAAGTATTCATGGCTAAAAATGCCGACTCAGCACTTAAGCTAGGTCAAGCAAGGGGCAGTGCAATAGTGGCAGCGGTTAACCATGACTTACCGGTTTACGAGTACGCGGCAAGGCTTATCAAACAAGCGGTCGTAGGCACTGGTGGCGCTGATAAAGCTCAGGTTCAACACATGGTAATGGCGATGTTGAAGCTGCCTTCTAAGCCGCAGGCGGATGCTGCCGACGCATTGGGTGTGGCCATTTGTCATGCCAACACCAATAAAACGCTTGTCGCTCTCGCGGGAAAAGCGAGCGGTGCGCGCAAAGGTCGCTACCGTTAGCGAGTCGAAATCGATAGTTTTAACGATAACCAGTCCACAGTTTTAGAGCTTTTTGTCTAGCTCGTCTTGTTAATTATTTGTTAACTTCCTAGAATTGGTCCGATGAGTGCGTCAAAGGACCAATAATAAGGAAAACAAAGGCATGTGGCATAATTTAATCAATAACGCTCAAAGTCTCTCTCGCAACACCCTTCGCAAAGCTGAAATCACCGCTGTATTTTCCGTTATCGCCTTGGTTGTTGGTGTATACAGCGCTGTTAAGTGGCAATCCAATGGGCATGCACTTCTGTTTTTAACATCAATATTGCTCATTGCCATTGAGTTTGTGGGCTTAATCGTTCTTCGTTTTACTAAACAAATCACCCTAGCACTCAATATCGGGTTCCTTGGCATGGTCGTTCACGCGGTGAACATCATTTATCAAAGTGGTGGTATCGTCGATTCTACTCAGTCATTTTGGGCTCCATTACTCATTGTCGCTTTCTACCTCTCGGCTTCTAGAGCGATGGCTCTGGCGTGGAGTGTCGGTATTTTGATAGTCGCGGGCTTCATGACCTACCTTCATACCAGTGGTTTTTCATTTCCAACCATTTCACTATCGGCCTCTAAGCAAAATGTAGAAATTTGGTCTGGTATGCTGCTGCCACTTTGCGTGATTTGTTTTGCCCAGAGCTTTACCGCTAAGCAAAAAGAGAGTGCAATTCATCGTGCAGAAAAAGCGATGAAAGAGAGCGAACTGCAAGCCGAAAAAGCATCGCAAGGTGAAAAGCGCATGGATGGCATGTTAGTGACCGTAAATGCCAGTGTGAAAGAGCTTGATGAGGTGATCCATCAGGTGAATACGCAATCGTCACAGCTAAATTCAAACGTTCAGTCGTTGGGCATGAACAGCGCATCACAGGCAAGCGCAGCCGAAGAAATGAGCCAGCAACTCGAACAGTTGTCCTCGTTTACTCAAGAGTCAGTGAACTTCATGGAACAAGTCATTGGCCAAACCGACGCCATCAAGCAGCAAGCGGAAAGTAGTTCGGAAATGCTCAATGCCTCGACTGAAGCGATTGCCAATATTGATAACAGTAACCAAAAAGTTGTGTCTGTGATTGAGCTCATCACCTCAGTCGCTGAGCAAACCAACTTGCTTGCCCTCAATGCGGCTATTGAAGCGGCTCGAGCGGGCGACCACGGCCGTGGTTTTGCGGTCGTAGCCGAGCAGGTGAGGGAGCTTTCTTCGAAGACCAGTAATTCGGTTGAGGAGATTCGAGCATTAATCAGTAACAGTCAGCAACAAATTGACTCAGGGCAACAGACAATTCAGACCACGGTAAAAGAGCTCAGCCAAATGATTGAGCAAGTCCAAGTCATTTCAACTGAAATCACCGACCTCAGTCACTTAGTTACTCAGCAAAATCAGGCGATAGGGGAGTTAGATCAAGCGAGTAGCGATGTGGCACGTTCGGTAACAGGGAGTAAAGCGATTGCTGAGGATATTCAAACCATCAGTGACGAACTTAATCAACAGATCGCTGAAGGCACTGAGCTCTCTGAACGATTGCGTTCGGCTATGAGCTAAAATGTGAATAGAATAACTGGATACCCATCCAGTTATTCTATATCCTAAGCCCTATTGCAACAAACAATGAGACATAGACTGTGATAGGACGACTGCGTGGCACGCTAATCGAAAAACAACCCCCTGAACTACTAATTGAAGTTGGTGGCGTAGGGTACGAAGTTCAAATGCCAATGAGCTGTTTCTACGAGCTGCCAGAAACTGGTCAAGAAGCCATTATCTACACCCATTTTGTCGTTCGTGAAGACGCACAGCTTCTTTACGGATTCAATACCGTGCGTGAGCGAGCTCTGTTCCGCGAAGTCATCAAAGCCAACGGTGTCGGCCCTAAATTGGGCTTGGGTATCCTATCTGGTATGTCTGCTAGTCAATTTGTCTCGTGCGTTGAGCGCGAAGATATCTCCACGCTTGTTAAACTGCCTGGTGTCGGTAAAAAAACGGCTGAGCGTCTCGTCGTTGAAATGAAAGACCGCCTTAAAGGTTGGGGCGCAGGTGACCTGTTTACACCAGCGACTGACGCTGCACCAATGGATAGCGTTGGTGCGATGTCTAGCGAAAGTGCTGAAGAAGAAGCAGTGAGCGCACTGCTTGCTCTGGGTTACAAACCAACGCAAGCATCAAAAGTGGTTTCTCAAGTAGCGAAACCAGACATGACCAGTGAAGCGCTGATCCGCGAAGCACTGCGTGCTATGGTGTAATGACCAAGCGCTATTTTTAGAGAGACAGTGAGTGTAGAGAGACAGTTAGATGATTGAAGCCGATCGCTTAATCGCCCCAGAGAACCCAGTTTTCCGTGATGAAGACGTCATCGATAGAGCTATTCGTCCTAAGAAGCTAGCTGACTATGAAGGTCAGGAGCATGTTAGCGACCAGATGGAAATTTTCATCAAAGCTGCACAGTTACGTAACGAAGCGCTCGATCACTTATTGATATTCGGACCTCCTGGCTTGGGTAAAACCACGCTGGCGAATATTGTTGCCAACGAGATGGAAGTCAACATCCGCACTACTTCGGGGCCAGTACTTGAAAAAGCAGGTGACCTTGCTGCGCTGTTGACCAATCTTGAAGAAAACGATGTCTTGTTTATCGACGAGATCCACCGTTTAAGTCCAATGGTGGAAGAGGTACTGTATCCAGCGATGGAAGACTATCAGCTGGATATCATGATTGGTGAAGGGCCTGCGGCGCGTTCTATTAAAATCGACTTGCCACCGTTTACGCTCATTGGTGCAACGACACGTGCTGGCTCATTGACATCACCGCTTCGTGACCGATTTGGTATTGTTCAGCGTCTTGAATACTACAAGATTGCCGATCTTCAAAAGATCGTTCAGCGCAGCGCTGGTTGTCTTGGCTTATCAATGGAGCCTGAGGGCGCGTTGGAGATTGCCCGCCGAGCTCGCGGTACACCACGTATTGCCAACCGTCTTTTGCGCCGCGTTCGAGATTACGCTGAAGTAAAAGGGGATGGGCATATCTGTGCTGATATCGCCGATAAAGCATTGAACATGTTGGACGTCGATCATCAAGGCCTTGATTATATGGATCGAAAGCTACTTCTTGCCATAATGGAGAAGTTTTCCGGTGGGCCAGTTGGTCTTGATAACCTAGCGGCAGCCATTGGTGAAGAGAAAGACACGATAGAAGATGTGATTGAACCTTACCTCATTCAACAAGGTTATTTGCAACGTACCCCTCGCGGCCGTATCGCATCGGATAGAGCTTACTTGCACTTTGGTATAGACCGTTCGTAGTGGTTTGGTTTTGAAGCATTCTTGAGCTGTATATTTGTAAGCTAATATTGCAAATATGCAGCTTTGTATTATTGGACTTTTGCATTTTCTCTTACAATCACGATATCAATAGATTTTCACATTGCTGATGAATAGAGCTATAATCCATTGCCCCTAAAGGGGTATCCCCCTCATTCCTAACTTATTTTCTCCTTCTCAAATTGGTAGCTAAAAGTACGCTAACTTGATCTATATCAATGTGATTAAAGATTGCTCAATCGTCACTTGGTGTTTATTGATGTAAATCAAGGCAAACCCCTCAAATAAACCTTTTGAAACTGAATCAATTTAACAGTAATATTAGCCGCAGCTATATTAGCGCAAGCTTAACAATTAACTAACCATTGAGGTACATTTTTGCAACAAGGATGACAATAAGCTCAACAAGTTTGGCGGTTTGCTCAACAAGATTAATGCCGTTTAAACATTGTGTCCTTCGCGCATAATGTAGAAAGTGTCGTTCTATCGACACAAAAGGAGTTTCCATGATAGACGTTGTTGATCTGTCGAGACTGCAATTTGCACTCACGGCAATGTATCACTTCTTATTCGTTCCATTGACTCTCGGTATGGCATTCCTGCTCGCCATCATGGAGTCCCTCTACGTAATGACCAATAAGCAAATCTATAAGGACATGACAAAGTTCTGGGGTAAGCTATTTGGTATTAACTTCGCTCTAGGTGTTGCCACCGGTCTTACTATGGAATTCCAGTTTGGTACCAACTGGTCTTACTATTCGCATTATGTTGGTGACATATTCGGTGCCCCGCTTGCTATCGAAGCCCTCGTAGCCTTCTTCCTCGAATCCACCTTTGTCGGACTCTTCTTCTTCGGATGGGATAGGCTTTCAAAACGTCAACACTTAGCTGTGACGTGGTTAGTTGCACTTGGTTCGAACTTCTCTGCACTATGGATCCTGGTTGCAAACGGTTGGATGCAACACCCAGTTGGTGCCGAGTTCAACTTCGAAACCATGCGTATGGAAATGGTTAGCTTCGCAGAGGTTGTACTCAACCCAGTTGCTCAGGTTAAGTTTGTTCACACCGTAGCATCAGGCTATACCACTGGTGCAATGTTCATCCTTGGTATCAGTTCTTACTACCTACTAAAAGGGCGTGATGTCGCGTTCGCTCGTCGTTCGTTTGCTATTGCAGCGTCTTTCGGTATGGCGTCGATTCTTTCCGTTATCGTACTGGGTGATGAATCTGGTTATGAGCTAGGTGATGTTCAGAAAGTGAAACTCGCGGCGATTGAAGCAGAGTGGCACACCGAGCCAGCACCAGCAGCGTTTACCTTGTTTGGTCTACCAAACCAAGATGAAATGCACACAGATTACGCGGTTAAGATCCCATACGTCATGGGTATCATTGCAACACGCTCTCTTGATACACCAGTAACTGGCCTTCATGACCTACGTGAAGAACACGTTGATCGTATCCGTACAGGTATGTACGCGTATGAGCTGCTTGAAAAACTTCGTGCAGGTGACCGCAGCGATGCAAACCTAACTGCGTTTGATGAAGTGAAAAATGATCTTGGTTACGGTCTACTGCTTAAGCGTTACACAGAAAACGTAGTAGACGCGACTGAAGACCAAATCCAAGCAGCTGCGGATGATTCTATCCCTAAAGTTTGGCCACTATTCTGGTCGTTCCGAATCATGGTTGGCTGTGGCTTTATCATGCTATTCGTATTTGGCGCTGCATTTATCCAGACCTGTCGCCAAAAAATTGAACAGAAAAAATGGATTCTTAAGGCAACGCTATTCAGTATCCCACTACCTTGGATCGCTATCGAGGCAGGTTGGTTTGTTGCTGAATACGGACGTCAGCCATGGGCGGTTGGTGAAATTCTTCCAACCCATGTAGCAGCGTCAGCGCTCACAGTAGGTCAGCTATGGACTTCACTGTTTGCCATTATCGCCCTATATACTGTGTTCCTAATTGCAGAAGTTTACTTGATGGTGAAATTCGCACGTAAAGGTCCAAGTAGCTTGAAGACAGGTCGCTACCATTTCGAACAAAATGACGAAACGGTAGAGAACAAAGTTAGCCGTCAAGTAGAAGCGTAAGCAAGGAGAAAAAGAATGTTTGATTACGAAGTCTTACGACTCATCTGGTGGATCCTAATCGGCGTACTGCTTGCTGGTTTCGCTATCACAGATGGCTTTGATATGGGGGTGGGTGCGTTAGTACCTATCCTAGGTAAAACGGATAACCAACGCCGTGTAATGATCAACTCTATCGCCCCACACTGGGACGGTAACCAAGTGTGGTTAATCACTGCTGGTGGTGCACTATTTGCTGCATGGCCTTTGGTTTATGCAACGTCGTTCTCTGGTTTCTACTTTGCAATGATTGTCACGCTAGCTGCACTATGGCTTCGTCCTATCGGTTTGGACTACCGTTCAAAGCTGGAAGATACCAAATGGCGTAACGCTTGGGATATCGCGATTTCAATCAGTGGTTTCGTGCCACCAATCATTTTTGGTGTGGCGTTTGGTAACCTGCTTCAAGGCGTACCGTTCCAACTGAGCGACTTCATGATGCCAACCTACCATGGTTCATTCTTTGGTCTGCTAAACCCATTTGCTCTGCTTTGCGGCTTTGTTAGCTTGTTCATGATCTTGCTGCAAGGTTCAACGTGGCTACAAATGAAGACAACCGGTGACATCCATACTCGTGCTCGCAACACGGCGCAGCTCATGGGTCTACTTGTTGTTGCGGCATTCGTTGCAGCTGGCTTCTGGATTCAAAACATTGACGGCTACACAATCGTTAGCGCGATCGATGGTAACGCAGCATCGAACCCACTGAATAAAGAGGTCGTTCGTGAAGCTGGCGCGTGGATGGAAAACTTTGAGAAGTATCCATTACTTTGGATTGCTCCTGCGCTTGGCGTAGTGATGCCACTGCTAGCAGTATTGGCTTCGCGCCTTGAGAAGTGCGCGGTGTCGTTTATTGCTTCTTCGCTTGCGAATGGCGGTATCATCTTCACAGCGGGCTTCGCTATGTTCCCGTTTGTTATGCCAAGCAGTCTAAACCCTAACCATAGTCTGACTATGTGGGATGCAACTTCAAGTGAGTTAACACTGAACCTAATGACGGCTGTTGCTTTCGTTATGGTGCCAGTGATCTTGAGCTACACAGCTTGGACTTACTACAAAATGTTTGGTCGTCTTGATGACAAGTTCATCGAAGAAAACAAGAATTCACTTTACTAAGGAGCATTTAACATGTGGTATTTCGCTTGGATTTTAGGTGTTCTTTTGGCTTGTGCGTTCGGTATCATCAATGCACTTTGGCTTGAACACAGTGAGATGATGGACAAAGACAGTGAGTAAGCTTAACCAACAGTTAGAGCAGATTCACAAGCCTATGGATAAGGTGCTACTTCGCGCCTTATCACTGGTGCTTGGTTTTGCCAACGCAGGTCTGTTTATGTGGAGTCCAGAGGGCTACGATGCAGCCATCGGTGGTTTTGCACCATGGCTAGGACTGGCGTTTGTATTGTCTCTCTGTTCGAGTATGGTCTACGGTATCGGCTTCAAACCAAGATTTTGGTTGTGGCAGGTGGTATTTAGTCCGTACTTGTCGCTAACTGTATTGAGTTACTTAACGTTAATGTACGTTTTTTAGAATAAGCCCGAGCTATTGCTCGGGTTTTTTACTTTTTGAAACAATGAAAAGCGAGTAATCGCTAATATCTTCATCAATAAAGTGTAAATTTTGGCACTTTAATCAAAAATTCTTGTCAGCACTTATAACAATCACAATGAGTTGCGTTATATTAATGCATAGTTTTATTTAGGAAGTAATCAGTTTGTCTCAGTTATCATCGTACTTCGAATTTCCTGTGACCGTTTATTACGAAGACACGGACGCGGGAGGTGTCGTTTACCACTCGAACTACCTCAATTTTTTTGAACGTGCCCGTACCGAGCTACTTAGAAGTAAAGGCGTTAATCAGCGCGTGTTGCTAGAAGAGCACACCGGTTTTGTAGTTCGTCATATGGATATCGACTTTATCCGCGGTGCACGCTTGGATGACCAGCTCACCGTAAAAACCTTTATTGAAGAATTCAAGAAAGCGTCGCTAACATTTGCTCAAGAAATTGTTGACCAACAAGGTGTGACAATAGCGAAAGCTCTGGTTAAAGTGGCATGTATAGATAATGTTAAAATGAAGCCGAAGGCCATTCCTTCGTCTATCTTAGTGGAGTTAAAACACAGTGACGGCTGATATTTCATTTGTAGACCTCATACTCGAGGCAAGCCTACTTGTTCAATTGGTTATGCTGATTCTGATGGGCATGTCAGTCGTATCTTGGGCTATGATCATCAAGCGCAGCAAAGTGCTAAAAGAAGCCACCAAGGAGTCTGAGACGTTTGAAGACCGTTTTTGGTCAGGCGCCGATCTTTCTCACATCTACCAAGATGTGAAAAAACGCAAAGATGAGCTTTCAGGTACAGAAGAGATTTTCTACTCTGGTTTTACCGAGTTTTTACGCCTTCGTAAGTCGAACGCCGACTCGCCAGCTTTCATCATGGAAGGCACGGGTCGTTCAATGCGTGTTGCTGTATCCCGTGAAGTGGAAGATCTAGAAACAAACTTGCCATTCTTAGCGACCGTGGGTTCTATCAGTCCTTACATCGGACTATTTGGTACTGTTTGGGGCATTATGCATGCGTTTATCGCGCTAGGTGAAGTAAAACAAGCCACACTTGCTATGGTCGCGCCAGGTATCGCGGAAGCGTTGATTGCAACAGCGATGGGTCTATTTGCAGCGATTCCAGCAGTAATGGCATACAACCGTCTGAGCAACAAAGTAAGTAAGCTTGAGCATAACTACGCGACCTTCTCAGAAGAGTTCCACAGTATTTTGCACCGTCAAGCGATGGCCGCTAGGGAGCAATAATGGCTGGCTACCAACCAAAAAAACGCAAGCTGACCTGTGAGATTAACGTCGTACCTTATATCGACGTTATGCTGGTGTTACTTATTATTTTCATGGTGACGTCGCCTTTTGTTACTCAGGGAGTGGATGTTGAGCTGCCAAAGACCTCAACAGCTAAGCCTGCCTCAGAGCTTGCAGGTGACACTGATGCAAGCTTTATCATTGTTGAAGTAGACCGTGACGGGAACTTAGGGCTAAGCGTAAACAATGAAGATGTAAAACGAGGTTTGAGTCTTCAAGACATTATCGTACGAGTTAAAGCTGAGCTTTCAATAAACCCTAACTCTCCAGTTGCGGTGGGTGGTGATGCCTCCACACCATACGCTGAGGTGGTGTTATTGTTGGATGAGCTTAGCCAAGCGGGTATTCCAAAGGTTGGCCTACTCACGGATCTAAGGGAATAGTTGTCGCAGCCGTATGAAAAGCAATAAGCACACTAATAACAGCTACGGAAAGCCAATAGCGATCTCTTTGTTTGCTCACGCATTGCTTGTCGTCGCATTACTGTGGGGCACCGACTTTAACATGGATAAAGCGGAGCCAACTGGAATGGTGCAAGCCGTGGTGATCGATCCAGCGCGCGTACGCCAGCAAGCGGCAGAAATCCGCAAACAGCGCGAAACCGCTGCTAAAAAAGAGCAAGATCGTCTCGATAAATTGCGTCGTGAAAGTGAACAGCTAGAACGTAATCGTAAAGCTGAGGAAGAGCGAATTCGTAAGCTGAAAGAGCAGCAAGCGAAAGATGCTCAAGCCGCTCGCGAATCAGAAAAACGTCGTAAGGTCGAAAAAGAGCGTGCCGAAAAAGCCGAAGCTGAGCGTAAAGCGAAAGAAGAGGCGATTCGCGTAGCAGAGAAAAAACGCATTGCTGAGGAAGCTGCGATTGCTAAAGCCGAGCAAGAGCGCCTTGAAAAAGAGCGTGCAGTGAAAGAAGCGCAAGAAAAAGCCCAACGTGAGCGTGAGGCCGCAGAGCGTGCCGAGCAAGAACGTATCGCCCAGGAAAAAGCCGCGGCGGAAGCGGCTGAAAAAGCGCGGATTGAAAAAGAGCGTCTTGAGCAACTTGAGCACGAGCGAAAAGAGCAAGAGGCAGCACTGAACGATATTTTTTCAGGACTAGAAAGTGAAGCCGCGAGTAACTCCGCGGCTCGTTCCAGTCAGGTGGATATTGAACTTGCCAAAATGGGTGAGATCTACAAGCAGCTTATCCAGCAGCATATTCTCACCGACTCCAGCTTTCGCGGTAAAGAATGCCGTGTAAACCTGCAACTGATCCCTGCAGGCAGCGGTGCGATTGCAGGGGCTGTAAAAGTAATAGAGGGCGATGCTCGCTTGTGCAATGCCACGAAAAGTGCCATTTCACAGGTGCGTTCGTTTCCCCTCTCCGAATTTCCTGAAGTTAATGCTCAGCTAAAGAACATTAACTTGACATATAAGCCACAGTTATAAGGAAAAACCTGTGATTAAGCGAATATTACTAGGAATGGCCATGGTCATGAGTTTCGCGACTCAAACTGCCAACGCCGCATTAGAACTTGTTATCACCGATGGTATCGACTCAGCAAGACCGATTGCCATTGTGCCTTTCAAATGGGAAGGCGAGGGTAAACTGCCACATGATGTATCGGCAGTGATTTCATCAGATTTGCAGCGCAGCGGTAAGTTCAGCCCCGTGGCGACCAGCAAGATGCCACAAACCCCATATGATGCATCAACGATAAATTTTGAAGCTTGGACTGCGATGGGCGTAGATTCACTGCTTACCGGAACGATTGTAAAAAATGCCGAAGGCAACTACGAAGTCAGCTACCAGTTAGTCGATGTGGTACGTGGACAGTTAACCGGCGGTCAGTCTAAAGCGTTGAGCGATGATGGCCAATTGGTGCTTTCGAACGACCACATTCTGTTTAAGAAAAAAGCGACGGTACCGGGACCTCGTCTTCGTGAATACGCACACCGTATTTCAGACCTAGTGTATGAAGAGCTAACTGGTGAGCGCGGCGCATTCTTGACGCGCATCGCTTACGTTGTAGTGAACGATAAAGACGCGTACCCATATCAAATGCGAATCGCGGACTACGACGGCTACAACGAGAAGATGGTTCTACGCTCTAAGCAGCCTCTGATGTCTCCAGCTTGGTCACCTGATGGTAAGCAGCTGGCTTACGTTAGCTTCCAAAATGGCCAAGCAGAAATCTTCATCATGAATATCTACACAGGTAAGCGTGAGAAGGTAACGTCATTCCCTCGTCACAATGGTGCGCCAAGATTCTCCCCGGATGGGAAGTCTCTCGCAATCACCTTGTCGAAGACTGGGCAACTGCATGTATATACGCTAAATCTGGAAACCAGAAAACTGCGTCAAATTACTCGCGGCCGATCAAATAATACAGAACCGTTCTGGAAACCAGACGGTAATTCCCTTATTTTTACGTCGGATAGGGGTGGTAACCCTCAGATTTATGAAGTAAATTTGTCTGATGGCAAAACCAAACGTATCACGTGGCAGGGTAGCCAAAACCTCGGTGGGCAGATCACCCCTGATGGTCGTTACCTCGTGATGGTGAATCGTTCCAACTCTGGATTCAATCTTGCAAAGCAAGATCTAGAAACCGGTTCGGTACAGATCCTCACCAAAACACTGCTCGATGAATCACCAAGCATCGCACCAAATGGTGGCATGGTGATATACAGCTCCATCTATAACAAAACTAACGTCCTTTCAATGGTATCTATTGATGGGCGATTTAAAGCTAGATTACCGGCGACAAACGGGCGCGTAAGAGCACCTGCATGGTCACCGTTTTTATAGCAATTAAATTTTTTAGGTTAAGGAAATAACAATGCAATTAAACAAAGTTTTTAAGGGGTTGCTAATCGCACTGCCAGTTCTTGCAATGACGGCGTGTAGCTCAAGCGACGACGCTGCGTCATCAACAGGTGCAGAGACAAACAACCAAACGCAACAAGAAACAACAACGGTTGCGACACCAATTGATGAGAATGCACAGCTAACTGAGCAAGAGCTAAAAGAAAAAGCACTTCGTGAAAACCAAACGATTTACTTTGCATTCGATAACTCTACTATCGCGGGCGACTACGAAGATATGCTTGCAGCACACGCAGCATACCTAAGCAAAGATGCATCACTACAAGTGACTATCGAAGGTCACGCAGATGAGCGCGGTACACCTGAGTACAACATCGCACTAGGCGAGCGTCGTGCACAAGCGGTAGCTAAGTACATCCAAGCTCTTGGTGTACAAGCAGACCAAATCTCTATCGTAAGCTACGGTGAAGAGAAGCCACTAGTACTAGGTCAATCTGAAGACGCGTACGCGAAAAACCGTCGCGCAGTACTCGTTTACTAATCCAATCTGCCCAAGATTGAACATGTTGCAGCGTTCGCGCTGCAACATTGTCGTTTTAGGGCTCGGCTATTAAGGATCCTACCTTTATGACAAGTAACATTAAGCGCGCTGTTACGCTTACGTTACTAGCCGGAATGGCAAGCTCAGCGCTTGCTGCGAAAGCACCGGTTACCGACTTGAGCGCAACATCTTCTTCGGCAACTGCTGCCAGTATTACAGCGGCATCCGCTGCTAACGAAACCGACGTTCAGCGCCTAGAGCGCCTATTGCAAAACCGCAACCGAGTGCAACTGCAGATGCAACAGCAGCTCGATGAAATGACGCAAGAAATTGCCACCCTTCGCGGCCAGCTAGAACGTAATACTTATGACATGGAGCAAATGGTTCAGCGTCAACGCGAACTGTTTATTGAAATTGACAAGCTTCGCTCACAACAAGGCGCAGCGGCCGTCGCAGTTCCTGTCGCGACAGATAAGGCGAAACCCGACGGCAAGTTCACCACCAATGTGGATGAGCAAACAGCCTATCAAAACGCTGTCGACCTGATTTTGAAAAAACGCGACTACACGGGCGCGATTGCAGCCTTCAAACAGTTCCAAACTGATTTCCCAGAATCGACCTTCATGCCAAACAGCCACTACTGGCTAGGCCAGCTGTATTTCGCTAAACGCCAAGACGCAGAAGCAGAAAAAAGTTTTAAGGCTGTGCTTGGTTTTGCAAAATCCAACAAACGAGCGGACGCTCTAGTGAAGTTGGGTGACATTGCCAAGCGTGGCAAAAAAGCTGACGAAGCGAAGAAATACTACGAGCAAGTGATCAGCGAATACCCAGGCAGTTCTTCTGCCAAGGTTGCTAAGTCTAATTTGCAGTAAAGTGATTTTGGGGATTAAGTGAGCAGCTTAATTCCCAAACTATCTCCTCCACAGCCCGTTCAGGCCACTTTCTATTCAACTTTGGTCGATTCCTGCCCTAGTGCCTTTGTTCTATCAATAATATCCGTGTACAATGCTCGGACTATTTGGAAGTAGCATAGAGCAACCGCTATGAGCCACATCTTAGACTCAATTGATACGGTATATCCGTTTCCCCCTAAGCCTGTTCCGTTATCTGATGACGAGAAGCAGCAGTACATCGCAAGCATCAAGTCGCTATTAAAACAAAAAGACGCGGTTCTGATTGCACACTATTACACCGATCCAGAGATCCAAGCTCTTGCAGAAGAGACGGGTGGATTTGTGGGTGACTCGCTAGAAATGGCGAAATTCGGTAACCGTCACGACGCATCAACGTTGATCATTGCTGGCGTTCGCTTCATGGGCGAATCTGCGAAGATCTTAACGCCAGAAAAGCGCATCCTAATGCCAACACTGGAAGCAGAGTGCTCGCTTGATCTTGGCTGCCCTGCAGACAAGTTCTCAGAGTTCTGTGACGCGCATCCAGACCACACAGTTGTGGTTTATGCCAATACATCGGCAGCGGTGAAAGCACGCGCTGATTGGGTAGTAACATCAAGTATCGCGCTTGAAATTGTTGAAAGCCTAGATGCTGAAGACAAACCGATTATTTGGGGTCCAGACCGCCACCTAGGTTCGTACATTGCGAATCAAACCGGTGCCGACATGTTACTGTGGCAAGGTGAGTGTATCGTTCATGACGAATTCTCATCAAAAGCACTGAAAGACATGAAGTCGGTTTACCCAGATGCAGCCATTCTGGTGCACCCAGAATCGCCAGCAAGCGTTGTTGACCTCGCTGACGCAGTAGGCTCAACCAGCCAACTTATCAAAGCGGCGAAAGAGCTACCGAATAAGCAGCTTATCGTGGCCACTGACAAAGGCATCTTCTTCAAGATGCAGCAGTTAGTGCCAGAGAAAGAGCTCATCGAAGCGCCAACCGCAGGCAACGGCGCGACATGTCGCAGCTGTGCACACTGTCCTTGGATGGCAATGAACGGCCTAAAAGCGATTGAGAAAGCGTTACGTGATGGTGGCGAAGAGCACGAAATCTTTGTTGATGAGGCACTTCGCGTGAAATCACTGATCCCGTTAAATCGCATGCTTGATTTTGCTGAGCAGCTACAAATTAAAGTGAAAGGTAACGCGTAACTCGCTGATTCATTCACATTAATAACTAAAAACCAGTCTTCGGACTGGTTTTTTCGTATATGCTTATTACAAAAAGCTCACAAGGAATCACGTGGTTATCTGGATCCAGCTTCGCAAGTGGTTACACAGCCATTTGTTTGAACTTAAATTTCGAACTTTGATGACGGCGCTACTGCTTTATGTTGTTGTGTCTTGGGGGCTGTTGTCTCTGAGTGGCGAAACAGAGCTCACAACGCCTATCTCACAGTTTGTCTATTTTATTGTCGTGACGGCATCGACGGTCGGCTACGGCGATCTCTCGCCAACTACAGAGGCCGGTCGATGGGTCGCTATATTATTTGTTATCCCTGGTGGGTTAATGTTGTTTGCAGCGCTGCTTGGCCGAATGGCAGCGTTAGGTTTGGAATCTTGGCGCGCAGGTCAGTTGGGAAAAAGGAAGGTAAGAGTGGATAACCATATTTTGATGTTAGGCTGGAATGGTCAGCGTACGATTCACCTTATTCGAATGCTACAACATGAAGAGACGGGCAGAAGACCCATTGTGTTGTGTAGCCGTTCTGATATAGAAAACCCGCTGCCGGGTGAAATTGCCTTCGTTAAAGTAAATAGCTATACCGATGGTCGTGAGATGGAAAAGACTAACATCGAATCTGCTAGCTGCATTCTTATCGACAACCCAGAAGACGATATCACCTTATCCGCAGCGCTCTACTGTGCGAACCGTAATCCTAAGGCGCATCTATTGGTCTACTTTAAAGACGAAGCGCTGAGCGACCTACTACACCAACACTGTCCGAATTCTGAGTGTATTCCTGCTGTAGGCGCAGAAATGCTTGCCAAGGCCGCAGTCGATCCAGGCTCGAGTGCACTTCATCAAGAGCTACTAAGCTCAACCCGCGGAATGACTCAGTACTCCGTCCGCTACCCAAGCTCTGCTAAAGCGACTAAAGTCAATGCATTGTTCCAATGGATGAAAGCAGAATACCAAGCGACGTTGATTGCTGTCGACGTTGGGCAAGGGATAGTCCTCAATCCTGACCTCGATTTGGTGATTGAGCCTGGTGCCAAACTTTTTTACATCGCCGATGAGCGCATTGATTCTTTCCGCTGGGAGTCGGTATAGCCCGCCAATAAAGGCGTTGTTTGCAGGCTTCTTCTTACGACAATGTAACGTAATCGATACCATACAAAATATTTATTGATACAAGCATACATACTGTATATTATGCGCGCGTTTTATGAATTTAGTGAATGAACGTTCATTCACTAAATGTCATTCTGTTGATTAAGGTGTCCTTATCCATGCGCGTTCGTTTGTTGTCGGTTTCTTTGGTTGCTGCACTTGTGTCCAGCTCGGCGGCTAATGCGGCTAGCCTAGAAGCTTCCAATGCTCCTCACTCTCTGCCAACCTCTAAAGAGGATATGGTGTTCGAGAGCGATATCGATAAAGCCAATGCGCGAGTCGATGAGTACCAAAACGTCATCGACGATCTCAAGTCCCAAGACCATGGGGATGATCAAGCGCAACAAGATGCCAACAGCCAAGTCACTAAAAAACAGGCCGTGAGCGATTTGAAGTACGCTAAAAAGTACTATCAAGAAATCAATGGCCTACCTATGTTTAGCTTTCTTGGGGGGCCTGCTTATACCCCTGAGCAAGGACTATTGGTTGCCTTAGGCGGGTTGTACTCATTCAAGACTGATCGCGCGCAAAGTGCGCTGCAACGCTCAAGTTTATCGGCGTTCTTGATTGGTAACTATGGTGATTCTGAGGTGGGCTATGGCCTAAGTGGACATCATGAACTGTATTGGAACAACAACGATGTTCAGTTCAAAGGCAACTTTAATTTTGGTTCTCAGAGCAAGCACTATTGGGGCATTGGCTATGACGCAGCGAACGACTTTGAATTCGGTGAGGTAACAAAGTACTCCGCTATCGAGAACAACTACAAAGGCAACCTCATCTATCGTTTAACTGGCAACTGGTTTGCAGGGCCTGCTGTAAAACTGAATTACTACAGCCCAACCTCAGAGCCCGAAGCGGCCTTTATGGATGAAAACTTTAACACCTTTAAAGACAAGCCATTTACTTGGGGTGTAGGCGTGAGTCTACAATACGATAGCCGTGATGTGGCCGTGAACCCATGGAGTGGTTCGCTGTTTCGCAGTGAAGTGCTGCTATACAGTGAGGCACTAGGTAGTCAGGCGGAATATCAAAAGCTTGATATGGAGTATCGTACTTTCCACAGCGTCGCCGAAGGCAGAGTGATCGCACTGCTTGCTCAATATCAGCAAGCATTCGGAGACGTGCCGTATTACGACATGCCGGAAATCGGTGGTGCGAGTTCAATGCGCGGTTACTACCAAGGACAATATCGCGACAAAGTAACGGCTGAAGTCACTGCAGAGTATCGTCATACATTTCGACGTGATTCTGGCGTGCTATCGAATCATGGTATGACAGCGTGGGCGGGTGTTGGCTCGGTAGGCAACGCTATGGAGGATTTGTCTGGGCATGCCATTATCTCATACGGGGTAGGGTATCGTTATGAACTCCAACCTCGAATGAACATCAGACTGGACCTCGGTATGGGGCGCCACGGCTCAGCGTTCTACTTCAACTTTACGGAAGCTTTCTAATACAAATACGCCCTCACAATAGTGAGGGCGTTTTGATTAGCAATACGGTTGGCTAACTATAGCTGTTCAACCAACTATTGATTGTCTGCTATTTACTGGTTCTCTGCTAAAACCGCGCCTTTTTGCGTGATGCCACATAGCATAACTGGCATAGCAGCATAGATTTCATTGAACTGCTCAAGACCTTCAATGCCTTGTGCTTGCAGCGTCGCAATCGAGGTTTCTGGATCGTACAGCATGCTCAGTGAAAGCAATACGCCGCCAAGCAGTGCGTTATCTTCACTGTTCTCTGGCATCAGTGTTTCCCAGTCATCACGAGCAAGTTGCCAACCTTGTAACACCCCTTCACAAAAGTCTTTGGTTTCTTGAGTAACGATCTCTTCCTCATCCAACTTGCAACCTTCTGGCCATTGCCATTCACCATCTAACAGCGCTGGGCGGTATTGATTCCAAAGCGTAATCACCGCTTGAGCGTAGTCTTCTAGCTGCTCGCCCGAAGTAAAAGGTGCCACTTCTTCACCGCCCCACAAAAACGGTAGCCATTCTTCGGGTGGCAAGGTGTGTGGAGCCGATGCCATAGAAGTGACGAAGCCTTGAGTTTGCGCTTTATTGAGTAGTTTTCCTTCTAGCTCAGGAAGGGAAAGTATGTCTTTTAGTTCCAAAATGCTTTACCGTTAGGGCTGAAATATGAATATCTTGAGTATAGTAACAAGCTAGGCTTCAATTACCTATAGCTATACTGAAGTAACGAGACATCTCAAGAAGATGCAGTTCATACACACGAAGAAAGGAAGTCTTCTCTCGCTATGGTTTTGCAAAAATCGGTTATCAAAGAGTCGCTAAAAAAGAAAAGCATTATTGCACTCGCAGTCTACCTGGCCGTGTTTATTGCCATCTTTGGCAGTATCACCTACTGGGTGGTGGAGTCGCCTGTTCGTGCCAAGCTAGAACAGAATCTTGATATTCGAAGTGAATTCCTTGCTGCTGAGATCTCGGCTCCTCTTCACAGCTCCCTCGGCGTATTAAAAAGTATTGCGGCTATGGGGGAGACCATAACTGATCGTCAATCACTCGACAGAGCCCTGTGCCAAGTCTTCAAGCTGAACGACGGTATTGCGGTCAGCGGTGGTATCTGGCCCGAACCGTATTCCATTGACCCTAATGTTAAGCTCTCTAGCTTGTTCTATAACCGCACTGGTACTGGTGAAGTCGACAAAATCGACTTGTGGAACAATCCCCAAACCGCTGGTTATCATATTGAACCTTGGTATACGTCGGTAAAAGACACACCGAGTAACACCATTAGTTGGTCTGAGGTTTATGTAGATCCCTATACCCATGTTCAGATGATCACCGCTTCCGCGCCTTATTATATTGACGGTGTGTTTGCCGGTGTTGCCACCGTGGATTTGTCGCTAGAAAATTTGATTGGTTTTGTAAAAAGTAAAGCGAGAGAGCACGATCTCGGCGTGATTGTCCGCGATGCCAATCAGCAAGTTATTACTGAGCACAACTTTAGGGTACAGCGCGATATTTATATTAGTCAGCTTAGTTTTGGTGAGTTTAATTGGAGCCTAGAAGTCGTCAACGCTAGAAGGCAGGTCGCCGATGAGGTGGCAGATATCGTTAAGAGTGTAGAGTTAGGTATTGTTCCAGTTATGTTGCTGTGCTTGATGTTTGGTTACTACCTTATCAACCAATATCTGATCAAGCCGATCGCTATCATAGCAAAAGAGGTGGATGAATCACGCCATGGCGGCAGCATCGATATCAATTATCGCAGCCCAGACGAGATCCGTTACCTAATAGACAGTTTTAACCAAAAAACCGTTTACCTAGACCAAGAGCGTATGAAGGCGCAAGCCTCCACCAAAGCCAAAACCGCGTTTCTTGCCACACTGTCTCATGAGATCCGCACCCCAATGAATGGCGTACTCGGTACCGCGCAGATCTTGCTTAAAACCGAGCTTTCAGTAGAACAAAGAAAGCACCTTAAAACCCTGTATGATTCCGGCGATCATATGATGTCGCTACTCAATGAGATCCTCGATTACTCCAAAATTGAGCAAGGCCATATTGAGCTTGATAGTCACCCGTTCCCACTCAACTCCATTATTGGCAGTATGCACAGTGTCTACCATACCTTGTGTAACGAGAAAGGACTCAAATTCAGCGTATACTCCGATATTGAGGACGAGCGTTGGTACCAAGGCGACAAAGCGCGCTTGCGCCAAATTTTGTTTAACCTGCTTAATAATGCTGTGAAATTTACTTCACAGGGCAATATAGACGTGTACCTGTCAGAGAAAGTTGGAGTGGAAAAAAACACCCTAACCATCCGTGTAAAAGATACGGGTATTGGTATTGCTCCAGAAGCCCAAGCACGCATATTTAAACCCTTTGAACAAGCCGAGTCGAGCACCACTCGCCGTTTTGGCGGTACCGGGCTAGGGCTCGCGATTGTGAAAGAGATTGCGTTCGTGATGGGTGGTGACATCCAACTTACCAGCCAAGAGGGTATAGGCTCCGAGTTTGAAGTTACGGTGAGGCTCGCTAGCTGTATACCAAAACCGCTGGATGTACACATAGAGCGCAAGCTTGATTATTGCGGCCTTAAAGCACTGATTGTTGAAGACAACCGTACCAACACCATCATTATAGAAACCTTTATGAAGCGTAAGGGCTTCATTACCTATTCTGTAGTCAATGGTGAAGAAGCGTTAAAAGCCGTTGCGACCCAAAGCTACGATTTGATCTTAATGGATAACCACATGCCCGTGATGGATGGTGTGGAAGCCATCGCCGGCATTCGCAACATGCCAGGCAAAGAAAAAGGCACCCTCATCTTCGGCTGCACCGCAGATGTGTTCAAAGAGACTCATGAGCGCATGATGGGAGCGGGTGCAGACTTTATTGTCGGCAAGCCGATTGATGAACGCATTCTCGATGACGCGCTTTATCAATTCGCCAATAAACTATTCCAGTTCAGCGGCCGCAAAGGCAGCAACGTGACTTCTCTAGGCGTTTCTAAGTAAGGCGCTTACAAATAGCCTCCCTAACCGGTCGCCCAGTTGGCGACCGGATTACGAAAAGTAGACCTCTCAACCTTATCTACTCGCTAAGTAGTGATAGTGATCGGTAAACCGTTCCCATATCACCCCTCATGCTGTCATTAATCTACGAAAATAGAACGCTAACTCCCTGATGAAAGGGGGTTTAGGGTTATGTTTGTAATTAAACTACAACAAATAGCGAGTTTGACTACTTTGAGTGACAAAAATGGTGATAAATTTACCTTCCGGTTCAAAATACGGTAGGTAAAACTAATAAATTGGTGTTCTAATAGCGCCGTTATCTGGATGGTGTTAAATATCCAGTCATATGAGTCGACATTCGATTTTATGTTAGTTTATTGTCCTGTGAGATTGTAAGTGAAACCGAAAGCTCCTTTCTGTATTCGTAACGCGGCCGCTGATACCTTTGCAATGGTCGTGTTCTGTTTTGTGTCTGGTATGTTGATTGAAGTGCTTGTCTCTGGCATGACCTTCGAACAGTCATTGGCATCACGTTTGTTGTCGATCCCTGTTAACATCGCCATCGCAATGCCATATGGTGTGTTCCGTGACTGGGCACTACGCCAAGGCGCGAAAGTATCGCCTTCTGGCCCTATGAAAGCGTTCTCGGATTTGGTCGCGTACGTCGCGTTCCAATCACCAGTTTACGCAGCGATTTTGTTTACTGTAGGTGCATCAACAGATCAAATCATTACCGCTGTATCGAGTAATGCGATTGTGTCTTGCGGAATGGGCGTCCTATACGGCTACTTCCTAGACTTATGCCGCCGCTGGTTCCGAGTACCGGGCTACTACCAAAGCGTCTGATTTGCCGATCATTTGATCGAATCAATCACAAAGTAAGCAAACAATTAAAAAAGCGCAGCTTTTTTCCCTTTTAGGGTTGACCAAGCGGGGCGGAATCATTAAATTACCACCCCGTTAGCCAAGAGTGCTAACCAAATCAAAATACGGTGAGTTGTCCGAGTGGCTGAAGGAGCACGCCTGGAAAGTGTGTATACGGCAACGTATCGAGAGTTCGAATCTCTCACTCACCGCCACATTCAAGTTTAAAGACGTCTCAGGACGTCTTTTTTCTTATCTGAAGATTATCAAAATCAATCAGTTACGATCCAGTAGCGTTCCATAATGTTCCACAAAAGCGTTTGTTTTTCGTAATACCTAAAGTAATACCCACGCTCACGAACTGATGCTAGTATTACTTTAGAGCACTAATTCAGGTATTACTTTGTTGTCAATTTCTCCATCGTCATGAGCTATAACTTCAATTAATTTAGATAGTTATCAGTCATAAGTAATACCCCGATTTTTCGGCTATTCAGCTTAGAGCAGGTATTACTTGAGGGATCAAAATGGCGAACAACCTAACAGCAAGGCAAGTCCAAACTGCAAAACCTAAAGATAAGCTCTATCGACTATCTGATGGTGGTAACCTCTACTTCTGTGTACGTCCCAGCAACTCTCGGTCTTGGCAGTTTCGCTACAAGCGTCCAGGTCAGGATAAAATCACCTATCTCTCTTTTGGTACCTATCCTGACATGTCACTCGCTGAGGCTCGCGAGAAAGCGCTTGAAGCAAGAAAGCTATTAGCTGATGGTATCGATCCCCAGTTAGCCAAAGCAGAGCAGAAAGCCAAAGCGATCACCGAGCAAAATGCGACATTTAAGTTTGTCGCCGAGCAATGGAAGGTGACTAAAGAAGGCCAGATAAAGGAGAAGACGCTGAATGGCAACTGGCGCAAGCTCGAACTCTATGCCTTTCCAAAGCTTGGTACTATTCCGGTAAGTAAGATCACGGCGCCCATTGCTATCGCTGCTTTACGGCCAACTGAGTCACAGGGCCTACTTGAAACCGTGAAACGTACTGCCCAGTTAATGAATGAGATCATGAACTACGCCGTAAATAGCGGAGTGATCCATGCCAATCCATTGTCAGGCATTCGTGATGTGTTTAAGAAACACAAAGTCGTTCACATGAAAGCACTACAACCACATGAAATGCATGAGCTTATTCGCACGGTTGCTACAGCCAATATCCAGCACGTCACGCGTTTTTTAATCGAATGGCAGCTCCATACCATGGTTCGTCCTAATGAAGCCTCTGGTGCTCGCTGGGAAGAGATTGATATGGATAATCAGTTGTGGATCATCCCGAAAGAGCGCATGAAGATGAACCGTGAACATGTCGTTCCTTTAACTACCCAAACTTTGGCTATCCTTGAGGCAATAAAACCGATTAGTGGCCATCGAGAATTCGTTTTTCCATCGAGCCGCAATCCTAAGGTACCTACTGATTCAGAGACCGCCAACAAAGCGCTTGGCAGAATGGGCTTTAAGGATAGAACGACGGCTCACGGCATGAGGGCACTCGCCAGTACTACCCTTAACGAAAAAGGTTTTGATGCTGATGTAATTGAAGCGGCGCTGGCTCACACCAATAAAAACCAAATTCGTAAAGCCTATAACAGGACAGACTACCTCGACTCTCGGCGCCAACTCATGTCTTGGTGGAGTGAGCATATCGAGAAATCGAGTTATGGAAGTTACAGTGTTACCGGTGGCAGTTACCTGCAGCAAGTTAACTAGTGGTTGGTTGTATGAGCGTTGGAGCGGCTCTAGTTGATGGCCAGTAGACATCGATACTAAATTTTCTCAGACATATGTCATCAGAGTGAAATCTACTTATTGATGAGGTGTCACAATGCCAAACAAACCGATTCGTTTAATCCGCCTAAAAGAAGTACTCGCGATGACTGGGTTATCCAGATCTGGTGTTTATCGCTCTATAGAAAAACAGCAGTTCCCTAAGCAGGTGTCGCTTGGTGATAGAGCTGTGGCCTGGGTTGAATCTGAGGTTCAAGCTTGGGTGATTGATAGGGTTGTCAGCCGATAGTACGTGTCTCAGAGATATTGGAGAGTAGGTAAGCTCTCCAATCCATTTATGGTGTAAAGCCTAACGATCAAATATTTCATCATATTCGCGATCTATTAGCTCTTTGATAAGAGCGTTAATTTTTTGGTCTTTCTTTTTTGCGAGCAAATCTAATCGTTTATTCGTTCTATCAGACATGGATATACTTCTGGATCTCGTGCCTTTATTTTTTGACTGGAATTTTCTTTGGCTCCAACCATTCCTAGCCTCTTTTAAAAGTAGCTTTGCAAATGTTAGGTCTATTAAACAAAGATAACAATATTCCGCATAAAGAATATAAAAGTAATCTTGTTCATTCACTGAGTCCCATGATAGTTGAATGTTAGGATATTTCTTTGCGTGGTATTCTTTAAACCATGATGTTTGTTCTGGCGTATCTATATCAAACCATTTGCTAAATGAAGAGCATTCATCTGTTTTCAATGCCTCTTTCCAGGCATCTGCTACTAGTGTCAAAATGTACTTTTGTCCTGCTAGATCAATCTCACTTTCTTTAAACGCAGTTTTAATACATTTGATTAGATCAGAAATTGTATTTGGTGTTAGTTGACGTTTTATAATTGATGGGATTCTAATTCGATCTCTATTTTCCAGGAAGTCGGGTAATCTAGGGAAAGTATTAGTTTTAATGAGTGGCTGGCGAGAGTGTTTTGGGTCTAATACAATACCTTCAATGTCCGTGATTTTGTCATCATACCGGCATGAGTTCAGATACAAAAACTGGTAGCAAAATGCACAAGATTTTGGGTTGTCTTCCATCCATTGGTAGTCGTCGTCTGATAACTGATGATCTTCTGAGAACTTGCTTTTAAGATGAGTGACCAGTGGATGTTTATCATCAAACTGGTTAGTTTTTTTACCTAGTTTATTGACTACTTCCGCTGCATCGGTATAGGACATAGCGAATAAGATGCCGCCTAAGTAACCTTCAGCGTCCCTCAAATTGTGAATGCGGTTGAGTTCCTCAACACAGCCAAACCCCAAAAGCAGATCTAACTCCCGAGCATAAAAGAAACCCTCTCTCCAACTACCTAGCTGTAAGTCCATTTGATTGTTCCCTCAACCCAAGTGCATCGTTAATATATGAATTTACACTAAATTAACGATAAATAACGTGTAATTATCACATAATTATTACGTAATTTTTAAGTAAGGTCTTTTCTTTCTCAATCCTCGCTTTATCAAGGATTTCTAGTGCAGGTGGGTGGTTTGTCATGTCTTTTGTTGGAACCGACAACTCCAGAGCGAATTACTCGGTGTTACGTATGTAATTTCGCAATTGCAATAGATGAGGGAATCTCGAGACGGAATCGCTTCGATAGTGTTGGTATAGTTATATACATAGCTCTTAGTGAACATACCCTAGTATGATCACGTCACGGTTTTATCAGCTAAATAATTAATGCAGCTCATTACCTATGAATGAAAAGCCATAGGTGACGAAAATGAACAAGAACCACTTCAAGGGACTACCCATCCAGGGGAATGTGAATGACTACAATGTAAGATACTTAGACCGGATGCTGGGCACGATTAATCGTGCCTGTGATGATGACAAGCGAGTGTATGCAGTTAGGGTAGACCTAAAGATACCACAAGCCCCCCAAGAGCTAGACTGCTTGAGTCGAGACGAGCCTGTTAACCACTGTCGATTCAGAGATAGACTTATCTCTAGATTTGTAGATTCACTTAAGGCAAAAATACAAGCAACAGACCAGAGGTATCGTAGAAATAACAAAAGGGTGTATTCGACAAGCGTGAGATATATTTGGTGTAGGGAAATGGATAGCTCGATAAATGACCATTATCATGTTGTTCTACTATTTAATAAAGATAGATTTCATAAATTAGGTGACTGGGATAGTAGGGTTGGTTTATCTGGGATGATTATTTCTTCATGGGCTAGCGCATTAGGGTTAGATTATACCAATACAATCGGTCTAGTACACTTCTCAGAAAATGGTGGTTATTATCTATATCGGGATAAGTATGAATTCACGAAGCAGTACTCTGACCTATTCTATCGGGTAAGCTATTTGGCAAAAAAAGAAACCAAGCACTATGGAGAGGGAAATAGAAACTTTGGTTGTAGTCTGAGATAATAAAATAGGCTAGGAGAAAACCTAGCCTTAACATAGTTAATCCCAAATGGCATTCCAACACTTAAAAACAACATACACAGGTGCAAACGCTGTTTCTATTACTGTCTCAGTGGTACCATAAATTAATTCTCCTGCAGCACCGACAATATCCCCATCACAGATTTTATCGGTGGTATTAGATATTGTTTTACCAGCGCCATTAATACAAGACTCAAGAGGTTTAGAGACCAAGTCGCCAGGGGTACCAATAACGGTGTTGACTCTATCTGGCAGTCCAAGAGTTTCACCTGCGGCCTTAGCAAGGGTAGAGCCGATGGTAACAATGCCAATAGGCCCTTTAGCTAGATCTGCCGCTCCACGTCCAAGAAGCCCTGCACGAGCCGCGATATGAGCGCTTACGTGATAGTTATCTGCCACTTGCGCTGATGTTAAGTGATCATCTAAGCAATAGTTAACGAAGTGCTCACAGTTGTTGGAAAGTACATTGTACCCGCTGTAACCCAGTTTGCTTCTAGCTTTATCAATGGCGCGCCTAGGGCAGCTTGCGTGGCGTTTAACGTTGATAGGTCCGCTATCACTGAAGTCATCGAGTAACTCACAGATGATCTCGTCAAGATGAGCGTTAAAGTGGATAACCTCTCCATCACCAATATAAAGACCGTGATGCTTGGCGTTGCCGTAACGAGTAAATTGTTCGCTGGTGTTGTTGCTGATATCGACCACTAGGTGATCGCCAGGTTGTAAGTGTTCCATGATAGAACCTCTCTTAAGTTACAGTTCGAGTGATACGAAGTCTTTGTCGACTTCATCTTGAGTGATACCGATATAACGAAGCGTCACGCTTTCAGAGCTATGGCGTAACATCTTCATTACTCGCCCAAGATCTTTGGTGGATTGGTAGAGGAAGTAACCTCTTGTTTTGCGCATGGAGTGAGTACCAAGTGCGATATTGAGCTCTTGCCCAACTTGATGAAAGGCCATCGACACCGCACGCCGAGAAATCGGCTGTGGTGGTCTATGCTTCAACTGTTGGCATCGATACGATTGGAATAGATAAATATGGTTAGGGTGCCTTTCCCGAACCTTGGCAATGTGTTCACGTGCTTTGGTGTTGAGTGGGATATTGGCTAACTTACCGGTTTTGCTTTCACGGATGATAAGACGGTCATCGTGGATGTCTTCAAAACGGATAGAGAGTAAATCCGATATCCGCAGTGCCAGATTTAATCCAATGTGCCAAACGTCAGCCATTTGCGGGTTGCAGCGTATACTTAGAAGATGACCTATCAGACGGATAGTATCGTCATCCTTTATTGCTTGGACCTCAGACATAGCCTGCTTCCTTTTTTTGTCTGTAGAAGGGTGTTTTGGGAAGCACAGAGAGGCCGACACCGCCAAACCCGTATGTAGCAAGGGCTTGAAGCTTCCCGTTTTACCAATATGGGAAGCAGCGATATCAGCGCTCACGTGTGCCAGTGAAGAATGCTTTTTGAACGTGGTTTGGGTTGGTTTGTTGTCGTGATGGTTGAGTAGGGATTTAGTGGCTACTGACTTTGATTTCGTCGTAGGCGTCCATGTCGACATAAGCGACAAAGTTGCTTTGCCACAATTCGTACAGTTCAGCTATTAAGGGTTCACGTATACTTTGCCATCCCCCGTAGCGAGAAAATGCCATTCCATTGCCGATATCAAAATCGACATCTCTCTCCAGCTCTGGGTAGGGACCACCGCAATAACTAAAGTCGGTAATGTACATAATTGAGTAATGCCCACCTTCGAGCTTTTGCAGTGCTATCTCGACAGGGTGAAAGCCTCCATTAGCAGCGCTGTAGCTTTTATCGCGAAAATTAAGGGTGATGTGATTACCCAAACCTTCATGGTGCTGGTTCAGCGCTTGGGCTAGACATTTTTGAAATCCCTTTGATACTGGTAGGCATGAAGGGGCAAAACTAATCGTTGATGTTTTTACAGGCATAGGGCCTCCTAGCACCGCTTAACGGCGCCTTATGTTGGTGTGATGGATTTAAGCTGTGGTTTGGGCTGGCTGGTTGATTGTTGAGATAGCGAAAGAATCAAAGCCTCCAGTGCGGAAAACCTTAAGCAATGCACGTTGCCATGAATGGAACAGCCCTATCACTTCTGGTCGGTTCAGTTCACACCGCTCAATATCAGGTTGATAGAACCATTGGTGATTGAAGTTAAAGTAGAGCTCGACTTCTAATTCCGAGCTTGAGTCGTCAGGAAAGGCGAAGCTCGTCATGGTGGTAATCTTCCAAACTTGACTGTTGTCTAGCCTCGTTAAGTGGACCTCTAAAGGGTGAGGCCCTTTCTTCTTGGCGTGATAAGCAGAATGACGGAAGTTCAGCGAAATGCGCCTGGTGTGCTCGGGAAGGGCGGCTAGGCTTATTGACGCGACTAAATACTGCTGTAGCTCTGGTAATAAAGATACACAGCCATATTTCGCAATAATGCTTTTCATATCCAGCCTCTTTCTGCAAAAGAGACACAATCTTCACCGACCACGATATGATCGAGTACTCGAACATCAATGAGTGACAAAGCATCGCTGAGCCTTGTGGTAATGCGTCTATCAGCGCTCGATGGCTCTGGGTCACCCGATGGGTGGTTGTGGGCAAATATCACAGCACCAGCATTGGCATTAAGCGCGGCTTTAACCACCTCTCTTGGATATACACTTGCCGCATCGATAGTGCCAAAGAACAGCTCCTCAAATCGTATCAACTGGTGTTGGTTATCAAGCAGCATCAGAGCAAACACTTCTCGATCGTATGACCCTAGCTTGAGCTTCAAATACTCCTTTACGTTGTTTGGATTGGTAAATGTCCCTTCACGTTTGTACTTCTGCGCAAGGGCTTCTGCTGCTGTTTCAAGTAACTCATTTAAGCTCGATGGCTGGTGGGGTGGATAGTGCGTTGTTCGCATGGCATGCCTCCTAAAGTGAACAGTGGTATCGATTCACGGTGATGACATATATCTGAAAGACTTTTGAATGAAGGGTGTGGTGTGCGAGTAGAGGCGGTATGGTGCCTTTGAGCTTCAACGAAACGTTCTGAGTAAAAATTTAATGGCGGACTCCTGTTATGACGAATAGCAAGGAGAACAACCCATGAGATTTCTAAAACTAAAAGAAGTAATGGAAAAAACAGCATTAAGCCGTTCAGCGATTTACCGAAAAATGAATGATGGTGAGTTTCCAAAATCCATCAGTTTAGGTGATAGGGCCGTGGCTTGGGTAGAAGGTGAGGTCGATGAGTGGATGGAGGCATGCTTGATAGGGCGTTAACTGGCTACCTACCGCCAGATAATATTGTTACTTGAAGAACACGTCGCTAAAAAGCAGGTATTTGAATTATGTCCTAGAGGATAGTCTTTGAGATGTACTGCAAATGTGCAGTTCTAATCAAAGGAGATACATTATGACAAAAAGCAAAGGTAGTCGCGGTCCATCAAGCCACTCTGGTCCAGGAGGAAACTGGCCGTCAACAACAGGTAATAAATCAGGTGGTGGACGCGGGGTGGCTACTCCCAAGAAAGGATAATTAGAAGTTAGGAGAGGGCCTGGAACCAGGCCCTTTGATTGAAATGAAAGAACTACACTACCGTTTTCCAACTATAGGAGAGGTTGTTCGAGAGCTTTTCAATGCTGCCGGTATCCTCCCTCAGAAGAACGATGAAACTTCGGTTGTTGGAGGCGAGAAACACAAAAAGACTATACAGAAAAGTCTTGCGCGGTTAGCGAGAGAGAGCTCTAAGATTGATAACCAATTAGAGGACTTATTAAGTGTTTTCGGTGAAATAGTGTTCGAGTTAGTGGATGACCCTCGAGTAACATTGGCCATAATGGCGTCAATCGAAGATGCTTTGGACCAATATAGAGACCTTGTCCGCCTCGATGGAACATATCTGTCTTTTCCCGAGACAATTAAATGGGTAGTTCAGCATCGCTTAATAGATAGGGTATTAACTTCATTATTTAAAAACTCGTTGGCGTTCGACGTTAATGCATCAGGTTTATCATTACCTGAAGACAAGTTTTGGTGGTTGCCTGATGTGAACTTTGACGCCAAGGGAGCAGCAGTTCAGTTTCCAATAACAAAAGTGTGGCAGTGGATATATAGCTCTCAGGGGTTATCACAGATAAGGTTTCACAATCCGGCGCAGGGTGATATTTCATATCAGACAAACAAGCAATTGGTAGAAAAATATAAGCGTTATGAACGGAACCTTGAAAATGCACAAAGGTGGACCTCAGACCAGCAGCTACCTAGTACGCATGCTCTCAGTAAAGCGCTGAATGATTCAATCGAAGCTTTGGCCGAGACTAATGATGAAAGATTTAGTAGAGATGTTACTCCAAATCAGATTAGTGCTTATCGAGTAGGACTCTTGCTGGGGCGATTTACAACATATTGCTTTAAGTCTGTTCAAAGCGCTTATGGCGATGATTATTTGTATCAACTCGTTATCGGTTTTAAGAAACAGTACCGTAGGTTTGATAGAGAGACATGCCACTATAGGGTGTTGGTGCAAGAGCGTGTAAACAATATGGACGTTCTGGCGCTTGAACGACAAGACTATTGGTATAGTGCGGTAATGGAGTTGTGGTGGCTTAGGGCTGATAAAATTAAATGGGGATCCCAAGGCATCAACTATAACATCGACAGCAAAGGCACTAGCCGCATCGCGCAGTTCAGGAAGTTGATAGCTCATATTGGGCCTGTCATGACTTATAGCTTAGTGAAGCATCACGAGAATCCGACTAACGACTTGGTGTCTAGTGATTTTCCTCGGTTGCTGGATGAAGGGCTTAAACTCAAGAGAAAAGCAACGTCATTAAGCGAGATTGATGAGTATAGGAATAGAGTCGAAACCGCTGAGCTGGGTAGAGTGCTCGGCTGGTTGGTGGAATGGTGTAAAGCTATTTTCCACTATAGAAATGAAGATTATCAAAGTGCACATCCTCATTTTAAACGAGCCTTTTCTTCAGCACGTTATTCGGCAGGGCAGGAGCAATACTTGCTTGTTAATCAATATATTGAAAGCAGTGCTAAAGCCGATAATTACAGAGAGTTCAAAAAAGCTGTTGCGTGGGCAAATTATCTTGGAATCAAGGTTCGTTGGTTGCGAGGAATGGAAGACCCTGAGTCGGAAGATAGTTTGCGTACAGTATATGCGTTAATGAATACTGCACGGTACTGGCAGTTGTGATAATAAAAATGTAGTCCGACTCTAGAGGAAGAAAGTCTTTCGGGGTATAAAATTCGGAAGTATCTCCTCCTCTTACTTAGCTTTATTCCATCGTGAAACCTGGTCCAAGTGTTTGTATAGATTCAATACCCTCAACTTCATGCCGGTTCATCAGCTGTAGACTAAATATGTTCGGAGGAAGAATGCCATTAACAGAGCAATCGACTCGTAGGTCATTGAGAACATAACCAGCGAGAGCGGCATTTGTAGGAATGTTTCGCATTGGTTTCCCATCCATCTCTAACTCCCAGATTAGGTTCTTACCATTTTCATGTTGACTATGAGGGGCTACGCTTAAAATTATGGGCGTTTGCCATTCTAAATCTTGCTCTGGAAGTATGTAATGGGCACAACCATCATGTGTTGCAGAAACAAATCGACTGATTCTAAATGAGCGGCCTCCACCTAGACCGTTATTTGCTTCTGAGTCCCACCCTCTGACATGCCAAGCTTCCAAACTGAAGAAGACTGTATGAGGGGAAAATATTCGAGTCTTTTTTCCTCTAGAGGAATTGTATTCAACCATTAAAGGAAGCTCTGCCACAATTGCTCGGGTAATGTGAGAAAGAGTCTCTACAGAGATATTTTCAATAATTCTAGCTGAACTTTGGACACCGTAAGTTTCCGTTTCTATTTGAGTCTCTTCTTTCCCCCATGCAAACAAGCGTAGAGCGGAAAAAGCGTCATGATAGAACTTAGGTTGGAAAGTGATTGTTCGGATGTAACACCTACGTCCCACATCAAATTGGATATTCTCAGGAAATTTTTCTCGGTACTGATTAAACGCTCGACTTGAAGTGGCTATGGATATCTCACCATGCTTCATTAGGTCAGAGCGATTAACTTTGCCGTAAAACATGAGATAGAAGTCAATTAATCTGAGTCGTTTATTTTGTATTGTATCCATGTCAATTTGCCTATGGTTATCATATTTACCTGTATTAATTTACTCTATCGAATCAATTGATTCTAGTGTAGTATTAAAATTAGATAGACTTGATGCTGGTTATTTGAGTGTGAAGTGTTTTTGGTACGAGCATAAGAGCTAATTGATAGGGTTTCGTGTATGAGTGCATTGCTTAAAACTTATTTGGAAATTGCAGGTCCTGGTGCATGTATGTCTGATGAGGGCTTTTTGGCTCTAGTCGATGCGCAGACTGGTCTGGGTAAGACTTACCAAGCTACAGAGCTTCAACTCGAACACCTGAAAGCGGACTCCAAGAAAACTCTGATTTACACAACTAACTTGAGAATTAATGTAAAGGAAGCATATGAAGAGCTACTTAAACGGATTGATAATAATAAGTCATTGTGTAAAAACCGTAAGGCATCTCTAAAACGCAATGTCATTTTGATCCAAGCTCAGGATACTTGCATAAAAGACCTATCCATTGATGATTGGGCCACGGTTTTTGAAATCTTAGATGTTCGTGAGCGTCGGGAGATTAAAAAGTTACTTGATAAGATAGAGCTGCTAGAACAGGCCAAAAGTAGCAGCAGTGCTTCAGTATTTGATGATGAACTTCGCACTAGATACGGAACTGTTTTTACATCACTTAGAGCCTACCTTAGAGACAAATATGGCTGGGATACAAAAACAGACCATATTTTAAATCGTATTTTTCCTGCTCGATTAATAGATCCAGAACAAACGCAGGTACTTTTTCTTACGACATCAAAACTGCTGTATCCATGGCATGCAATTCATCGTACATACAGAATTAGCGATTTTCTTGACAACTCACTATTGATACTTGATGAATTCGACCGTCAGCAAAGTGAATTTTTAACTCATCTGATAAATGCAGTTTCAGATTACGACATCATTGCGTTGACTCGTAAGTTTTACTCGAGTTTTGACAGCTTCAAGATCCAAGGTTCGCCAGAGTTTGGCGGGGTGGATAAGTGTTTTGACCATTTTCGTATAGCACTGAAAGATCACAAGCAAAAATGGAAAATACACTATAGGCCATTTATAACAAATGCGACTATTCAAAAAGGGAGTGAAAACCAAAACCGTATTTTTACTCTATTGTCTGACCGAATGTCGATTCATGCCATCAACTTTAAGCATGAGGATCTACGATCGAACATCAATCATCTAAAGGGTAGTCACGAAATTGGGCCAACTGGAAAAGAAAGTACTATTCAATTTGTCAATAATGGTGCCCAGTTAGTTCGAACCTTTTGCAACGGTATGTTGAGTGCCATCCTCACGCTTAAAAAGAATCTGGAAGACTCTAATGAGCCGAGATCTTACACAACCGAAAATTTGGTTGAGAAAATACTGAACAATCTTGGTTTGGTTGAATTGACCAACAGCATTATGTCTTTGATATCTGCACGTTTAAGCTTCAAAGTTCAAAATGAATACAAATCTTATAGTTTCCATGATAGTGGTTATGAAATTGCTAATATTTCTAAGTTCAGCGAGACGGACAATACAGCTATAGCAACGACTTTCGACTTGGCGCTAACTTCAACAGGGCTGTTAGCACATTGGGTTTTTGCTGGCGCCAAAGTTTTGGGTATCAGTGCGACAGCCACTAGCGAAACGGCCATTCATAATTTTGACCTTAAGTATTTAGAGGATGTGTTATCTGATAGGTTAATTCGGCTCAACGAATCACAGAAGTCAGCGATTCAGGACGAATACTACGCAAAGCGCAGATATACGGAAAATGGAATCAACATTGATGTAACAGGTATATCTCAGCGAGTTGATTGGGGTGGTGTTGGGTTGCTGTATCAAGAGTTTAAAGGAACAACATATTTTCCTCAGTTATTGGAGATGGAGCTGTGCCAACTCTTGGGGGTTGATAAGCCTACAGATCTATCTTTCGCGCTAAGTAGGGTGGATAAGCTGGTTGACTCCATCAAACGATTCTCAGAGCATCCAAGTAATCGATATCACTTCTGCATGCTCAACAAAAGTTACAGGAGCAGAGAGTTTTTTGAGTTCATGGCCTTTGTCGGGGAAAAGTTCGATGTCACGATTTTCGAGAACATAAATGCTGCGTCATTTAGAAATGAACAGTTTCAAGGTGTATTGGAATTGTTGGAAGGTACGGATAAGAAAGTAGCAGTAATCACAAACTATCAGGCAACAGGTGCTGGATTATCTCCATCTTACGAGGTTCCGAACGGGCATGATCTTGTTTATATCGGTCCAGAGGGCAGTGAGCCAATACAAAATAAGACAGACATAGATTCTATATATTTG
Organism: Vibrio sp. CB1-5; assembly: GCF_059412285.1. NCBI lineage: Bacteria > Pseudomonadati > Pseudomonadota > Gammaproteobacteria > Vibrionales > Vibrionaceae > Vibrio > Vibrio sp. CB1-5. Next base: position 5,585 of record NZ_JBJHPB010000011.1, on the reverse strand, counting down.
GAGCAACCAAAAAGCCTGATAGGAAGCCATCTACATGACAACCTATCAACAGCAGAACGAGAACTAGCCATTAAGAAAAATATTCATGATGCCTTAATGCTGCATGAAAAAGGAATTATTGTTGCCAACGAGGTCAAGGGGCAGTTGAAATGGTTTATCTCTTCTAAAGTAAACGGAAGAGCGGTTGGTTCGATGATTAAGACATATAAAGGGAGTGAGGATTATCGATATGCTGTGTATCGGTTCATAGAGCAGGCGCTTGGAAGAATGTGTCGAACAGAGTGGAAACAGAAAGAGATCTCAATCATGTACGACGCAGAAGCAGATTTTATCGAAGCTTTAGCCAAAGATAGCCGTGATCTTTCCTATCTGTCTTATGAGTATCAAGAGTTGATCACGGAAGTGAAAAAGAAACATCGAGTGTTTGCAGAGGAAAAACAGCGTATTTCATATCACCCTAAAGCATCTCGCAACTATGCTCACATTCAAAGGCTTATAACCAGTGTGTATGAACATCAGAACCCCAATGCGATAGGTCAGTATGAAAGATTAAGGTACTGGATGCTAAAGAAGCCTGCTATGGATCAAGCTCCAGTAGGTGAAGAGGTTCGTTACTATATTGAACCTAAAGAGAGCCTAGGCAGATATCAATACCAAATCCAATACTCAGACGAAAAAGGTATTACGGAAATATTCGTTGATCCAGCCGATGTCGCTGGTTTACGTGAGGTTTCGGAAGTCTCGGCACGTTTGTCTATCTTATTAAAAAATCCTTTGGTCGCAGCGCACTTTAATGAGAACCATTTTGCAGGTTCATTCAGTGATGGCAAATATGTTCTGGCTCCAGCCATGTTTGATTTATACATGGGCGCTGTGGGCGAGGAGGCAGTCTCTGCTGTACTAAAGCATTTTGAGTATGAGATACAAGGTATGCCAGAGGGCTGTATTGAATGGTTTGATGGTTATCTAGCAGTTGGTAACAGAATTCTGTTGGTTGATGTAAAGCATTGGGATCTGAATATTGGGTGCTTGATATACGACAATACACTTCAGAAGTGTCAGGCTAAGTTATTAGAAATCAGAAGTAACCCTCCTCAAGAGTTTGAAGATAAGGTTATCCAGGCGCTATACATCAATACGATTTATGACGATAAGTCGGGTGTGGTTACTCGCAAATTTTCTGAAGAAAACGAAATGTTCGTAGAGCATGCAATAGCGCCTGATGCTGATGTTATCGAAATCCCAGGAATTATTGACAGCGTGTCGGGCTCGAACAACGTTCCGCCAATGACCCAATTACTAGAACTACTCAACCAATTTTCGGAGTGAAGAAGATGAGCCGAAGTTTAACCACCCTTATTGACCTAACCTTTGATTTTGAAGCGTTGAATCAAAAGTACGTCATTTACAAAGTGTCATTGGACAAAAGTATGGGAAAGGTAGATTACGCAAAGCAACTTAGCATCGTGGAGCGAGCTTCGATGCCTAAGGCGCTTATAAAGCACTCTGGTTATTATTGGATATTGCGTGATAAGAAAGACAAAAGTAAACCAGAATCGGCAGACATTGCGTTTGAGCAAGTGAGATTTGAAAATTGTGATCAGTTGCTATTGGGGCGACTTTTTGTACGAGCTTTAGGTAAGGTCGCGCCAAATCAGTTCTTTTCTGGGCTTGGCGACACGTTTCTTTTTGTCGAACCAGATAAATTCTTCGAACATACGGTTTATAAATGCTTAAAGTTTGAACTTAAAGAGAGCGTACGTTTTAACTCATTATTTATATCCATGGATGGGACCACCTTTTCTCCAATAGAAACGGTATTCAAGCCGGATGGCTATATTGAAAAACAGCCTAAGTATGAATTTGACTTGGAGAGTGGGCTATTGCGCCGCAACCCTAAGGGCAACCTTATGGTGTATAGTCCAGGAAAGAAAAAGTTCACCACTAATGCAATTGATATTTCTGGCCAAGAGCCAGTATCGCTTCATAAGACAAAAACTGGCGCCATATATCAATTTGTAGACCTGATGAATAAGCATTTTTCAGGCTGCTTATCTATTCAATTAAGGTCTATCGAAGCCAGTTGGCGTCAGCATTACAAAAAGAGCGATATAGACAAGGTATACAAGAGAATCTATGAAGTTATCGATGGTGCTGGTGGACTGCAAGTTTTAAATGCTTCTTTGAAAAACAATGGTTTTGAAAAGCTGCAATCCCAGGATTGGCCCGTAAAGGTTGAATTTATCGAGGCCTCTGATATTGAAGGTAGAAAACCATTACTTGTAGTCTTAGATAGTGCTGAAGAGTATGAAAAGGCAGGGCTACCAGATCCCAAAGCTGGTTTTTATGCATCAGATAGAGTTACCCAGAGTGTCTATAACTCAACGATTTCTTCTGTGCGCCCAAAACCGAAAGGAAATGAGCTGAGCCCAATTATTGATACCGTTGTAAAAGAAATGGCGATTAAGCAAGAGTGTTTACAGGGCCAATTTCTCATTCAAGAGTTAAAAGGAGCTTACTGGTTCGTTGAAAAGGAAGAACCTAAGTATCGCGACCAGGAGCCAGTTTACCATATTTTGAAGTGTGAGAACGGCTGCTTCCACTATGAACTCCGAGATGAGTACTATTTTGACGAGCTAGGTATCGAACTACCTGAAAAGCAGCGTTATTTCGAAACGCTGAACTATGTAATAGACATGTCGCAGTTACCTCATCAAATCTGTACCATTGTTCATGAAGAAATAGCCGCTATACCGGATGCCGAAAAGCTCTTTGAAGTACTTGAACATCTAAAGAGGGGTAACCAACGAGGAATAAGTCGTGAGTTTATCGATCATTATCTTTCAAATGCTACCTACTTGAAAGATCCAATACATGACAAGCTCAAGTCCATGTTGGAGACACATACGCTGCAGGAAGAGTTTTATAAAGAAGATCTTAAAGCAGCCAAGATTGGGTACCGCTCGACCGCTGAACAAGCACTGATTGATGGCTATTTTGAAGAGACTGGCGTGATGCTTAATTACTCGTTGAAAGGTGGACATAACGAGTACCTTGAAGCACTAACGGGGCACTTCTACGATGCCGAGCACTCTGCTTATTTTGTTGGTAGTGAAAAAGGTGGTTTTAAGTTTAGCCGAGGGCAGTTCAATCATATTAGGTATCTAGAAGGTCCTGATGAACTAAAGCAACTTTGTTTGGATTTAACGAAGAGCTACTTTGTGCGCAATAAACTAGCGACAGTCAAACCCTTCCCATTTAAGTACTTATCTGAATGTCGAGAAGGTAAGAAATGGCAGAAGTGAGTATTGTTCAGTAACAAATTTGAGGGAAAGTTGATGGTCTATGATACGTCACTCGTCCAGGGCGCAAAGTTAAACAACACAGAGCTATGCGAAGTATTCGGTTGCAGCCCGCAAGGTGGGATGCGTCGCTCGCATAAAACCAATACATTGATCATTGTATCGAACCACATCAAGTCTATTTATGATGATCGGTGGGTAGGTGATGTTCTCCACTATACAGGCATGGGTTCTAAAGGCGATCAAAGCCTAACGTTTCAGCAGAATAAAACGCTAGCTGAATCGAGAACCAATGGCGTCGCTGTTCACTTATTTGAGGTGTTTAAGGACCAAGAATACACCTATGTTGGCGAAGTCGCTCTCGACGGTGAACCGTACTCGGAAACGCAAGATGATGAACAAGGTAATCCACGGAAGGCATATATATTCCCTCTAAAGCTTGTAACGGGTGAGCGCCAGGTTAGAAAAGAAGATCGAGATAACGTTGAGAGCGCCCGAGTTCGTAAGGCCAAGAGGTTGACTCTTGAAGAGCTTCAGTCCTTAGCCGCTAAAGGTGGAAAAACCGCTACACGTTACCAACAGCAATCCACTAGCTATGAGCGAAATATTTGGGTAGCAGAATTGGCTAAACGCCTCGCTAAAGGTCAGTGCCAACTTTGTCTACAGCCGGCGCCATTTAAAAATGCGAAAGGCGAGCCTTATCTCGAGACTCACCATATCGTTTGGCTTTCCAAAGGCGGAGACGATACGGCTGAAAACACAGTCGCATTGTGCCCAAATTGCCACAAGAAAATGCACATCGTAGATGACGGAAAGGATGTTGAGGTTTTAAAATCTCGTAGCAATAAATTGTTAGAAGAGCTAAATCAATGAGTAAGAAACACACTGAAGTCGTTGCGGCTGTACTGAAAAATGAAGGCGAATTCCTAGCCGTACAAAGAGCGCCATCAAAGTTGGATTATGTTAGCCAAAAATGGGAGTTCCCAGGCGGTAAGGTCGAGAGTGGTGAAACGCTTGCAGCGGCAATTACCAGAGAATTAGATGAAGAGCTAAGAATCACCGTTAATGACCCCAAGTTTTTGCTAACTATAGAGCATAGCTATCCAGATTTTGACATCACTATGCACTGTTTTGTCATTGAAGTCCCAACACGCGAACTTGAGCTTACAGAGCATATTGACTCTCGTTGGTTATCCAAAGACCAACTTTGGGAAGTCGATTGGGCCGCAGCTGATGTGCCAGCAGTCGATAAGCTAATCACAACGCTCTAGATAAAGGCTAAGAGGTTAAGATTAAATGGATTTAAAAGCAGGCTGGGATGGAACCTGGCAACAATTCTTAACGACGGATAAAGGGAGCTTTTTAAAAGCGCTCATCGCTTTTCACGATGGCCTGCAGTGGACTGAAGAGCTTGATCCTGCTCAGCACTCTGCCTGGGAAACAGAATACGATGTAATGAGATCAACGCTTGAGTACGCCATCGCTGAAACACAGGTCGAGCCTAATACTTGCTGGATAGCGTTTGAACAGGAGCTGGTGGGCGAGGGTGGTAAACGCGCTGCTGATGTTAACCTGGTGACCCCGAGTGGGGATCTTTTCGTCGTTGAGTTCAAGCACAAGACTGAGGCGTCAGAATACGAAATAATCCGCGCTAACTCTGATTTACAAACCATGCAACGTTTTCACAGTGAATCCATTGATTTAGTAGGTCACGGCTTTGTGGTACTCACCAAACCTGGTGCTAAGCCGTTCCAACACCCAAACCTTGTGTGTGACATCGCAGATGATGGTCTGGCTCCCCAGTTAGCTTCACAGCTTATAACGTCATTAAGTAAACCTAGTTACTATAATGTACTCCAGTGGGTAAAAGGTGAGTTTTATCGCCAGCCAAGCATATTGCATGGCACTGCTCAGGTCTTTTTCGACGCTAAAATACCTACGCTAAAAACCTCGGCCGGTGAAAATATTGACCAGGCACGTGCGGCACTGTTAAAGCTTTATCAGCATGCTAGGGATAAGCAGCAAAGATATGTTGTTGTCGTTCATGGACGCCCTGGTGCCGGTAAGACTCTACTGGGCATTAGTTCTGTTGCGGAAATTTCACGTAGTGAGAGCGCAAAGCAGAGTGAACCTATTTTTCTTTCTGGCAATGGACCTCTCGTTCAAGTGCTACAACATACGTTAGAGTACAGTGGAAAACAGCTAGGCAATCGGATTGTAGATAAGGTGTGAGCTTACGGCAACATAGCTCAACTTAATCATTTAACTCTGATTTACTGAGTG
>NZ_JBJHPB010000010.1:0-133265 GCF_059412285.1 Vibrio sp. CB1-5 | reverse complement strand
CATGGGCTATCTCCTGATCTAAATTAAAGTCTTAAAGTCGGCAGTGGAGAACCACTACCAAGTACTAAATGAGTAAAAATTACTCTGCAGATGCTTCTGGCTTAGCTTCTGTACGCTCTTCACGACGTGGAGCACGCTCAGAACGCTCTTCTTTCTGCTTAAGCATGATAGAAGGCTCAGTAACAGCTTTTTTAGTACGCATGATCATGTTACGTAGAACTGCATCGTTAAAACGGAAAGCAGTTTCTAGCTCATCAATCGCTTCTTGCGGCGCTTCAACGTTCATTAGAACGTAGTGTGCTTTGTGAAGCTTGTTGATTGGGTAAGCCATTTGACGGCGGCCCCAGTCTTCTAGACGGTGGATAGTACCGTTAGCTTCAGTGATTGAACCAGTGTAACGCTCGATCATGCCAGCAACTTGCTCGCTTTGATCAGGGTGCACCATGAATACGATTTCGTAGTGACGCATTGGTTGCTCCTTACGGATTATTAGCTTCCACAGTTGGTCGGTCGTCCAGAGGAAGCAAGGAACGAATAATAAGACCGAAAATGAGCGGCGATATTACAAGAAGTTGCTACGTTAAACAACCAACTATTTAGGTATTTATCTGGATAGACCATTGCCTTAGGTGCCATCAGTTATACTTCGCCAAGTTTTTAAATTAATAGTGTCGTTGTATGTTTCTAACACCTTACATTTCAAGAAAAAATTCAAAGTTTCAGTTCACTCGTCAACAAGCTAGCCATTTTGCTAAAAAAGTCGCAGGGGATTTCAATCCTATTCACGATGAAGACAGCAAGCGCTTTTGTGTACCGGGCGATCTGCTTTTTGCCGCCTTGCTTGATAAAGAGGGCATCAGCCAAAAGATGCGCTTTGAATTCTCTGGAATGGTTAACGATGGTTTGGAACTTGAGGTGCAGCGTAACAGCGACAGTGAGTCTGTGGTTGTTGATGACAACGGCAAAGAATACCTACGTTTTTCTCATTCTGGTGAGCAAAGCCGCTCTGCAGAGTTTATTGAGCACGTGGTGTCGAACTATGTGCAGTTCTCAGGCATGAACTTCCCGCACATTATGGTGCCGTTGATGCAAGAAAAGCAGATGATGATCAACTGCCAGCGCCCGCTTGTGATTTACGAGAGTATGGAAGTGGAATTTTCTCGCTTGGATCTCACTCATCCAGAGGTGGAGTTTAGCGGTGCCACTTTTGATATTGAAGGCAAGCGCGGCACTGTGACTTTGAACTTTAACTTTAAAGAAGATGGCATTGTCATCGGTAAAGGTGTGAAGCGCATGGTGGCGAGCGGCCTTAAACCATATTCGGATGAAGCCATTGAGGATCTGGTTGAGAGATTCAATGCTCGTAAAGATGCTTTCTTGATGCAGATGGCGGCTTAACTGGCTCTGAGTATCAAATTTTGCTAGTCTAATTCGGATTACATCAACCCGCCCGGACGATGAATCAGTAGAGGAGGAGCGCAATGTTCTTCCTCTCTCCAAGGAAAAGGACGCATGACCCCGAGTAAAACCAAAACTTCATTCTACCGCCGCTTGTATCTCGCTTATCTTATTGATTCTGGTTGCAACACCATTCCAAAAATCCAATCTAATATCGAAATTCCACGCCGCACGGCTCAAGATACCATTAACGCTTTACATGAGCTCGATATCGAGTGTGAGTTCACAGGGGCATTGAAAAACGGTCATTACCAAATTGTGTCTTGGGGACCGTTTGACCTTGAGTGGGTAAAAGACAATGCGCAGCGTATGTCGACGGTGCTGGGCTATACCTAAGCTACGTTTTTTATTGTTGATTAAAACGTAAACCCAGCCATAAAGCTGAGCGTCGTCGCATCGAAGCCGGAGTCAAGCTTCTGGCCTTCAATATTGATGGTGTCGATACCTGCGAAGTGCGCATGGACGTTGAGTGAAATACGTTCGCTTAGATGATAGCCAATACCGGCAAAAGGCTGGTACTTACGTTCGTTAATATCGTAGACAATGTCCGAGTTACCATCGGTGTCGTAAACATCTTCACTGATGTTGATGTTCATTTGCGCCAGGCCAAGCTTGACCGATAAACCATCTAGCATGCCGTCATTGAATCGGTAGCCAGTATACAAGCTATAATGTTGCGCTGATTTTTTACTGGTGAATGTAGGGTTGGTGATGCCTGGGTAGGTACCAGTTTGGCTGTTGCTCTCGTCAGAAGAGCCGAGATTGAACTGGCCGCCGATAATGAAATTATCGTAGACAATAGTTTCTAAGCCGCCTGCGAAGCCTTTGTGGCTGTCGACACCAAGTAGAAATTGAACTGGGTTTGCGTAACTGGTAGCGGAGGCGAGGAGCGTCAGTGTAAGGGTGATACGAGAAAGAGACACTGTAATTCCTTTTAAAATACGTGTAATTCAATAAGGCTAAAACGCGTTGAGCAAGGTTGCAATACAAAAATATAAGTTTTGTATTCAACAACAAATAAGGGGGCTCTTTCTCCTGCGAAGACGTGATATTCGCTGAAAACAGATACAAAAAAACTCCGTTCACCTGTCGGAATAAACGGAGTTCTTTAAAGTGCAATCCATCTAATTAGCTTACTGAATGAGCCTTAATTAGCGATGCTGTAGTGGCTTGGTGGCATACCGGTTATCAATGGCCTGCGAACTTCACTCGGATCTTGCTGCCACCAAACATGGTTAGGTTTAGCTCTTTAATCGCTACCTTTGCTTCTTCAACTTCAGGCATAGTTACAAACGCGAAGCCTTTCGACTTTCCTGTCTCTTTGTCTAGTACTAATGTGCATTCGGTAACTCGGCCGTATTCACGGAACTGAAGGCGTACATCGTGCTCTGTGGTTTCGCGAGATAGGTTGCGTACTAAGATTTGCATAATTGACCATCTGTAATCAAGGGTGAATAACGGGCGGATTGTCGCAGGTTATGCCTTTGAAACCAAGTTATTCCTGCCCGTTTCTTCGATTTTCTTACCTTCTTTACATGACTTCAGCCCTTTTTCACAAAGGCTAAGGTGTGATGTCACTAAAGCTTACCGCCTGAACCTTGCCATTATTTAGGGATGTGGTCTTGTCCACTTTGCCCTGGTAGTAGTATGGCGTGAAGCTTGGGAGCGGTTCATCGTTGACCGAGTAATAAAGGGTCACTGGGTTATGATTAAGTGAACCCGATGTCAGCGTGCCAATGAGTGCGTGTTCAAACTGGTGATAGCCATTCCCCCAGTGGAAAGCTTTGGTTGATTTAGGGTTTAGCCCTACACCGCCATACTTGTGGTCAACCCACACATTCATAAAGCCCGTGGTGGTATAACCGAGGGGCGCTTGGATTTTGCCAGTATTCATAGAAAGCGTCATAGCCGCTTGGTCAAGCTCTGCCCATTCCCAAGAAGAGGCGCCACCACTGTTAGGTCTGCTTTGCCATGTCGGGATAGTGGTTCCCATTAACGCTTCTTGCTGCTCTTTGGGGAAGTAATCGGCAACATACTCAAATGGCATGTTGAATTGAGCTCTGTCTAGCGTCACTTCCATACCTTGCTTAGCGAAGGTTTCCCAGTCTGGCTTATCGAGTAGCTGAGCAGTGAGATAGGTCATCCAATACGCTTTAATGGTATGACCGAAATCATTATGTTTGGCGTTAGGCTGCATTACAGCTTTGTGGTGTATCGCTCCGTAGAAGCGCTGTTCCTCATCTGAGTGGTAATCATTGACCATGATTTGTGTTAGCCACTCGAGATCCGCTAGCCATTTGGTTCTGTGAGGCTCTGGAAGTAGGGGAGCGACTAGCAGCATGTAGCCATTGATTTGATCAAGCTGTGCCACCAGTTCGTGTTGTTTGGCGCTTTGGTCATCGCCATCTTCTAACACCCAAGCTAAGCCAACATCATTGTTGAGCTTGTATTTATCGAAAATGAACGCTTGCTGTTCGATGAGTGCTTTCTCTACCTTAGGATCGCGTGTGAGGTAGTAATACATGGCAAGGCCAACAAGAGCGTAAGCTTGGTCTTGTGAGGTGCGTTGTGTCCACTTTAAACCCGGCTTACTGTCTTCGGTAAACGAGATAAATCCACCGCTCTCGGTGTCTTGAAGTTGGTCGATGAGGTAGTAAGCGCCGTCCTTAGCGAGTTCGAGTGCCTTAATATCGCCGGTAAGATGAAATAGAACGCCATAAGCGTAAGTCTGGCGTGACTTCATACGCGTGTATTCGCGTCCAAAGTGAGGGATGATCCAGCCGTGTTGCAGCTCTGGGCAGACGTTGGATAGGTCTAATAACTCTCCGTTATCGCAGCGAAATGTTGGGAAGTTGCCGACGGGGACACCTTGTGCTGCTTCATGCATCCAGTAAGGAGCAAGGCCTTGCTGTACGTGTGTTAGCCAAGCCTGTGTGCTCGGAAAGGTATCTTCTGGTGTCACTGACGCGGCTTGTGACGCCATCACATTACAAGAGGTAGCGATAGACAGCGCTAAGATAGAGGTGCGAAGAGAATAAGACAACATGACGTATCCTTGTTTTTTATAAGTGTTTGAATTGCTGAAACTATAGCGCCATGACACCTATACAAACTGTTGTGCAGTTCAAGAGTTTTACAATGAAAAAAGCCAAGCACGGGGAGCTTGGCTTGGTCGTAACGCTTTATCAAGCGCTGGTTTTGGAGAAGGTCGGTCGTTTGCCAGTGACGTCTTTGATTTTCATAATCAGAATGATGGAAGCGAGCAATAAGGTGATGGCGTTGGCAATGATGATTGGTGGGTCTGTCACTAATACGCCATACGCGAGCCAAAGCGCGACACCGGTGACGAAGATTGAATACATTGCTAGTGAGGTGGATTGGGTATCTCGGGTTTTGAATATGTGCAGCACTTGAGGAACGAAAGAACAAGTGGTGCAGAACGCTGCGATGTAGCCCAGCGTAGTAATGTCTAGCATTGATAGTGCTCCGTAAAATGCCCTGTCGAGACAGGGCATTGTTGTTGGCTTAGCCAAATTTATTGCTTAGCAAAGAGTAGGACGAAAGTGTTTTACTTCATTTCAACCCAATATTCTTTGTTTGCCTCAATCAAGTCATCCAAAATTGCTTTCGCAACGGTTGCGCTTGGAATCGTCGCTGACAGTGTTAGCGCTTGCCATAGTTTTTGGTAAGAGCCTTCAACGTGAGCTTCTACCACCAGTTTTTCAACCGATACTTGTTGGCTCATCATGCCTTTCTGGAACTCAGGAATTTCACCAATTTGCAGTGGTTTCGCACCTGTGTTGTCAACGATACATGGGATTTCTACCATGGCTGTTGGGTCAAAGTTCGCGATTGCGCCATTGTTTGGAACGATGAGCAGCATGCGCTCTTTGGTGTTGAATGCAATCGCTGTTGCTAGGTCAACAATGTAAGACGCGTGCTCTTCGACTTCGATGGTTGTGCCTACCGCTGTGCCAGTGGCAATAATGCGGTGACATTCTGTGAACACTTCTTTTTCACGGCCTTCCATAACTTCATTAGCACGAGTGAACTCTTTGTTAGAGTGCTCTACTACGTAGTCTGGGTACATGTAGTACTTGAGATACGTGTTTGGAATGGTTTCTGGATCAAGTGCGTACACGTCACGAACTTTGATAAAGGTTTGCTTCCAAGATTCGTCTGTGTGTTGTGCGCCGTTCATTGCGCTTGGTGGCAAGTAGCCGTTCTCTTTGATGTACTCTTTGATGCGTGGCATCAAGTCTTCACCCGTTTTCGCGTCTTTGAACTCTTTCCACCAACCGAAGTGGTTTAAGCCGTAGTACATGATGTCGAACTGTTTGCGATCTTCGTAGCCTAGGATCTCTGCGATACGAGTTTCGATGCCAATTGGCATGTCACAGATGTTGAGTACTTTTGAGCTAGGGCGCATTACTCGACATGCTTCTGCCACGATAGCTGCTGGGTTTGAGTAGTTCAGCATCCAAGCGTTTGGCGAGTATTTTTCCATGTAGTCAATCATTTCGATGACTGCAGGGATTGAACGAAGGCCGTAAGCTACACCGCCAGCACCACAGGTTTCTTGGCCTACACAGCCGTGGCGTAGAGGAATTTTTTCGCACTCCTCTCTAAGCTGAGGGACATTCAGTCCGATGATGACTTGGATGGCTTTACCGTTTTTCACGATGTTCACCGCACCAGTCTCCATAAAGTACTCTGCTGTTTGGACTTTGCTTGGGTCTTTGACCGTGACGCGAAGTCTGGTCGCACAGTTACTGAGATCTTCGATGTTATGCACGCCGCCCAAACCTTCGATGGTTTCTACTGCTTGGATTTGCAGTGGGGTTGCCGTACCTGCATCACCTTTACCAGTAATGCCATGTTTCTCATTGAAGTCTTTTTTGGTGTGCAGTTTCATTTCTGCATCGCCGCGACCTGCAATTGGCACATCAAACTTAACGATGAGGTATTTGAACGTTACGTAGTAGATGGCTGTGAAGCAAAGACCGATAGCGATTTGAGTGACAACCATGCCAGTGTGGTTGCCCAGTAGTGGGATCCAGTTACCTGTCGCAAATTCAATCAAGCCCCCGCCCATGTTGCCGACCACACCAAAGGTGTACATCACCATCGCCATAGTACCTGCCAGAATCGCGTGGATGGCGAACAGCCAAGGGGCGATGAACAGGAAGGTAAACTCAAGTGGTTCAGTGATACCAACCAATACAGCGGTTAACGTTGCTGGGATAAGAAGTGCCGCAACTTTCTGACGGTTTTCAGGTTTTGCTGTGTGGTACATCGCTAGCGCAATACCCGTACAACCGAAGATCTTAGAGTTACCGTGCAGTGCAAAGCCGCCAGCAGGGAAAAGATCTTTCATTGATTGTGTTGATTGAGTGAATGCCTCTAGGTTAGTAAACCAGTCAACCGTGATGCCATTTGGCGTCGCTACGTTACCGAATACAAATGGTGCGTAGACGAAGTGGTGTAGGCCTGTCGGGATCAAGATACGTTCTAGGAAGGTGTATAACCACACACCGAATGAGCCTGAGCTGACCAAGAACCCTTGTAGGTTAAGGATGCCGTGCTGGATTGAAGGCCAGATGCAAAGCGTTAACCAAGCTGCTGGCAGCATGGCAAAGAATGAAATCATGGCAACAAATGACGCACCTTGGAAGATACCTAGGTAAGCAGGTAGTTGTTTTTCAAACGTGCGGTTGTGGATCCAGGTAACAAAACCAGAGATGATCCTTGGCATTCACTCCTACTTCCCTTTCTTGACTCACTCATACCCAGTTTTATACAAAGCATTACAGGTCTTGACGGTTTAAATATATAGACTAATCGTTAAAGTGCGGACACTGATTCGTCTGGCTTATGGATTGCTCGGGAATTTACAGAGAATTGACCTAGTTTACTTTTCTCATACGCTTATCCTAAGTAAAGTCTGCCGCCAAACCCCTGAAATTAACTGAATCCAAGGGCGTCTATGCTGTCTACTATTCTTTATTTCGATCAATCCCCAAACACTCCAACTGATGTCGCTCGCTCACATCGCGCGGCGTTGATTTGGTGTTTTGTCTACGCTGTGGCGTGGTCGTTGGTTTCTTATCACCTTGATCCCACAGTCCCTTATGATGCTGTTGAGGCGTTGAACTGGGCCAGCAATGGAGAGTGGGGCAGTCCGAATAACCCATGGTTTGTGGGTTTTGTCGCGCGTATTTTGTTGATTTCTTCTTCTACAGAGTTTGCATCGGCATTTTGGTATGTGGGCCATTTTAGTGTGGTAGCTATTGGTATGCTGGGTTGCTACCGTTTGGCGTATAAGCTAACGGATTCAATCGCGTTAGCTTGGCTTGGTTTGCTGACATTGAACTTGTCAGGGGTCATCAACTTCGATGCTATTCCTTACAATGATAACTATCTGCTGCTCGGCTCTTGGTCTTGGTTACTGCTGATGTTTGTGAAGGCTGTCTACGAAGATACAAAATGGTGGATCCCTTTTGGTATTTTGGCGGGCTGCTCTGCGATGGCGAAATACACCACGTTTGCACCTGTCGCGATGATCTTTATTTTAAGTTTGGCAGTACCGAGTGTGCGTCGTAACTGGAGCGATCGTAATTTCTATATTGGTATTGCGGCTTTTCTCGCTTTGGTTACGCCAAACTTCTTTTGGATGTTTGCTAACAATTTCTCTTCGGTGAAATGGGTGAGTGGTCAAGTCTCGGCTCAACTTAGCCCGGGCAGTTGGCTAGCGCTTCTATCGGTTTTCTACCCGTTGATTTTACTTGCAGGTTTGCTTGGAAAACGTGGTCTGCGCTTTACGAAGCAGGTGCCGGAAAAAGTTTGGCTGACTACATTTGTTTTGTTGGCGCCGTTGGTGGTAATTATGGCGTGGTTTACGTTCCATAAAGGCGGCCGGCTCGTTGAATGGTTACACCCATTCTTTATGCCTGCGCCTGCGGTATTGGTTGCGTTTTTAGCCAAAGATGTGATTGGTAAACTGTCACGTGCATACAAAGTGTTAGTTAGTATGGCGCTGTTGATGATCGTCGGCTACAGCTCGGTTATGGTGTTCAATGTACGCAATGCAGGTCAGAGTTTCGAGGGCGTTAAAGTACTAGCGCATGATGCAGAAACATTCTGGTACGAGAACACTGACAAACCACTTAAGCTGGTGGGCGGCGCGGAGATCTCAGAATGGATGACATTCTACATCGCACCGCACCCAGAAATGTCAAACCGCTGGAGCAACGAAACACTACCGAATGTTTACAACCGTCATATCACTGCGGAAAAGATTGAATCACAAGGTGTGTTGCTACTTAGTCATGTAGGTGCGACCTGTGAAGGCCAGATGTTCAAGCGCTTTACTGACGAATGGCCACAGTTTGAAATCTCAGTGACTAAGCAGATTGCTTATCAAGACTCCCCTCAAGAACCGATACAGCAGATTTGTTTGGGGATGATTGCTCCGAAAGAGTGATTAAGTTTAGGCAATGCGACGGTAGGTGCTAAAAGGCTTACTGCGTATCGCCTGATCTAGAACCAACCCCCAACCATCAGGCCACTTTAATCCCATCCAAATGCTGCGTACATTGCGCTCTTGCGGTACGAAAAAATGCTTGCAGATAATGTTTATCCTTTTCTCCATTGCGAACGGCGGCAAACAGTCTGCGCCATAGTCCTTCACCTAATGGTTTGCTAGTGATTAAGCCTTGGCGAGAGAACTCACTGACTGCCCAGTTTGGTAAAGCGGCGACGCCGAGACCGGCAGAGACCATTTGTACCAGCATTAGAGTGTTGTCCGCTTGTTTCCACTTATTTGGCTCGATGCCTGCTGGCGTAAGGAAGTGTTTAACCACATCTAATCGCTGCTTTTGTACTGGATAAGTCAGAAGGGTTTGGTCGGCTAGATCGCTTGGCTCGATATGATCTTTTCCGGCTAAAGGGTGGGAGATTGAGGTAACAAGGCGCATTTCGAAGTCGAATAGGGGCTCGTAGTGGATTTCTGAGCGTGGTTGAATGTCTGACGTAATCACCAAATCCAGCTCTCCGCCTACAAGAGCTGGAATTGGTTCAAAACCAAAGCCTGAGGAGAAATCCAGCTCTACATGTGGCCAAGCAAGTTGATACTCTTTCAGAGCTGGCATTAACCACTGAAAGCAGGAGTGACAGTCGATAGCCATATGGAGGCGACCATTGACGTCTTCCTTAAGTCCGGCTAAGTCGCCTTCGGCTTGGGCGATACGTGGTAGAACGTCGTTAGCGAGATTAAGTAGGATCTCGCCTTCAGAGGTGAACTTCACTGGTCGAGTTTTGCGAATGAATAGCGGTGAACCAATACGAGCTTCGAGATCTTTCAGTTGGTGTGAGAGCGCAGATTGCGTCAAGTGCAGCGAGGTTGCAGTCGCGGTTAGTGAGCCGGTATCGCGCAGTGATGCCAGTGTTTTTAAGTGTTTAAATTCTATCATGAAAATCCCTCATCCTTAATCCCTTTCCATTAACTTACCGTGCTTTTGAGTATAAGTAAACGTCTAGACGTCTAAATGGCGTTTTCTAATCGCATGAGAAAGATTCATATTCCTCGTGAATGAATTGCGATTGTTCATATTGCTTTGCTGGGTGATTCTTTAGCCATCCAGACTGCTAATGAATAAAAAGGACAACATCATGACAGCAACTCATATCCTTGGTTACCCGCGTATCGGTGAAAAGCGTGAACTGAAATTTGCTTTAGAACAGTATTGGCGTGGCGAACTTGACCAGCAAGGCTTAAAGCTGGTCGCCGCAAAAATCCGTAAACAAAACTGGGAACGCCAAAATCAAGATGGCCTCGACTATGTAACCGTCGGTGACTTTGCATGGTATGACCATGTACTTGGCACCAGTCTTCTTTTGGGTCATGTGCCAAAGCGACACAATAACGGTTTCCCAGACCTAGACACGCTATTTCGTATTGGCCGAGGTCAGTCTCAAACCGATTGTGGATGTGCGGGCGAAGCCGCTTCAGATATGACTAAGTGGTTTAACACCAATTACCACTATATTGTTCCGGAGTTTTCCTCGGACGATCAGTTTAAAGTGAGCTGGACTCAGCTTTTCGATGAAATTAATGAAGCGCAGCAGCAAGGCCATAAAGTGAAGCCGGTACTGCTTGGTCCGCTCAGTTACCTTTATTTGGGTAAAGAAGTAGAGCAAGGCTTTGATCGCTTGTCGCTATTGCCACGAGTATTGACTGCCTACCAGGCAATCTTCGCTAAATTTGAAAAACTCGGCATCGAGTGGGTACAAGTGGATGAACCTATCTTAGCACTTGAGCTTGAAAAAACGTGGTTGGACAGCTTTAAGTTGGCGTATCAAGTGATTCGCAGTGATGTCAAAGTGCTGCTTGCGACGTATTTTGACTCTGTAGTTGACTCGTTGGATACCATTGTAGAACTTGAGGTGGACGGGTTACATGTTGATGTCGTTGCCGCACAAAATCAATTGGATGAAGTGGTCAACCATCTGCCAAATGATTGGGTGCTGTCAGCGGGGATCGTTAACGGCCGTAATGTTTGGCGTGCAAATCTGCATAGTGCTTTACAAACGCTAAAGCCTATCAAAGCCAAGTTGGGTGAGCGCCTTTGGGTTGCGTCTTCATGTTCGCTGCTCCACAGTCCAGTGAATGTCGAGCTGGAAACTAAGCTGCCGCAAGGTACTGAAAACTGGTTCTCGTTCGCTAAGCAAAAGGTGTCCGAAGTTTCATGGCTTGCGAAAGCACTGGATGGTGATAAACAAGCGATAGAGCACTGCGCTCAATATAGTCAACCTATCTTAGACCGTGCTCGTTCGACTTGGGTGAACAAGCCCCATGTTCAAAGCCGTGTCGCGACGCTTGCTTCTACCAATAGCGACCGCAGCGCTCCGTATGCAGAGCGTGCACATCATCAACACGAAGTACTGAAGTTACCTAATCTCCCAACGACGACGATCGGCTCGTTCCCACAGACGGCTGAAGTGCGAAAAAGCCGCGCTGCTTTCAAGCGTGGTGATATCAGTGTCGCGGAGTATGAATCTCTAATGAAAGGCTTCATCAAAGATACCGTGAAACGCCAAGAAGCGACGGGTCTGGACGTGCTAGTACACGGAGAAGCAGAACGTAACGACATGGTGGAATACTTTGCTGAGAACTTATCGGGTTTCCAAACCACGGAATTTGGTTGGGTACAAAGCTATGGCTCGCGCTGCGTTAAACCGGCCATTGTTGTCGCCGATATTGAGCGTGATAAGTCAATTACTGTGGACTGGTCTACTTATGCGCAATCACTGACAGACAAACCGATGAAGGGCATGTTGACCGGACCTGTGACCATTCTGTGCTGGACCTTCCCGCGTGAAGATGTCTCTCGTGAGACCATCGCTAATCAACTGGCGTTTGCGCTGCAAGATGAAGTAGATGCGCTGCAACAAGCAAACATCAATATCATTCAAATTGATGAGCCTGCGATTCGTGAAGGTCTGCCATTGAAAAAATGTGACCATAAAGAGTACTTAGATTGGGCGGTGAAAGCGTTTAAAGTTTCAGCGGCGAGTGCAAGGCCGGAAACCCAGATTCACACTCATATGTGTTACAGCGAGTTTAACGAGATTATCGAGTCGGTGGCGGAATTGGATGCTGATGTGATTACGATTGAGACATCTCGCTCTAACATGGAGCTGTTGAACGCATTTGAAGAGTTTAACTATCCGAATGAGATTGGTCCTGGTGTGTACGATATTCACTCGCCAAACATTCCGAAAGTTGAGTGGATTGAACAGTTAATTGAAAAAGCCGCGAAACGTATCCCGGTTGAGAGACTTTGGGTTAACCCAGATTGCGGCCTTAAAACGCGTAACTGGGAAGAGACAGAAGCGTCGCTAACGAACTTGGTACAAGCGGCGAAGAACTTGCGAGAGCGTTTATTGTGATAGGGTGTAGATTGTAGAATGAAAAAGAGGCTTGTTAATGCAAGCCTCTTTGTTTTGATCGTCAATTGATTATGATCGTTTGGCTACTGTGGTAGCGGCTTTTGACAATACTGCTGATTGACAATTTGGTCGATCATTAACTGACCGCGAGCGTTACGGATCATAATGCGATAGCCCAGTCCAAGCTCTAGGTTGGCTTTCACTTCACGATCAGTACAGTAGTAGTTCATGCTGTTACGCAAAACTTGATCTAACGGCAAAGCGCCTTTGGCATCGGTGTTATAAATCATCATGATCTCAACAATGCCTTTGCTTGCCGATGCTTTCATAATTGAGAGCGGACCTTGTTCAATCGGCAACCCAGAAGAAATCACGCTGGCGCGGCTTTGCGCCAACAGCTCGAGTTTACGGCGTTCGTCGTCGCCACTACTTGAACAACCAGCCAACGCCGTAAGCGCAGCGATTGCTAGCCAACTTATTTTTTTTTTCATTATGCTATTTATCGCTTTTAGAATACTTTTTTGAATGGCTTGACGATTACGTTCTCATAAACGCCAGCTTCAATGTATGGATCCGCATCTGCCCATGCTTGCGCAGCGTCTAGTGAGTCAAACTCTGCAATGACGGTGGACCCTGTAAACCCAGCTTCACCTGGATTATCGCTATCAATGGCAGGCATAGGACCTGCGGTCAATAGTCGACCTTCATCTCTAAGTGCTTGAAGTCTTTCTAGGTGCTGTGGGCGTACACTCAGACGCTTTTCTAGCGAGTTCTCGACATCTTGAGAAAAAATAACGTACCACATATTTGTATCCTTCAAATAGTTCAGTAACTTAATTCGCTCTATAAGATGTCATTTTTTTAGTGAAAAGTCATCGTTAGCGATCGCTTAATTTGGATTAATTGGACGTGGGCGCCCATTTGCATCAATTGCTACGTAGTTAAATGTTGCGTCACAGACTTGATACCGTTCGCCAACACCTTCAACACTGACAGGTTTCACCCACACATCCAAATTAATGGACATAGAAGTATTACCAATTTTGGTACATTCACCGTAACAGCAAACCACGTCACCGACTTTAACTGGGTGCTTAAACGTAATACTCGATACAGAGACAGTAACGATACGACCGTGAGAAATCTCTTTGGCAAGAATACCGCCCGCTAAGTCGAGTTGAGACATGATCCAACCACCGAAAATATCGCCATTGGCGTTGGTGTTTTCAGGCATTGCTAGTGTGCGAATGATTAACTGGCCTTTAGGAGTGTTTGATGTTGTATTCGTCATGTTTATTGTCTTCCAGAAACAGCACAGCGACCCGTAGGTCGCTGATTCTTAATCGTTCGCGGAGTATACAAAAGATCCGCTGGTGATCAAGGTGTATGATCTTGGTTCTCATTTTTGGAGGCTTTGTCTTGCTCTTCGTCCGATGTCTCTTTTGGCATGTGTTTGTAGATATAGATGCCAGTAAATACAGTAAAGAGCAAAGTTGCAGCTAATAACCCAAACACCTTGAAGTTGACCCAAACATCAAGGGGCAATGCGTAGGCCACGTAGATATTGAGGCCAGCACAGAAAGAGAAGAAGCCCACCCATGCAAAGTTAACTTTAGCCCAAACTCGCTCTGGTAGCGTGATCTCTTTGCCCAGCATGCCTTTGATCAAACCACGGCCCATGGCATGAGTGACGGCAAGTGCAATTGCAAACAGCGCGTAAACAATGGTGACTTTCCACTTAATGAAGTTGTCATCGTGGAAGAACAAGGTCATACCACCAAAAATAGCGACCATTGCAAAGGTAATCAACTGCATCTTCTCGACAGCTTTGTATAGCCAATAGGTCACTGCAACTTGCACTGCGGTGGCGATGATCAGTGCTCCGGTGGCGACGTAGATATCCTGCATTTTGTACAGAACGAAGAAAATAATCAGAGGGATGAAATCGAGCAGCTGTTTCATAGCTCAGTAAGACCTTTTTATAAATTGAGTCGCTAGTGTAACCAAAACCCGTTTAAGAGCAAACGGCAGTCATCTCTTGTAAACAAGAACACAGTTTTCAGTGTTGTAATTCATTTGGGCATCAATGTTTGCAAAGAAACAATAAAAAACGGGCTGCCCCTATTGGTGGCAACCCGTTTTGGTATTGAGTGTTATATTAGGCTTGCTGTTTTTTAAGCTGCGCTTCTTGCTCAGCTTCTTCTTCAACCAATGCATCTACGATAACCGCACACGCAGCATCACCCGTGATGTTTAGAGCAGTACGGATCATGTCGAAGATACGGTCAAGAGCGAACAGTAGTGGTAGACCTTCAATTGGAATACCTGCTGCAAGCAGTACTGCAACAACAAGGAATGAAGGACCTGGAACACCCGCTTGACCAACAGCGCCCAAGGTAGACGTTACGATGATCGCAATGTATGCACCCATTGAAAGGTCAATGTTGAACAGTTGCGCAAAGAAGATAGCAACTAGGCCGTAGTAGATAGCGTTACCAGACATGTTGATTGTTGCACCTAGCGGCAGAACAAACGATGCCGTTGAGTTTTTAACGCCTAGCTCTTTTTCTACGGTGTCCATTGTGACAGGCAGCGTCGCCATAGAAGAAGCTGTTGAAAGGGCTACTGCCTGCGGCTTTTTCATTGCGCTGATGAACTTCTTCGCAGAGGTCTTAGTGAAGAGTTGAATCATCAGTGGGTAAGCAACGAAACCGAAAATTAGGATCGCAGCGATGTAAACTACGAACAGCTTGAACACGACCATTAGCGCGCCAAAACCGAATGTGCCTACCGCTTCTGCCATAAGACCAAATACACCAATTGGCGCGATGATCATTACCTTGTTGATCATCCATACCATAATGTCAACGATCGCGTTTACACCGTTAAGTAGTGGATCGCGGCGAGTAGACTCAAGCTTTGATAGACCGATACCGAAGAACAGACAGAACACTAGGATCTGAAGGATGTTGGCTTCATTTAGCGATTGGAAAACGTTGGTTGGGATCATACCAGTAACGGTAGCCCAGAAAGTGGGTAGTTCACCTTTTGAAGCGTACTCAGCTGAGAACATGCCTTCGATACCTGCGGTATCGATGTTTACACCTGGTTGGAATACTTCGCCCATAATCAGAGCAAGTGCCACTGCAAGTGCTGACGTTAGACCGAAGTAAGCGAGCGTTGTTACGCCAACTTTACCTGCATTGCTGCTGTTACCAAGACCAGCTGCACCTGAGATCAGAGCAACGGCAACCAGAGGGATTACTAACATCTTGATTAGATTGATGAAGATAGTACCCAGTGGAGCAAACATAGAAGCAGATTCACCCATCATGGCACCGATGAAGGTACCGAGGATCATTGCAATCACGACTTGGACGCCAATGTTATTTAGCATCAACTTTTCTTTTAACACTTCCTTAACTCCTGTGCTAATTATTTATCAATTCCTAGTATGGCCTTCTATTTGAACGGCAAATATCAGACTAATCTTCGGCGGCAATTTTTACACTTATTTAGCACTTTGCGCAACATCAGAAACCGAAATCATGAGAAAAAGCGCGAAAAAACCGAATGAATGGTGAACGAATACCCGAAGGCAAACGTTTGCTATTGGCTTTGAGAATGATTTTCGGTCGAGTTTTTTGTTGGGGAATGATTTTTAGGGAGGCGAACAGAACGAAATGTTAAAAAAAAGTTGCACGCGAAGTGCAACCTATCAGAGCGGGATTTTGACAATTAACGCTGTGTTGCAGCCTTCATTGATTTAACAAACTGAGACAGTTCGCTAAGCATGGTTTCTGGTGCATCAAGGTTATTTTCGATGATTTTTACCACAGCAGAGCCGGAAATTGCGCCTGCTGCTCCTGCATCGAGCGCTTGTTTTACTTGCTCTGGTTCAGAAATACCAAACCCTAGTAGTGACGGCGGTGCATCATACTTGTTTAGTTTGTCTAGCTGAGTGTTCATTGGCATATTCGCCTTGGTCTCAGTACCGGTTACACCCGCACGAGAAAGTAGGTAGGTATAACCACCGCCAAGCTTCGCTACTTGCTCAATTGTCTCTTCGCTTGCCGTTGGTGGTGCGATGAAGATTGGGTGTACACCGTGTTTGTGTGCTGCTTCGACAAACTCTTTACTTTCGTTGGTAGGAACGTCAGCGATCAGCACTGAGTCTACACCGACATCTGCACATTGTTTGTAAAACGCATCAACGCCTTTTGAGTAAACTAGGTTGGCATACATTAGCAAGCCGATTGGCGTTTCAGGGTGCTTTTCACGAATCTTTGCTAGCATATCGAAGCAGATCGTTGGCGTTGTTTTCGCGTCCAATGCACGGATGTTTGCGCCCTGAATCGTTGGACCATCTGCCTGAGGGTCTGAGAATGGCATGCCAAGTTCAAGTGCGTCTGCACCAGATTCAATCAAGGTTTCCATGATCTGTAGCGATAGCTCAGGGCTTGGATCACCCATAGTGACGAAAGGAACGAATGCGCCTTGGTTCTTCTCACCTAGGCGAGCGAACATCTCTTTATAACGGTCTTGATTCAGGCTCATTACATTACTCCTTTGTCTTTCAAAATATCGTGTACAGTAAAGATATCTTTGTCACCGCGACCTGATAGGTTGACGACAAGTAGTTGTTCTTTTTCTGGGTTCTCACGAGCCATCTTAAGTGCGTAAGCTAGGGCGTGAGAAGATTCTAGCGCAGGGATAATACCTTCATGCTTCGCTAGCTCTTGGAATGCATCCAGTGCTTCATCATCGGTAATCGCACCATATTCAGCACGGCCTGTCGCATTTAGGTGGGCGTGTTGAGGGCCCACAGATGGGAAGTCTAGACCTGCAGATACTGAGTAAGACTCTTCAATTTGACCGTTGGGGTCTTGCATCAATGGCGCTTTCATACCAAAGAAGATGCCCGTTGTGCCGTGTTTAAGCGGTGCACCGTGCTGGTCGGTATCGATACCTAGACCTGCGGGTTCAACACCAATTAGGCGCACTGATTCTTCTTCGATAAAGTCTGCAAACATGCCGATAGCGTTAGAGCCACCACCCACACAAGCAATAACGGCGTCTGGCAGTTTGCCTTCACGAGCCAATACTTGGTTTTTAGTCTCTTCACCAATCATGCGTTGGAATTCACGTACGATGGTTGGGAATGGGTGAGGACCTGCCGCAGTACCAAGTAGGTAGTGGGCGTCTTCGTAGCTTGCAGACCAGTCGCGTAGCGCTTCGTTACACGCGTCTTTTAGTGTTGAAGAACCTGAGTGTACAGGAATCACTTCTGCACCCATTAAACGCATACGGAACACGTTAGGGCTCTGACGTTCAACGTCTTTCGCACCCATGTAAACGCGACACTTAAGGTCAAGTAGAGCACACGCAAGAGCGGTTGCTACGCCGTGCTGACCAGCACCAGTTTCGGCGATGATCTCTTTTTTACCCATGCGCTTAGCAAGCAGAGCTTGACCAAGTACTTGGTTAGTCTTGTGCGCACCGCCATGAAGTAGGTCTTCACGCTTTAGGTACAGCTTGGTTTTGGTGCCTTTTGTTAGGTTGCGAGTCAGCGTTAGCGCAGTTGGACGGCCTGCATATTCTTGCAATAGCGCCATAAACTCAGATTGAAACTCTGGATCGTCTTGTGCGTCGATGAAGGCTTGCTCTAGCTGATCTAAGGCTGGCACTAGAATTTGTGGTACGAACTGTCCACCGTATTCGCCAAAGTAGGCATCTAATTTAGACATGGTTAATTCCTCAATAATCCACTTGCTCGAGTCCATGCAAACGCACGTTCGTTGTCGAGCAAGTTTTAATAATTCTCTTTGTTTACTTTTGCCGTTGATCTGACAGTTAGTAGTCTCTGATTAACGCGAATGCTTGGTTTAGCTTCTCAGCGTCTTTCTTGCCCGGTGCTGACTCAACGCCTGAGTTTAAGTCTAGTCCGATGCAGCCAAGTGTACTGGCTTGCTTGATATTGTCTGGAGACAAACCGCCTGCCAACATCACATCGCTTGTGTTGTTCATCAATTGCCAGTCAAAGCTTTGACCTGTGCCGCCTGATTGCTCGCCAACTTTGGCATCCAATAGATGGCGGTCTGCCTTAATTGCAGTTAGGTCTGGAATGGCATCGGTCACACCATGCGCTTTCCAGATTTTTACGTCATCATTTAGAAGTGGAGTCAGCGTATCTATGTAGGCTTGATCTTCATCACCGTGAAGCTGAACGGCCGACAGTTTTAGCTCGTTAGCCGTGTTAGCAACAAATTCTGGGTTGTGGTTTTGGAACACACCCACAAACTCAAGAGGTGCTCCGCTCATTACCATACGCGCAGATTCGGCATCAACAAAGCGAGGCGACTTTTCAACAAAGATCAGTCCGCCTTTTACCGCGCCCGCTTGATAAGCTTTCGCCGCGTCATCAGCATGAGTGAGACCACATACTTTGTTTTCTCCCAGCAGAACTTTACGTACTGCCAGTTCAAGGTTGTCTTCCGCCATGAGCGAGCTGCCGATCAGGAAGCCGTTCGCATAGTGGCAAAGGTCACGAACCTGCTGGTGGTTATAGATACCCGACTCCGAAATGATGATGGTGTCTTCAGGTAGTTTCGGTGCCAACTCTTTAGTGCGATCTAGGTTAACCGATAGGTCACGAAGGTTACGGTTGTTGATACCAACGACCTTCGCGCCAAGCGCAATCGCACGCTCAAGCTCATCTTCGTTGCTCACTTCGGTCAAAATACCTAGCTCAAGAGACTCCGCGACTTCTGCTAGCTCGCGGTATTCGTCATCGTTAAGCACTGACAGCATGAGCAAAATAGCATCTGCGTTGTAATGACGAGCGAGATACACTTGATAGGTATCAATCATGAAGTCTTTACACAGTACTGGTTGCTTAACTTGGCCGCGTACTTGAGGCAGGAAGTCGAAGTTACCTTGGAAGTATTTCTCATCCGTTAGCACAGAAATTGCGCTTGCGTGGTTATTGTAGACCGAGGCAATGTAATCTAGGTCAAAGTCATCACGGATCAAACCTTTTGATGGTGATGCTTTTTTGCATTCTAAAATAAACGCGGTTTTGCCTGTCGAAAGCGCTCCATAGAAGCTGCGGTCTGATGGAACGAGATCCGCTTTAAAACTCTCTAGTGGCTGAGCTTGCTTGCGCTCCTCAACCCAAATTTTCTTATCATCGACGATTTTTGCTAATACTGTTTCCATTGTCTTTTCCTGTTAATTCGCCGAGTTACTTGCCGTGTGCCGCCAGCTTTTGAACCAGCTCGTAAGCTTTACCTGAGTTCATTGCATCGATGGCTTGCGCTGCATTGGCTTTGAGGTCTTCGTGACCAAATAGTTTCATTAGAAGCGCAACGTTTACCGCAACAGCGCCTAACTGCGCATCCGTTCCTTTACCCGTTAGCATATTAGTGATGATCGCACGATTTTCTTCTGGTTCCCCGCCCTTGATAGTTTCTAGCGGGTAAGACTCTAAACCAAAGTCTGCAGGCGTTAGCGTGTATTCTGTGATTTTGCCATCTTGAATTTCTGCTACCAGAGTTTCACCGTGAATAGCGACCTCATCCAAGCCACTACCGTGAACCACAGCAGCGCGCTTCATACCCATTTGTAGCATGGTTTCTGCAATAGGACGAACCAGTTTTGCATCATAAACACCCATCAATTCGATGTTTGGCCGAGCAGGGTTGATAAGAGGGCCTAAGATGTTAAAGATCGTACGAGTCTTCATCGTTTGACGCACTGGCATCGCATGGCGTACACCACCGTGATATTGCGGTGCAAATAGGAAAGCAACGCCAATTTCATCCACGGCGCCGCGAGTATCTTCCGCCGACATAGCCAAGTCGATACCAAATGAATCCAGTAGGTCGGAAGAGCCAGATTTGCTCGACACGCCACGGTTACCGTGTTTTGCCACTTTCAGCCCGCATGCCGCTGCCACAAACGCAGCTGTGGTAGAGATGTTGATGGTATTGGCACCGTCGCCACCTGTGCCTACTATGTCGGCGAAGTCATAATCTGGGCGAGGAAATGGGTTGGCGTTAGCAAGTAGCGCTTTTGCAGCACCTGCAATTTCGTCCGGCGTTTCGCCTTTGATTTTCAATGCTGTAAGGGCCGCAGACATTAAGATAGGGTCTAGCTCACCTTTGATAATGGTGTCAAACAACGACTGGCTCTCTTCTTGAGTCAGATCCAGTTGGTCGTAAAGTTTGTTGATGATGTTTTCCATAATTACGATTCCTTAGTTGTTTGAATTTTTAAGCCGATTTGGTTTCGTTAGATTTTTCTGTCGCCCAAGCGATGGCATTGCTCAGTAGTGTCGCACCGTAGGTAGTCATAATAGACTCAGGGTGGAACTGGAAGCCGCAGATACGATCTTGTTCGTTCGCGACCGACATCACTAGACCATCAACCTGAGCGGTCACTTCTAGTGAGTCAGGTACTTTCGTTGCCACCAGTGAGTGATAACGTGCTATTGCTAGCGGTGAAGGTAGGCCTTGATAAATAGCATGATTGTCATGCGCCATCATCGACACTTTTCCGTGGATGATTTCGCCCGCGCCAGCAACCACACCACCGTACGCTTCTACAATCGCTTGATGGCCTAGGCAAATACCGATCATGGGTACTTTGCCACGCAATGTTTTAATCAGCGCTGGCATACAACCCGCTTCTGAAGGTGCACCAGGACCCGGCGAAAGTACGACCACAGGGTTATCAAGCTCGAGTACTGCTTTCGCGATTTTTTCTGCAGCAATGTGGTTGCGATAAATCTTAACGTTATGACCTAGGCTTCGGAATTGATCCACTAGGTTGTAGGTGAACGAGTCAAAGTTATCGACAAAAACAATATTGGCGAGTGTGTTGGTCACTGACTTTGGATTATTAGACATCGTGATTACCCCTTATGCGCCGTTTTGATTGCTGAAATAACGGCTTGCGCCTTACCACGAGTTTCATCCGCTTCGGATTGAGGGTCAGAATCAAATACCACACCAGCACCCGCTTGAACTTGAGCAATACCGTCTTCAACGTACGCTGAGCGGATGACGATACAGGTATCTAAATCACCCGCGCCGTTCATGTAGCCAACCGCGCCGCCGTAACTGCCCCGAGTTTGGCCTTCGAATTGGCGAATCAGCTGCATAGCACGAATCTTAGGTGCGCCGGTGAGCGTGCCCATGTTCATACAAGCTTGGTAGCCGTGCAGCGCATCTAGGTCACCACGAAGCTGACCGACGACGCGCGATACTAAGTGCATCACGTGACTATAACGGTCTGTTTTCAAGAGATCTGCCACATGACGAGAGCCTGGCTCTGCAATACGAGCCACGTCATTACGTGCTAGGTCAACCAGCATCATGTGCTCGGCGTTCTCTTTCATGTCGCTGCGTAGTTCAAGCTCGATACGGCTATCGAGATCTTTGTTGATGCTGCCATCTGGGTTTTTACCGCGACGGCGTGTACCGGCGATCGGGTAGATCTCGATCTGGTTAGAATCTTTTCCGTATTTCAGTGCACTTTCTGGAGACGCACCAAATAGAGTAAACAGCTCATCTTGCATGTAGAACATATAAGGGCTTGGATTGCTTTGCTTAAGTTCTTTGTATGCTGCGAGTGGAGAAGGGCACGGAAGGGTAAAACGGCGAGAAGGGACTACTTGGAAGATGTCGCCGCGAACGACGTATTCTTTAAGGTCGCAAACAATTTGGCAGAAGTCTTCGTCTGAAATACTCACTTCTTCTGCAATGCCAGCGACTTTGGTTGCTGCGGGTACCATTTTCAGGTTCTCACATTGCTGGCTAATCTCTGTGATTCGGCCACGAATACGAGCAAGCTCAGCATCATCGTGGTTAAACAGTGTGGTTTGTAGGTCGCAAGACTCTTTTTGGTGGTCGACGACCAGCAGACTTTCAGCAACATAGAATACAAAGTCAGGACACTGGTTCGCTTGGTTTGCATTGCCCAGTGGCTCAAAGTTCGCAACGATGTCGTAAGCAAATAGACCGCCCATGAAAATGGCGTTCTTGTCTAAACCGCTTAGGTCAAAGCTGTGTTGAACAAGACGCAGCGCATCAAAAGAGGAGGCTTCACGAAGTCGAGAGTCTTCATCTAGCGTGTCATCTGGCATCTCAAACTGAACGACGAGCTCTTTGTCTGTTAACGTGTGTTCGATTTCATCAGCAATGTTCTGAGCGATGATGTTGAGAAGATTGACACCGTTTGTGGTTAGCGCTTCATAGCGTACTTTGTGACCTTCACAAACGATACGAACGGCAGAATCAACGATAAGTAGGCTCTGTAGGTCTTGTTTTGAGTCGATCTCTGCAGACTCAAGTAGCAGACTATCGGTTTTATTTTCACACAGGGTGTGAAACAGTCTGGTTGGGTCTTGCGCATATGGCACTTGGAGAGAAAGGACTTCCAATCGACCCTGTTTATTGATGCTAATGGCTTTATTCACAAAAGCTCCTTTTAATCTTGAATCTGCTGTTGCAACAATCTTGGTTCACCTAGCGGTCATTAAGCTATAGTCGCACAATTAAAACGTTTGCCCAACGCTCAATGTACCCAAATTGTTGCTAAAATAATCGTTTAAATTGAATTCTTTGTCAGATGAATCGAAAAACAAAAAAGCCCACTCGATTGAGTGGGCTTTAATCAAATTCGGGTTTGATTATGCACGTAAAAAAGCCCACTCGGATTGTGTCCAAGTGCGCCACCAACCTACTAGAGCATTAACCCCAAGGTTTAAAGGTTTTTTGAATGGTTGAATATCGAGTAACATACGTGACTAATCTCAAAATCTGTATCTGCGTACTAGTTAACTAGTTCGTGATATGAAAGTCAACCGAAAATGTGAAAAAATGAAGATAGATTTACACAGTCACACAACCGCCTCTGATGGCCGATTATCGGTTGCTGAGCTCTTGGACAGAGCCATAAGCTTTGACGTGAAAGTATTGGCGATTACCGACCACGATACCTTAGATGCATTGCCTACCGCTCATCAGCTCATTGAAGAGCAGTCACTGCCAATTGAGTTGGTGAACGGTATCGAAATCTCGACGGTTTGGCAGAATAAAGATATTCATATTGTCGGGCTTGGAGTGGACAATGACTCCTCAGAGTTGAACGCGTTGATTCGTGCTCAGCAAGCTAGAAGAGTAGAGCGTTCCGAGCTCATCGCTCACCGATTAGAAAAAGCGACTCGAGAAGGTTTGCTTGAGGAAGTCAAAGCGATCGCGGGTGATGCGCCGATAACACGTGCTCACTTTGCCAAATGGCTAGTGGATAACGGTTACGCGAAAAACATGCAGCAGGTGTTCAAGAAGTTTATGACTCGTAATAACACCGGCTATGTGCCACCAAACTGGTGCACGATGTCGGAAGCGGTAAATGCGATTCATCAAGCGGGTGGGTTAGCAGTGCTGGCGCATCCGGGCCGTTATCAGTTAACGGCTAAGTGGTTAAAGCGTCTACTGGCAGCATTTGTCGAAGCCAATGGCGATGCTATGGAAGTGGCTCAGCCACAACAAAGTCAACAAGAAAGGCGCAACCTCGCAGATTATGCGATACAATACAATCTATTAGCTTCACAAGGGTCAGATTTCCACTATCCTTCCCCTTGGATGGAGTTAGGTAGAAACCTATGGTTACCATCGGGTGTAGAACCGGTATGGGATCGCCTACCACTAAAGACAGCAACTTCGCTGACGACCACTACAATTGAGAGTGGTGCTGAAAATGTTGAAAAAGAATAACGAAGCCGATATCACTAGACCTTGAAGCATGTTGACCTTGAAACAAATCGACCTTGAAACAAGTCGACCTTGCGTTGAGTATTTTAACTGCACTCTCTATTGATTTATTATCGTATCAAAGCGACAGCTCTTGAAGTCGAACGACAGGGAAGGTCGTCCCGAGAGCGTCCTTAAGTTTGAAGGAATAACAATGAGCCAATTTTTTTATGTACACCCGGACAACCCGCAGGCACGCTTGATCACTCAGGCCGTTGCTATTATTCGTAACGGTGGTGTCATTATCTATCCAACTGATTCTGGTTACGCACTAGGCTGTCAGCTAGAAAACAAACAAGCGTTAGAGCGCATTTGTCAAATTCGTCGCCTTGATGACAAACATAACTTTACTCTGTTGTGTCGTGACTTGTCTGAATTGTCTCTTTACGCACGTGTTGATAACACCGCATTCCGCCTGCTAAAGAACAATACGCCTGGGCCATACACCTTTATCTTCAAGGGTACAAAAGAAGTACCGCGTCGTTTGATGAATCCAAAACGTAAGACGATTGGTATTCGTGTTCCAAACAATCAAATTGCTCTGGATTTACTAGAGGCGCTGGGTGAGCCATTGATGTCAACGTCGTTAATTTTACCTGGTAACGACGTTACGGAATCGGATCCTGAGGATATTCGTGACAAGCTAGAGCATGCGGTAGATTGTATCTTGAATGGCGGTTATTTGGGTGAGCAACCAACGACTGTGATTGACTTTAGTGATGACGAAGCAAAAGTTCTACGTGTTGGTGCGGGTGACCCTGAACCATTCGAGTAGCGTATTGAATGTTTTCTTACTAAATTTATGAAGAAACTTGGTGCGTGAATCAGGTTTCTTTGCGATAATACGCGACCGCGATTTTAGGTCGCATTATCTGGTTTCGACGTCTGTGAAGACGACATTATAGGTAGGTAAATGAGCGAAAAATTACAAAAAGTGCTTGCTCGCGCAGGCCACGGTTCTCGTCGTGAACTTGAAACCCTGATTAAGACAGGGCGCGTGAGTGTGAATGGTCAGGTAGCAAGACTGGGTGAGCGTCTGGAAGACGAAAATGCGGTCATCCGTATCGATGGTCATACTGTTTCTGCCAAAGCACAAGAAGAAGTGGTTTGTCGAGTTCTGGCCTATTACAAGCCAGAGGGCGAGCTATGTACACGTCACGATCCTGAAGGCCGTCGTACTGTATTCGATCGTTTGCCAAAAATCCGCGGCTCACGTTGGATTTCTGTTGGCCGTCTTGATGCCAACACATCAGGTCTACTTCTGTTTACGACGGATGGTGAGCTGGCTAACCGCCTAATGCACCCAAGCCGCCAAGTTGAGCGTGAATACCTAGTTCGCGTTTTCGGTGACGTTAACGAGCAGAAAGTTCGCAACGTGGTAAACGGTGTCGAGCTTGAAGACGGTATGGCACGTTTCGAAGACGTGGTATACGCAGGTGGTGAAGGTATGAACCACACCTTCTACGTTGTTATCAACGAAGGCCGTAACCGCGAAGTCCGTCGTCTATGGGAATCTCAAGAGACAACAGTAAGCCGTCTTAAGCGTGTTCGTTACGGTGACATCTACCTAGACAAGAAACTGCCTCGTGGCGGTTGGATGGAACTGACTCTGAAAGAAGTAAACTACCTACGTGAGCTAGTTGAACTTCGTCCAGAGAAAGAGACCATGCTAGACCAAAGCCAGAACACTTCTCGTCAGCGTGAGCGTTCTCGCAGCCAGAAAATCCGTCGCGCAGTACGTCGCCACGAAGAGCGTGCAAACGCACCAAAAGGTCGTAGTAATCAACAGCGCCGCAACAAAAAGTCCTCTGGTGAGCAGGGCGCACGCAGCAAAACACGTCGATAAACAGAACCGTATTTTCTTAAAGCCAGCGATTGTAATTGCTGGCTTTTTTGTACTTACCCCGCTCTCTGCTCCTCATTTCCCGTTCTAAAACTGTGCCCAAGTCACTGCTTTTGAAATATATTCTGTTAATTGCTCTAGCTAAGGGCATGATGTTTTTCTAGACTAAAATGATGGTTTTGTCTTAAAACGATCGTTGATTATTCTTAGATGTACAGTGGACAGGGTGTGTGCTTTATGTTGGCTTTTTCCAAGTGGGTATTAAAAAAGATTCGAGTTCTTAGCTTCGCTATATGTTTAGTTGGGTTAACCATGTTCACCTCGTTGCCATTTCATACAATTGAGGCATCTGAGAGCCCCAGCGCAAAGCAAAGTGAACTTACCTCCTCTCAGTTGGCCAATACGATCGTCGAGCTTAAGTATTTAGAAGAAGTGTTAACGTCTTCTGCCTCTAATTACGTGTTGCTGAACGATAAGAAGTGGCTTCAACGATACAATGAATATGAGCCCAAACTCACCGAGTTGATTGATGTATTGTCGATGAGCGAGATTGAAGAGGAGCACCTACTAGCATCCGAATTGGCAACTGTTCACCGGTTAACCTACGAGTTAGAAATGAACGTGTTCCAACTGGTCGACGAAGGTGATTTCGTCGTTGCACGACATCTGATAAATAGTGATAAATACCACGCATATAAGACCCGCTATCTCACTATACTGGGGGAGCTTGCACGTCGAGTTGAAAGTCGAGCAGATAATCCTACAAAGGAAGAGGGACTAAACCTCACTGCTAAAGAGCGTGAGTGGATTCAAGAAAATACAGTGACTTTTGCGATTGAAAACTGGCCCCCTTTGCTGTTTAAAAAGGACAATGATGAAATTGGTGGCATTGCTGGTGAAATAGTTAGTCAAATCGTTGAAAAAACCGGACTAAAAGTGGCTCTTATCGAGGGGCAGTGGGATGAACTGTTAGTCAAGTTCAAAGAGGGTGAGCTTGATGTCATGCCGCACGCTTATATGACACAAGAAAGAAAAGCGTATGGTGATTTCACTTCTCCGTATTTTTTGGTTAAAGAGTTGTTTTTTGTAAGACAGGATGACTTTAGATTTGAAACTGCCACCGACTTTGCCAATGCAACAGTCGCTGTCTCTGAGGGTTATACCACGGTTACTAGGTTGAAAAAACTTTATCCAGAGATCCGCATACTTGAGGTTGCGGGTATAGAACAGTCTGTAGCAGCAGTATTGAGTGGAAAAGCTGATGCGCTAGTCGATGCTGACAGTGTGGTTCTTGACTGGTTGTCACTGAAAAAGATCGATGGCCTACGTGCTATTGAGGAGGACCCTGTATCGTCTTCGACGATTCACTTTTGGTCTACTTCGAGCAAGCCAATATTGCATTCTATCTTACAAAAAGGGTTGGACTCATTAAAATTAAGAGATTTAATTTTAACAAAAGGTGATTGGTATCAAGAACAGGAAGAGACCGAAAGCGAGCCTTTTGACGATACGATTCTGAATACATTTAAGTATGTAGTTCTTTTTGCAGGGATAATCCTGATCCTTCTTGTCGTAATTGTTTCACGGGTTTTCGGTGTAAGCGATAGTGAACTAGCGGTTAAGTTTGGAAATAGGAGATTTAAACGGGCGATCATCTTGACTCAAGTCGTTCTTTGTTTTGCTTTACTATCCGCTGCGATGATAGTGATAAGGTATGCTGAACAGCAGAGCGTGGCTTCAGTCAGTTACAGCTTAGATACATTGCTAAAATCGACGCATAAGCGGATGGTTGGTTGGGTAAATGTGGAGCTCTTGACTTTAGAGGAGCTAGGAAAAAATCCCCAATTAGTTAGTTTGGTCGAGGAATTGCTGAAGGTTGAGCGGACACAATCTGCCTTACTTTCCTCTCCAGTACAACAACAGCTACGACAGTTTATTGACCAAAGAAAAGGTTTATCTGGGTCGTTTGGCTTTTTTATTATTTCGCCTGATAAGATAAGTCTCGCATCCCGAAGAGACTCCAATGTAGGTACGATCAATCTTATTCAGCAACAGCGGCCAGATTTAATTACGAAAGTTTTGAATGGCCAAAGTACGTTTGTTCCTCCAATACGCTCTGATATTGCATTGACAAATAAAGAAGTGACACCAACCATGTTTTTTGCTGCTCCTGTGTTAAATCAAAATCAGGAAGTTATTGCGATATTGACCAAGCGTGTGAATTTTGAGGGGGCGTTCTCAACGATATTGTCAGCTGGGTTTCTAGGTCGAAGTGGAGAGACGTATGCAGTAGACCGCTCGGGATTGTTATTGTCAAATGTGCGCTTTGAGAAGCAACTTAAGGCGTTCGGATTAATCGATTCAAATGAGCATTCTTCTTTGCATATAAGAATAGCAGACCCAGGAGAAAGTCTAGCGAGTAACCCACGTGATGCAGACAGTAGTTGGCCTCTGACTTTAATGGCAAAGAGTATAAATAATAAGCAGTCTGGGCGTGACCTTACTGGGTATAACGACTATCGGGGTATTCCTGTAGTAGGAAGCTGGATTTGGGACGAACTGCTCAACGTAGGGATAGCTGCAGAAGTGGATGTAGAGGAGGCATTCGACTTACTTAATACCTTAAAGTTAACGGTATGGTCATTACTTATTGTTTCACTTACATTAATGCTAGGCACGAGTATTTTTACGTTAAAGATGGGTACTCGTGCGACACGTGCCTTAACAAGAACCCAAGAAGAATTAGAAACACTGGTTTCACAAAGGACATCTGAACTTAAAGTTAATACTGAAAGAACTCGTACGATTATTAATAATGCTTCAGATGGCATCGTTGTTGCTAATGAACATGGGCTAATTTTAGAATTTAGTCCTTCAGCCCAACGTATCTTTGGCTATCAAGCCGATGAAGTTATTGGTAAAGAAAATATTTTCCCTAGACTTATACATCAATCCTTTTCAGAATTTCAAGCCAACCTTACTGAAGGAGAAACAGGACAAAGATCGCTACTTGAGCTAAAGGGGTATAGGAGAAGTGGGCAAGTAATTGATCTTGAAGTCTCAATTAGCAAGATGCTAGTTTCTGGGGAAACATTGATTACGGGCATCTTCCGCGATACAACACAAAGAAAAGAAGCAGAAAGAGAATTAAAACTCGCGAAGCAGCAAGCAGAAGAAGCGACGAAAGCTAAAAGTGACTTTTTGGCTAATATGAGTCATGAAATACGAACACCCATGAATGCGATAATAGGTATGAGTTACCTAGCGTTGCAAACAGAACTGTCTAGGAAACAATCTGACTATATATCCAAGATTCAAACTTCGGCTGAATCCTTGCTCGGTATTATTAATGACATATTAGATTTCTCGAAAATAGAAGCTGGAAAAATGGATCTAGAAAGTACCGATTTTCTATTGGGTGATACATTAGATAGTTTGATGCATATCGTCACTCACAAAAGCCAAGAGAAAGGACTGGAGTTACTTTTAGACGTAGATCACAAGTTGCCAGCGGGGTTGGTCGGAGACCCATTGAGACTTAGCCAAGTGCTGTTGAATTTGACGAACAATGCGTTGAAGTTTACTGATAAGGGAGAGGTTGTAGTAAGAGCGAGTCTCGTAGAGTCCAAAAACAACCAGGTCAAGGTTCAATTTTCAGTACAAGATACTGGTATTGGTATGAGTGAGGAACAGATAGCAAGACTGTTTAGTTCATTTAGTCAAGCGGACGCTTCTACAACCCGAAAGTACGGTGGAACGGGCTTAGGTTTAACCATTAGCAAAACACTAAGTGAGATGATGGGGGGCGAAATCTGGGTGGAAAGCGAACCGGAGGTGGGAAGTACTTTTTACTTTACTGCTTGGTTTGGCATTGCAAAGGGGAAGAATGAAGAGGTGCTTCTCTCGGGAGCTAAATTGGCCGGTTTAAGAGTATTAATTGTTGATGATAGTGAGTCTGCTCGCCAAATTTTATTCAATATGTGCCTAAGTTTTCACTTTGAAGTGGATGTTGCATCGTCAGGCTCCGAAGCGTTGGAGAAAATGGTATTTGCCGAAAGCTTGAATCAGCCGTACGAAGTGGTTTTGGTCGATTGGAAAATGCCGACTATGGATGGGATCCAGCTTGTTTTGGAAATCGAAAAACATGCTCTACTTGTGTCAAAGCCTAGATGCATCATAGTGACAGCTTATGACAAGGATGAAATGTTAGAAAAAAGCAATGGCGCGAGGATAGCGCAGTCATTAACTAAGCCTGTTAGTGCTTCTACGTTGCTTGATACGATGTTAACGGTTATGGAAGCCAAGGCGCCGTGTATTATGTTACCGGAAGAAGAAAAAAAATTAGATTTTTCAGCACTTTCTGGCCTAAAAGGAACTCGGGTTTTAGTTGTAGAAGATAATCAAATAAACCAAGAGATAGCGGTCGAGCTCCTTAGTTTTGCAGGTCTCGATGTGTCCATCGCAAATAATGGACAAGAGGCTATCGACAAAGTAAATAATATGAAGTTTGACCTGGTCTTAATGGATATACAAATGCCGGTTAAAGACGGCTATGAAGCGACAAAAGAAATTCGACAAGTTGGGTTGCATAATGATTTGCCAATTATTGCAATGACCGCAAATGCGATGTCAGGTGATAGAGAACGATGCCTGTCCGTGGGGATGAATGATCATTTACCAAAGCCGATTAATCCTCAACAGGTGTTTAAGACCATTGCACAGTGGGTAGCGCCAAAAGAAAACGTAGTGGCGGTGGACTTAGAGCTGCTAGACGATACTCCAACATTTAATGTTGAAGGGTTCGATACGACATCTGCGATTTTACGGATGGCCGGGAACCTTAAAGCTTACAAAAAAACGTTATCGCGTGTTATCGAAACAGAAAATGATATTGTTGCTCGTGTTCAGTTGGCAATGGCTAATAATGATATTGGCTCTGCTATTTTGTCGATACATAGTCTTAAAGGGGTTGCAGCTACCATAGGCGCAATAGACTTAGTTTCTCCGCTAGAGTCATTGGAGAATACTCTTACAGAGCAGCAGAAGAATGAAATGTGTGAGGTAGATGACAACCTAAGAGCGGAGTTTTATAGCTTGTCACTATTAGTTGACAAAGCTATGGCTGCTATTGCAAAGGCGTTGGCTATAGATGACTCGGTTACGGAGGGTCGCTCCAAAGATAAGGAGTTGTTTTTACTGCTGTCCTCAAAAATACTAGAACAGCTAGATAACTTCGATAGTTCGGCCGTTGACACGTTCGATGACATGATT
Source organism: Vibrio sp. CB1-5 (assembly GCF_059412285.1). Classification (NCBI taxonomy): domain Bacteria; kingdom Pseudomonadati; phylum Pseudomonadota; class Gammaproteobacteria; order Vibrionales; family Vibrionaceae; genus Vibrio; species Vibrio sp. CB1-5. The sequence goes on along the minus strand of NZ_JBJHPB010000010.1, from coordinate 101,927 downwards.
ACTGCGATGGGTGAAAAAGAAGAAGAAGTTTTGGCAAAGGAGATAGTTAATACACTATCTCGGTTTGACTTTGAGGAGGCGCGTCCACTTGTAGAAAAATTTATTGGTCGGCATTCTGAGTGAAAGGATATTTTATAATATTTTGATGTCAACGAACAACGGAAGTACTAGAATAAATCAGGACTACATTCAAGCGTTTGTATGAGTGAAATGGTTGATTGCATACTCAAATAAGAGTTAAAGCTAGGAAGATTGGAGAGGCTGAATCGTGTTAATAGACAAGGATGTACAAGCAACAGTTTTAGCAGTAGATGACACGGTGACAAATATAGAAGTCGTTAAAGGGGTGTTATCTGGTCAATATTTGGTTCAAGCGGCATTAAATGGCGAAGTCGCGTTGAAAATTATTGACAAAAAAAAACCAGACTTGATTTTGCTAGATATTATGATGCCAGGACTTGATGGTTATGAGATTTGTCGTCGCCTCAAAGCATCTGAAGAAACGAAAGATATACCTATCATTTTTTTGACTGCAAAATCCCATGAGGAAGATGAAACCAAAGGGCTATCATTAGGGGCGGTAGACTATATTACCAAGCCAATCAGTCCACCCATTCTAAAAGAAAGGGTTAAGAACCACTTAATGCTCAAGAGTATTCGTGACCAACTGGAAAGACAGAATGAAATACTCGAGGAGAAAGTCCAAGAGCGTACTCAGCAATTGAGTAATTTACAGGATGTGACGATGGTGGCGTTGGGAGCTTTAGCTGAATCGAGAGATCCTGAAACAGGTAACCACATACGTCGAACACAAACCTATGTGAAAATACTTGCTGAAGCTTTGGCGAAAACCCCCAAGTACAACTGCATACTTCAACCTGACATTATAACCGCAATGTATAAATCTGCGCCTTTACATGATATTGGTAAGGTAGGTGTGCGTGATGATATCTTGTTGAAGCCCGGATCTCTTACGGAAGAAGAGTTTGAAGAGATGAAAAAACACACCACTTATGGGCGTGACGCTATTGCTGCTGCGGAGGGGGCGTTGGGTAGGGCGGATAACTTTCTAACATTTGCAAAAGAGATAGCGTATTCTCACCAAGAAAAATGGGATGGTTCAGGTTACCCTTTAGGCTTGTCCGGAGAAGATATTCCTTTGTCAGCGCGTATTATGGCTCTTGCTGATGTGTATGACGCCCTAATTTCTAAGCGAGTTTACAAACCCGCATTTAGTCACGAGAAAGCAGTGGAGATTATATGTGAAGGGAGTGGGTCACACTTTGAACCTCTTTTGGTTGATACGTTTTTGGCCATTAAAGATGAATTTCGAGTAATAGCTAATCGTTATAAAGATTAATTTTGATATCTTGTTCGGGCGCTTTTTTAAGGTAAAGCGCCATTGACGTTACTTGTGCCTAGGTGCTTTGTGGAAGTGACTGCTTACCATACGTTGAGTGACGATGTGCTGCGGACTTTCAAGGACATCACTGGTTTTACCATATTCCACAACATCTCCCTCATGCATCACAATCACCTTATCGGTAATGTGTTTTACAATACCGAGGTGCTGAGAAACATAAACAAACGCGACCCCCATTTCTTCTTGAAGCTCGAGAAACAGGTTAATGATCTGAGAGCGCATCGCCATGTCCAAACCATTAAGCGCTTCGTCTGCAACAATAATAGATGGCTGAAGAATCAAAGCTCGTGCTAGACAGACACGCTGTTTTTGTCCAGTTGCCAGCATTTGCGGATAGAAATAGGCATGCTCAGGTAACAGGCCAACGCGAATGAGCGTGTCTTTTACACGTTGCATACGCGCTTCCGGAGGCATGTTGGTATTTCGCTTTAAGGGACCTTCGAGAATGCGACCGATTTGAATGCGCGGATTCAATGATGTATTTGGGTCTTGGAAAATCATGCGAATCAGCTTGCAGCGCGTGGAGTAGTCTTTGTGCTCAAGCAGATCGCCATTGACTCGAATCTCACCTGAAGTCGGTTCAACCACGCCCGCAAGCATACGTGCGAGCGTTGATTTACCAGAACCATTTTTGCCGATAAAACCAATAGTCTGCCCAGCCTCAAGGCTAAAGCTCACGGGCTTAACGGCATGCTGTACTTTTCTTTGGAACAGCTTAGAGCGAGTAACAAAGTCTTTTTTAAGGTCGGAGACTTCTAACAACGAACTCATGCTTTTTTCTCCGTGTTCAGCGGGAAGTGACAACTGAACTTATGATTTTTAATTCGTTTTGCTTCAGGGATTTCTACGCACTGTCTTTGCGCATACGGACAACGTGGTCCCAAACGGCATCCGATCGGCAAGTGCTGAAGTGGCGGGATAGAGCCAGGAAGCGATTGAAGCTTCTCTTTATGCGGTATCCATTCACCAAAATCAGGCATCGCTTTTAGAAGCGCAACGGTATATGGGTGCTTTGGTTTTGCCAGAATCTTTGCGGTATCCGCCGATTCTACTGATTGACCACAATACATAACCGTAATGCGTGTCGCCCATTGGGTAATGGTCGTTAAATCATGACCAATCAACACAATAGTGGTGTTGTTGAGCTGATTCATACGGCTCAATAAACGTAAGATCTGCGACTGTGTAATAGGATCCAAGTCATTGGTCGGCTCATCAGCAAGCAGCAGTTTTGGCTTAGCTGCAATGGCCATCGCAATCATGATTTTTTGGCATTCACCATCGGTGAGCTCATATGGGTAGCTGTGCATGACGCGAGTGTGCTCTTTGATGCCTACTTTATGCAGTAGCGCAATGGCTTGCTTCTTACGCCATTTAAATCGCTCCCACCATTTACCTTCAAATGAGCGGGCAGGGATGGACTCGATCAGCTGTTTACCAACTTGTTCGGATGGGTCCAAACAGGTCGTTGGCTCTTGGAAAATCATCGCGACGTCACGAGCAATCACTCGGCGGCGCTCACGCGGTGTGAGCTGTAGCAGATCGATATTACCAAGACGCATGCGGTCAGCGGTGACCTTCCAGTTGTCTTTGGTTACGCCAACAATCGCTTTAGCAACCAGGCTCTTACCGGAGCCTGATTCACCCACAAGACCGCGGATTTCACCTTCGTTAATGGTGAAGCTCATGCGATCGACGGCTTTCACCAATCCCTGAGGGGTTTCGATTTCGATAGTGAGATGTCGAATATCTAATACTGGCATTATTCGATCCCCGCACTCAGTGCACTTCGGATACCTTCACCCACAATGTTCACCACGACAACAGTACATAGAATCGCAAGCCCCGGGAGAATAACGGTCCATGGTGCAAGGTAAAGTAGTTCGGCGGCATCACCGAGTACCGCACCCCATTCACTGCTTGGCGCTTGGGCACCAAGGCCTAAAAAGCCTAAGGCAGTGATATCAAGAATAGCGATAGACAAAGCGAAAGTAACCTCAGCTGCAATCACAGTTAATAGGTTTGGAAGAATGGAGTTCCACAGTAGGTAAAACTCGTTCGCGCCATCAAGTCTAGCGGCCATAATGTAGTCTTTTTCTACTTCGGTATGGACAGCCATGTAAATGGAACGAATAAAACGCGGTATCAATGCCAGACATATCGCCAGCATAATATTGAACTCACCAGGGCCTAAGAAGGCAACGAAGATGATTGCCAACAGCAGCGATGGGATGGACATGACAGTGTCAAGCAGGTGGTTGAGTGTGCTCGATAGTAGCCCGCGCGTCATACCAGCCAAGATACCAATTAAGCAGCCGACCAACGTTGCGATCACTGTTATGATCACCGCTGCGCCAAATGACAAGCGTGAGCCGTCGATGATGCGAGACAAAATATCACGGCCTAAATCATCGGTGCCGAAGAAAAAATCTACCGTGCCTTTTGGATCCCATGATGGTGGCACTAGCAGGTTCGAGCTCTGCGCCATTGGGTCATAAGGAGTAATGAATGGCGATAGTAGGGTGATAAGGATGATAAAAACCAAACACCACAGACCAAACATCGATAAGCTGTTTGAGCGGTAGCTGCGCCAAAAGCGCTCAAGCTGAGTAGGAATGCGCTCTTCCTGATAAACGTTATCTGACAGCATACCATTCCTTCCTTACTAACGGGTTGATCATCGCGCCGATAAGATCAGAGACGATACTCGCCGCCAATACAATCGTCGCCACCACTAGAACGCCAGCTTGAATTGACGCGTAGTCTTGGTTTGATAGTGCATCTAACAGCCAACGACCAACGCCCGGCCAGTTAAAGATAGACTCGGTCATGATAGCCAAGGTGATCATACTTGAAAGCTGCACGCCCAGTTTAGGGATAATTGGCGGAATCGCATTGCGCAGCACGTGTTCAATGACGATTTCGTAGTTGGATAGACCACGAATACGCGCCGCACGAATGTAGTTTTGTGCCATAACTTCGGTTACGGAGGTTCTCATCATACGAATAACCTGCATCGTTGGTGACAATGCCAAGACCAAACAAGGTAGGATCATATGTTCTATAACGCTTTGAAGTGCTTCTTTGCGGTACGGGCCATCCGATAGGATCGCGTCAATAAGTGCAAAACCAGTCACATGATCAATTTCATAAAGCAGGTCATAGCGACCAGCCACTGGGAACCATTGATAATTAAGCGAGAAATACATGATCATCAATAGCGCAATCCAAAAAAGCGGCGCTGCATAGCCGACCATAGAGGAAAATGAGATCACGTTATCAAGCCATTTGCCCTTGCGCATTCCGGCAATGGTGCCCGCAGGAATACCGATAAATACCGAAATGGTAAACGCAGCAAAACACAGCTCTAATGTTGCAGGTAATACGGATGTGAGCTCTTGGGTGATGGGCACACCCGCCTTCGTGAGACCAAAATCGAGTTGAGCCAGTCTACCAAGGTAGTCAAACCAACCTACCAGCATAGGCTCATTCGCCCATTGCGATGTTGGGTCCAGCCTGACTAAGCTGTAACCCACAAAAGTGAGAATCAGCAGTGTAATGACAAACAGGTTAAGGCGACGTATTGAGTACCAGAACATTTATTTCAACCTCATCACTTGATCAAAAGGTTGAGCATTGAAAGGACTGGTTCTAAATCCAGTCAAATTGTCATTGTGCGCTTGGTATTTTTGTCCGTGAGCGATAGGCAGCACCGGCACTTCCTCATTTAGAATGTTTTGCGCTTGGCGATATAGGTTTAGACGATATCTTGGTTGGTTGACTTCGAGAGCCAAGTCCAAAATAAAGTCAAAGTCGTCGTTACACCACATAGACAGGTTTAGGCCTTCACGCTTTGAGGTACAAGAGAGCAGTGGTCTTAGGTAGTTATCCGGATCACCCGTATTACCCACCCAGCCAGTCAGTAGCATATCGACAGATGCGATGTTGGATAGCTCTTGGCGGTCAACACGATCATCGGTTAACAAATTAAGTGTAACGCCAATATTGGCAAAGTTTGCCTGAATAAGCTCTGCGGTTTTACGCGGGCTTGGGTTATACACTCGTGGCTCAAGAGGCACGGCCATAGTCAGCTCGAGCCCGTGCGCATAACCGGCCTCACGAAGCAGCGCCATCGCATAGTTTCGGTCGTAGCGAACTTGTACCGTGTCTTTTTGATGAGCCCAAGAGCTCGGCGGAAGCAGACTGTAGGCGGTTTCACCGCTACCAAAGTAGACGGCTTCTAAAATGGTGTCGCGGTTAATGGCGAGATTCAGCGCTTTACGAACGCGAGAGTCGCTGAGCGCCCGGTGCTGAGTATTCATAGCAACAAACGCCACGTTCATGGCAGGTTTGGCTTGCAGCACGACTGAGTCTTCTTCCAGTATCACCGGAATTTGGCTTGAAATTGGTGAGTTTAGAACATCACACTCATTACGTAGCAGTTTTGCTAGTGCACCAGCACCACGGTGTGAAATATCAAAAACCACCTGTGACATTTGAGCGGACCCACGCCAATAGCCTTCATGGCGTTTAAGGCGAACCAAGTCCGCAACTTGATACTCATCCAAGTAGAATGGCCCTGTACCGACCGGGTGAGTATCTAGATTTAGTTTATTGTCGCCTGCAATCAACTGGTCTGCATATTCGGCAGAGAAGATAGGTGCGTGTGCAGTAGAGATGTTAGACAAGAACGAATTGTCTGGTCTTGACAAGGTAAATTTGACCGTCAGCCCGTCGATGGCTTCGACTTTCTCGACTAAGTTGGCGAAGTCGATACCGGCAAACCAAGGGTAAACACTGCCACCCACATCATGGAAAGGGTGGTTAGAGTCGATAATACGGCTAAAGCTGAACACCACATCATCCGCATTCAGAGCGCGAGACGGTGTAAACCAATCAGTGCTCTGAAATTGAACATTGTCTCTGAGTGTAAAGGTGTACTCAGTCCCCGTCTTGTTGACCTCCCACGCCTTCGCTAGGTTGGGCACTGGCTGATGCGTTCCTGAGTTTAGCGTGAGCAAGGTGTCGAATAATTGCGGCGCAATCGATTCGACAGTAATGCCACCGTCTACGAGTTGCGGATTGAATGTACTCGGTCGGCCTTGGTCACAATAGACGAAACCGTCTTGTCGTATTTTGGAGTGGTCGACTTTGTCTTCACATCCAGCGAGCAAAATTAAGCCACAGAGCCCGAGTGATAATTTGATTAATGCCTTCATAAACACGCTACATTCGTTGGCGAACGTAATATCTATATTGAGATCAGGGTAATTTACCACTATTTCACTTGCTAAACCAATAACGACAAGCACTTATCGCTGAGTTTGTCGTATAGAAAGCCAAGTAACCCATCAACATCAAACCAGTTTATACTTTCGCACTAAGCCTCTTAGCTGGTCATAACTCAAGCTTAGCAGTTTGGCTGCACCACGTTGATTGTATTGAGCTTGTTTAAGCGCTTCATTTATCAGCTTAATATTCTGCTCATCTTGCCAAGACTTAAAGTCTAATGGAAAGTGGTAGTCCGGTGATGGTTCGGCTGCATCGGAATCCTCTGACGAGGCGCTATCACCGTTTGTATTGTTATCCGCCTGATCTCTTCTTGCTATAGGACTCGGTTGACTAAACTGATTTTCAAAAGGGTTGAATAACAGAGATTCAATAGGCGCTTCAGTGGTGCCTTGCTGATACACAGCACGCTCAACCACGTTTTTCAGCTCTCGCACGTTGCCAGGCCAATGATAGTCATAGATGCTTTGCCAAGCTTGTTCGGTGAAGCCTACGAAAAAGGGTAACCCTAGCTCGCGGCACATTTTAATCGCGTAAAATTCGGCCAACAGGGGAATGTCTTCTTGTCTGTGCCTTAAAGGCGGAAGATGAATAACATCAAAGGCGAGACGATCGAGGAGATCGGCGCGAAACTTTCCTTTTTCGGCGAGTGCTGGCAAATCTTCATTAGTTGCGCAGACCAATCGAACGTTCGCCTCCAGTGCCTTGGCTCCGCCAACTCTTTCGTACTGACCATATTCAATTACGCGAAGCAGCTTTTCTTGAACAGAAAGCGGCGTAGTAGCGAGCTCATCTAAGAATAATGTGCCGTTTTCGGCGCGTTCGAAGCGGCCTTGGTGACGTCCTTTGGCGCCAGTAAAGGCACCGGATTCATGGCCAAACAGCTCTGAGTCAATGAGTCCTTCACTGAGAGTAGAGCAGTTCAATGAGACTAAAGGTTGATCCCAACGCCTCGACAGATAGTGAAGTCGCTGTGCGATCAGCTCTTTACCTGTACCACGCTCACCAATCACCAGTACGGGCCTGTCGATAGGAGCAAGCCTTGAGACCTTATCGAGCACCGCTAAAAACGCGGGGGATTCACCAATTAAGTTTTGCGCCATGATTTCCTCTCAATGTTGGTAAAAAATACCAATTGTTGGCTTATGCATCTTAGCACGGCATTGGATGAAAGCGAGTGACTAAAGTTAAGTTATTGATATGTAAGAAATTAAAATGTTGGCACGGTACTTGGATTACTGTTATCAACAACCAAAGAGTTCATTGGCGAACTCATCCAGATAGGAGATGTATTATGGGTATTTTTTCTCGTTTTGCCGATATCGTAAATTCAAATGTTAGTGCCTTGCTTGATAAAGCGGAAGATCCAGAAAAGATGATTCGTCTCATCATTCAGGAAATGGAAGATACGCTAGTGGAAGTACGTACTAACTCCGCAAAAGCGATTGCCGACAAAAAAGAGTTAGCGCGCAAGGTCACGGCCATTGAAGAACAAATTGCTGAATGGGCACAGAAAGCGACATTAGCACTCACAAAACAACGTGAAGACCTAGCAAGAGCAGCGCTCATTGAAAAGCAAAAGCTTGAAAACGTTGTGAAAGGCTTGCACGATGAGCAAACCTTGGTCGAAGAAACCATTGACAAACTGACGAACGAGATTGCTAAGCTAGAATCTAAAATCACAGAAACTCGTGCTAAGCAGCAAGCTCTTGTGATTCGCTCGGAAGCAGCCAGTAACCGTCGCGATGTGCAAAAACATCTACACACGAGCCGCACCCACGAAGCGATGGCTAAGTTTGAGCAGTACTCGCGTAAAATCGATGAACTTGAAGCGGAAGCTGATCTGTATTCGAAGACGGGGAACGCTAAGTCACTCGATCAAGAGTTCGCAGAGCTGCAGGCTCAAGATGAAATAGATCAAGAGCTCGCCAAACTTAAAGAGCAGATGAACAAAGACAAATAACAACGGAGTAGGAGAAAAACATGTCGACTTTTTTAATTGCGGGTCCATTAATTGTCTTTCTGATTTTTGTCGCACCGCTGTGGCTTTTTCTCCACTACCGCAGCAAACGCAAAGCCGATAATGGATTATCTGAGCAAGAGTTTCAGAAATTGCAGTCTTTGTCGCAGCGAGCTGAAAAGATGCAAGCTCGTGTTGACAACTTAGAACGAATTCTAGATGCAGAGGCACCAAACTGGAGGCAAACTTATGACTCATAGAGAGCTGTATAAAGATCCGGTTAACGGCAAGCTCACTGGCGTTTGTGCAGGACTTGCCAATTACTTTGGACTTGAGGTGTGGCTAGTCAGAATCTTAGTGATTTCAGCGGCACTCTTGGGTGGTAGCTTCCTTGTTCTACTCGCCTATGTGGCAATGAGTTTGATGCTGGAAAAGCAGCCAGATAATTTTGTTCAGGCGATGAAGTCCAAGCAGGAACATTCGCTAAAGAGTAAACCTTGGCAGCAAGGACAGAATGCTAAGGATCTCATTAATACGTTGGAACGTGACTTTGACTCAATGGAGCATAAAGTGCGAGACATGGAAGCGTATGTTACATCCGAAGCATTTAAGGTCAATCGCGAGTTCAGTAAGTTGTAGTTCACAATTGACATTATTTTTGGAAAACACCTCAGTTTTTTGGAAAACGACAGTTAAAGGGGCCTTGTTGGCCTCTTTTCTCGTAGTATGACTAAGTCATTATAAATGAATGACTTTGTGGCAAGCACTGACTCTCTAGACTATGTTTAAAAGTACAATTAAAACAAGGTAGTTAGAGAATGAATAGTAAGTTTGCCTTGCTGGTGATTATCACTGGCCTTCTCAGTGGATGTGGTAAGGAGCCGCCTCCCGTTCCCGAGCCCGAATCTCGCCCCGCTAAGCTTTTCTCCGTTGCCGTCGGCAACAGCCAATTTGAACGTACTTTTCCTGCCACATCGGAAGCGGGAGATAAAGCAGTGCTAGCGTTTCGTGTTCCAGGACAACTTGAAGAAATTGCCGTTCGCTCAGGCCAGCGAGTCACCAAAGGGGATTTCTTAGCAGGCCTAAACCCGGATGAATATCAGCAGCTTGAAAAACAAGCACAAGCTAACTTCCGTTTGGCGGATGTGCAATATCAACGAGCTTTGAAGCTTCGCAAAGAGCAAGTGGTGTCCGAACAGGACTTTGACCAAGCTAAAGCAAACATGAATTCTGCCCGTGCCAACTGGTCGCAAGCGAAAGCAAATCTAAGCTATACGCGATTGCTCGCGCCCTACGACGGCACTATTTCCATTATTCCCGCAGACAATTATGAATACATCCAGGCCAAAGAAGGCGTGATGAACATTCAGTCCAATCAGCTTCTCAAAGTGAACTTCCAACTGCCAGATACGCTCCTTAACCGCTTTCAAGGCGGCGCAGAGGTGGAAGCGACGATGACATTTGATGCTCACCCATCCAGTAGCTACGAGCTGACGTTCCAAGAAATTGACACGGAGGCGGATCCGAAAACTGGCTCTTATAAAGTCACCATGGTCATGGAGCGCCCGAGCGAGGTTGGGATTTTGCCTGGCATGGCTGGTCAAGTTCGCGTTGTGGCAAAAAGTAGCGCAGCGACAGTGATACCAACATCAGCACTGTTTATGGAAGGCGAAAAACAGTGCGTATGGCGCGTGAATGAACAGGGTATTGTTGAAAAAGTAGCGGTAGAGCTTAACGACAAGCGCCAAGTGATCAGTGGACTCAATGACGGCGACCAAGTCGTTATTTCCGGAGTTCAAAGTATTGATGCTGGTATCAAGGTTCGCGAATGGATCAAGGAGAGAGGGCTCTAGTATGAAGTTACACACTCTCACAGCTTTATTGATAGGCGCTACACTTGTTGGCTGCAGCAAACCAGAAGTCGGTGAACGCAACGAGGTGCCAAAAGTTCGCGTGGCAGAAATCGGTCGTACTGAGCTAAAAAGTCGACTTTATTTTCCAGCCATAGCTAGTGCGGCAGACCGCTCTCATTTGAGCTTTCGCGTAGCTGGCGAGATAAGCTCAATCGATCTTAAGGAAGGGGATTTTGTTAATCGCGGAGATGTATTGGCGGTATTAGAGCCAACTGATTATCAACTTGCGGTAGATAATGCCCAAGCACGCTACAACGTCATCAACAGCCAATATCGCCGCTCTAGCCCGCTGGTAAAAAAAGGGCTATTGGCACAGTCACAATTTGATGAGATAGCGGCACAGCGTGCCTATGCACGAGCGGAGCTTGATCTTGCCAAACTTCGCCTGTCGTTCACAGAACTTAAGGCACCTGTGGATGGCATCATTTCTCGTGTCTCTGCTGAGCAGTTTGAGAACGTTCAAATTGGGCAACAAGTGGTGAATATTCATAGCGTTGAAGAGGTGGAAGTGGTGGTGCAAATGCCAGATAGCTTCTCTCTCAATCAGCCGAAGCATAAAAATGTTACCGATGTAGAAGCGCTGGTCAGAGTGCCCTCTGGCAATGAATATACCGCATCGTTGAAAGAATTTACCACAGAGCCGGATCCTGCACTGGGCACCTTTACCGCAACGTTGGTGTTACCGATGCCGAAGAATGAATTCATTCTCGATGGAATGGCAGTGGATGTGACATCAAAAGCAAAAGATGTGGGGATCAACTTTGGCGCTGGTGTCAGCGTGCCTATCGAAGCGGTCTTTAATCAAGATGGTGACAGCTTGGCGGCGAATGAGAAATTTGTCTGGGTTGTGAATGGTGATAGCACGGTGACAAAACAAAAAGTGACCACGGGCAAAGTGTCTCAATCGACCATTCAGATCCTGAATGGGCTTGAACAGTCGCAACAGATAGTCATTGCAGGGATTGCGAGGCTGAGGGAAGGCATGAAGGTTGAAGTATTACCGCAGGAGGCGAAGTAATGAGCCAAGAACAACAAAAATCATTACCGCAATCCGATGATGAAATCACGGGAGTAGCGGCGTATTTCATTCGCAACCGCGTAATTAGCTGGATGGTTTCGCTGATCTTTTTGATTGGTGGTGTATCCGCTTTTTTTGGATTGGGTCGACTCGAAGATCCGGCATTTACCATCAAAGATGCGATGGTAGTCACCTCCTACCCAGGTGCGACGCCTCAGCAAGTTGAAGAAGAGGTAACGTATCCTATCGAGAAAGCGATACAGCAACTGACCTATGTCGACGAGATTAATTCTATCTCTAGTCGTGGGTTGTCGCAGATAACCGTCACCATGAAAAACAACTATGGTCCGGATGATCTACCGCAGATCTGGGATGAACTCCGCCGGAAAGTGAACGATGTGAAGGGCTCACTGCCCCCCGGAGTCAATGAACCTTCGGTCATTGATGATTTTGGTGATGTCTATGGTGTTCTTTTTGCGTTAACGGGCGAAGGCTATAACTACAAAGAACTTCTCGACTATGTGGACTATCTACGCCGAGAGCTTGAGTTAGTGGATGGTGTCAGTAAGGTCTCGGTCACAGGTGATCAGCAAGAGCAGGTCTTTATCGAGATCTCCATTAAGCGTATTAGTGCCTTGGGTATTGCGCCGAGCACCATTTTCAATCTCCTACAAACTCAGAACATTGTCTCCAACGCAGGCGCCACGCGTATTGGTGATAAATATATTCGTATCCAGCCAACAGGCGAGTTTACTGATGTCTCAGAGCTTGGTGATTTGATTTTGACGGAAGGGGGGGCGCAAGGTCTCATCTTCTTAAAAGACGTGGCGGAAATAAAACGCGGCTTTATAGAAGTACCTAGCAATATCATTACTTACAATGGTGATGTAGCGCTAAACGTGGGTATCTCTTTCGCGACCGGGGTTAACGTGGTGGAAGTGGGCGATCGCTTGTATCGCAGACTCGCAGAGCTAAAGTTTCAGCAGCCCGTTGGTATTGAGATAAACGAAGTGTATAGCCAGCCTAAAGAAGTGGATAAATCGGTTCGTGGCTTTGTGGTGAGTCTAGGACAGGCCGTTGCGATCGTTATCATTGTACTGCTGTTCTTTATGGGGCTGCGCTCTGGACTGCTGATTGGCTTGATACTGCTGCTCACCGTATTAGGCACCTTTATTTTCATGCAATACATGGCTATCGATTTACAACGTATCTCACTTGGAGCGCTCGTCATAGCGTTAGGGATGCTGGTGGACAATGCCATTGTGGTAGTAGAGGGGATACTGATAGGGACGCAAAAAGGGCGAACGAGGCTACAAGCCGCAACAGACATTGTCACTCAAACCAAATGGCCGCTTCTTGGTGCAACCGTGATTGCGGTGACAGCATTCGCACCTATTGGACTCTCCGAAGACTCTACTGGTGAATATTGTGGCACCTTGTTCTCGGTGCTATTGATTTCCCTAATGCTAAGTTGGTTTACTGCGATTTCACTTACCCCTTTCTTTGCCGACATTTTCTTTAGAGGTCAAAAGGTGAAAGAGGGCGAAGAGGGGAAAGACCCTTATAACGGCTTTGTCTTTGTTATGTATCGCAAGTTCCTTGAGTTTTGTATGCACAGAGCTTGGCTGACCGTTGTGGTATTAGTTGTGGCATTGGTGGCGGCGTTGTACGGCTTTACTCAAGTGAAACAGTCCTTCTTCCCAGCCTCAACCACACCTATGTTTCAAGTGGATGTGTGGTTACCTGAAGGGACAGATATTCGTGCAACGAACACTAAGCTGAAAGCTATTGAGACATGGATTGCTGACCAGCCAGAAACGGACCACATCACGACAACAGCAGGCAAAGGTTTGCAACGTTTTATGCTGACTTATGCACCTGAGAAAAGCTATGCCGCTTACGGTGAGATCACCACACGCGTGCACAACTATGAAGAGTTGAACTCTCTGATGGAGCGATTCCGTCAGTATGTGGATTCGACGTTCCCAGAAATCAATTACAAGCTGAAGCAGATTGAACTTGGTCCAGGCGGCGGCGCGAAAATTGAGGCGCGTATTATTGGCTCTGATCCAACCGTATTGCGTGGCATCGCATCGCAAGTGATGGACATCATGTACGCCGATCCTGGCGCTTACAATATTCGACATGACTGGCGTGAGCGTACTCAAGTGTTAGAGCCTATTTTCAATGAAAGTCAGGCAAGACGTTACGGCATCACAAAATCTGATATTGATGATGTGTTGATGATGTCGTTCTCGGGCAAAAACGTTGGTCTGTACCGCGATGGTACAACCTTGATGCCGATAGTGGTACGCTTGCCAGATGAGGAGCGTGTGGATATCCGTAACATTGAAGGCATGATGATTTGGAGTCCGGCATTAAGCGAGTTTATCCCGTTTCAGCAAGTAACGCAGGGTTACGATACGCGCTGGGAAGATCCGATCATCGTACGTAAAAATCGCAAGCGTATGCTGACCATTATGGCGGACCCTGATTTGCTTGGAGAAGAGACAGCGGCAACGTTACAAAAACGTCTCCAACCTCAGATTGAAGCCATAGAATTACCACCAGGTTACTCGTTAGAGTGGGGTGGTGAGTATGAGTCTTCAGGAGATGCTCAAGAGTCGCTATTCCAGACCATGCCGCTTGGCTATCTATTCATGTTCTTAATCACCATTTTCTTGTTCAATGCGGTGAAAGAGGCATTGATTGTCTGGCTTACCGTGCCACTCGCTGTCATTGGGGTAACGACTGGGTTGTTGGCACTCAATACGCCGTTTGGCTTTATGGCACTGCTCGGATTTTTGAGCTTGTCAGGCATGCTATTGAAAAATGGTATCGTACTGCTGGATCAAATTGAGATTGAGATGAAGTCGGGGAAAGAGCCTTACTTGGCTGTGGTAGATGCCGCACTAAGTCGTGTGCGCCCGGTCTGTATGGCGGCGATTACAACCATCCTAGGTATGATTCCTCTGCTACCGGATATATTCTTTAAGCCAATGGCGGTAACGATCATGTTTGGTTTGGGTTTTGCGACGGTACTGACTCTGATTGTGGTTCCGGTGTTGTATCGTATATTCCATAGGGTCAAACCGCTTTAACTTAAGCCCTACTTATTATAATGACTTGGTACTATGTTGCGTGGTACCAAGTCTTTTTGATCTAACTTGAGTTGAAGGGATGATCAAGTAGGTGAATTAACCCTCTGAATTTTATAATTGTTTTCCTTCAGGATTGACGTTCTATACACCCTGCAATATGAGCGCTAGGTCATATTTTTGCGAGCTATATTGGCTCATCCATCCCTTTATTGAACAGTAACTTAGTCCTTCTCGCAATTAACGACAAAAGTGTGATTTCGGTTCAGAATTCCCCTGGCTTCCAAGGTGAAATTCTGTTTAGATAGTTTTGGGTGATTTATCAAGAATTTGAATAGGTTCATGCAAATACTAATATGTGATGACTCCAAAGTCGCACGCAAAAGTTTAGCAAGCTGTATCGATGTGAGTTTCGCAGGCGAGATTGTGTTTGCTGCAAACGGGCATGAAGCCATTGAAATTATTGACAATCAGTCGATTGATGTCGTGTTTCTCGACATTACTATGCCGGGTATGGATGGTTTCGAGGTCCTCGAAATATTGCGTCAGCGCGCGTGCCGTTCAAAAATTGTGATGGTGTCTGGCGATATTCAAGAAATGGCGCAAAAGCGCTGTTTTGAGCTTGGCGCGCACGCATTTATAAAAAAGCCGTTAACGGCAGAAACTGCAGTACCGCTGTTTAATGACCTACATTTACCCTTTAACCGTCCAGCTTCCCTTCATGTTGAGTTTTCTAAAAACCAAATGTTTGAGCGTTTTCAGGAGACAGCCAATATTGCTCTGGGTGCTGGTGCTGCAACGATATCTATGTTGCTCAAAGAGTTTATTTTACTCCCGGTTCCGACAGTTGGAGAACTGTCGTTTAGTGAACTCACAATGATGATTCAAGACACGCTAACACGCGAAAACAGTTGTGCAGCCGCACAAAGGTTTGTTGGCGGCGGTCTTCATGGTGAAGCTTTGGTGTGTATTGAAGGGGATTCCATTAATCAAGTGGGTGAGCGTCTTGGTTTCTCGGATGGCGATGTTTCCAATGATGAAGTTGTCGTTAATTTAGTGAACGTGCTCGTGTCGTCGTTTTTGGTGTCTCTATCTGAGCAGCTGTGTCTGGAGTTCTCACTTCGAGAGCCTCTGAGAATCAACGATTTTAGCCCAGACAACTCGATGTTGAGTGATAACGAGCATGTGTTTACGGTCGAGTATACCTATGATGCTGAAGCCTTAGATTTGTTTTGTTCGGTACTGTTTATGTTTGACAAAGAGTCCGTGGATATCATTCGTCGTCAGATGGAGCTTTTACAATGACAACTATGACTTTAGATCTCTCCGATTTCCATTGGACAATGCAACTACTGGATACATTGGATGCAGGGCTCGTTGTGATTGATCGTGATTATCGTGTCTGTGCTTGGAATAGCTTCATGCAGAACTACAGCGGTATTCATGCAGAAGCCATCATGGGTAAGAGCTTGTTCCACAGTTGCCCAGATTTGCCGGAAAGCTGGTTACGTGCAAAGTTAGAATCCGCAAGTAAATTGAAGACTCGATCGTTCTCAAACTGGGAAGATAGACCCGTTGTGTTTGAGTTCAAAAGCTTTTCACCTGTCTCCCAAGGTTTACTGAAAATGTACCAGAACATGGTGATTACTCCGCTAAAATCACCGGCCGGCGATGTAACGCACTTTGCGATTATGCTTCAAGACGTAAGCGACGTAGCGAAGAGTAAAATGCACCTAAAGCGCTCAAACGAAAAACTCACCGAAATTGGTCGTACCGATGGTCTGACCGGACTGTTTAATCGTACCTTTTGGGAAGCGAAGTTTGTGGATGAATTCCACATGGTGCAGACCACAGGACAAACCTC
Organism: Vibrio sp. CB1-5; assembly: GCF_059412285.1. Taxonomy (NCBI): domain Bacteria; kingdom Pseudomonadati; phylum Pseudomonadota; class Gammaproteobacteria; order Vibrionales; family Vibrionaceae; genus Vibrio; species Vibrio sp. CB1-5. The sequence continues at coordinate 85,362 of NZ_JBJHPB010000010.1, read as the reverse complement.
TTCACTGGTGATGTTCGACATTGACCGCTTTAAGAGAGTCAATGACACCTATGGTCATGCGTTAGGCGATAAGGTGATTAAAGAAACCGCCAAGCAACTAATGAAAGCCGCTCGCGGCACAGATGTGTGTGGCCGTTACGGCGGTGAAGAGTTTGCGGTATTGCTATCAGACACCACAGCCGATCAAGCGATGTACTTTGCTGAGCGTCTGAGGAAAAAAATCGAGCAAACGCCCGTAGTGCTCGATGGCAATGGACTTAACTATACCATTAGCCTTGGTATTACTGAGTGTCGTACCGATGATGCTAATCACCTTCAATGGCTAATGCGAGCGGACAAGGCCCTTTATCAATCTAAAGAGCGTGGCAGAAATAAAACCTCAGTGATTTAGGTCGGTAGCTGCAGTCTATAGTTTAAGGCGTTAGTGTGCGAGCAAGCCGCTAGGAAAGGCTGCTCGTTGTGACAACCGCTTGGTGCTTGCGCCTAAGTCCAATAATGCTCAGTGCCAATGCAGTAATGACCACACCGCTGACCAACAAGAAGTTCATCACGCCTAATATGTTTTGCGCATCAATCAGTACTCCCACACAATAAGTGCCTACCGAAAATCCTAGTGATACGGCAGCAGCCATGTAACCTTGTGACGTGGCGGGAGAATACGGGCTAATTTGATCCGCGAGTGCTGCGATGGAAATGTCATTCCAAGCACCATTTATGATAGAGAGTAAAATAAGAGAAAGAGGCAGTATCGCCACGACCTGATTGCCATACATTCCCCACATGACGGCTGCAACAAACAGGTTGATAAAAATGGTGACTAGCCAAAGTGCTTGAGAGCCATGCTTTTCCATCCACTTACCCGCAGGTGCCAGAGATACCAACGTGACCATGGCTGCTATCGCCATTCCAAATGCGCTACTTGCCACGCTAACTCCAAACGCTTGCTCAATGATGACGGGGCCAAGTTCAACCATGTTGGAGCCTATAAACATCGACAGTGCTACGCACGCAACGAAGCCAAACCAAATCGAAGCAGACGGCTTACGGGTTTGCGATACTGTTTCTTCGTCATGAGCTGGCTCAAAATTGATGGCTGCAGGCGGGGCAATTGCAACGAGTATGAGCAAAGCAAAATCAAACACAATGAGTGACACAATTTGTGCTGTTTGCGATAAACCAAAGTAGTTGAGTGAACCGACGGAAACCCCCGCAATAGCAACGCCCAACATTTGTATTTGGAATAGACGTTTCAGCGCTCGAGTCTGCATCGCTGGCTGGTTATTAAGTTTGAGAGCAAATGTCGGGTTTAGAATGAGGATAAGGTTGCTACCTAATCCCACTAAGATAGCTATCAACCAGTAGTGCCATATCGTTTGATGTGCCCAGAGCAGTATCAGTAAAGCTAGACAGTGGCAGGCAAGGGCGAAGAAGTGCAATTGTCTGTGCCATGAAAAGCGGTCAGCTAACGCGCCTAATAAGGGAGCAACTAGGCCAATAAGGCCAAGAATGAGCATGACTTGACCTACTAAAATCGCACTTCCGGTACGAGATAGAATAACCGGGGCGATGATGATCGCCACGCCGATCCATTGGACAATGCCCATAGAGGCTTGAGAGAACTGCCAAAGGTTGCCTTTTTTCATAATAATCATGGCTAAAGAGTTGAACCATGATTATATAAAAAGGCGAGCACGGGGACGTGCTCGCTCACTGTCAATAAAATTGAAGCCTAACTAAATGAGTCGTTACTAGCTCAGTACAAGGCGTGGGTTAGAGACTATTTGCTGCCAACGCTTCTTATGCTCTTTAAGGTTCAAGTCGAGCTGCTCGAGCCTGACTCGTAGAAGCGCTTGCTCATATTTCTCTTTAACGCTGGACTTTGCCGAGTCGATAACTTGGCTTCGCAATTGGTCGTATTCCGTCAATTTACTTAGCAGTAACTGAAACTCTTGCTCTAAGGCTGCTTGGAGCTGATCGGCGTTGGGCAACGTAAAGATTTTGTCTTTAGCGTTTGCCATGGTCTGCATCAACCGCGCCTTCTCAATTCGGTATGCTGATACAGTTTTCAGGTTTGAGGTTAGGCCTAAGCTCGCACAAGAGCGAATCAACCATTTGGTAGGATCGAATTGCCACCAGCGAATACCATTGCGGTAGTCGTGCTCGAAGATGTGATGGAAGTTGTGGTAACCCTCACCAAAAGTGAAAAAGGCCAAAACACCATTATCTCTAGCGGTGTTTTTGCTGGTGTAAGGTTGAGAGCCCCAGATATGCGCCAGAGAATTAATGAAAAAGGTGGTGTGGTGACTGAGTACTAAACGTAAGGCGCCAACAATCAACAAAAAACCCAGAACATCACCGTACCAAAGTCCAAGTGCGAGAGGGATACCAAAGTTCGTCGCCAGAGCCAACAATACATAATGCTTGTGTTGCCACATAACAATCGAGTCTTTTTGTAGGTCGCGACAGTTTCGGTAGTCTTCGTAGCGCTCGGCTTGATATTCTCGAAGCATCCAACCTATGTGCGAGTACCAGAAACCGCGCTTGGCAGAGTAGGGATCTTTGTCGTTGTTATCGACATGCTTGTGATGGACGCGATGGTCTGAAGACCAATGTAACGCACTGTTTTGTAGTGCAAATGCACCGCCAATCGCAAAGAGAAACCTTAGAGATCGATGAGATTGATAGGTCTTGTGAGACCAAAGACGATGATAGCCTGCCGTAATTGACATGCCGCAAAACACGAAAGCAATGACGAGCCAAACCCAGTGAGCTAGGCTGTAGCCTTCAACCATGCCGTACCAAATGACACCCACTGTCGCCAGAATAAACGTCCCTAGAAATATCGTCACATTTAGCCAAATAACTGGGGGCTTTTTCACCGTATCCATCAACTGTCTCCATTTAAGCTTACAACTGTTCGCCAGAATATCAGCGTACACGTGTAAGTCAAAGAGTAAGTTGTTAATTTGTTTGTCGATATTTGCATCAATTGAGAAAAAGCATGCAACTTTTCAGTGCATTCAAAGTGAGTGAGTCTTTGTAACTTACTGACTTTATTGAGTTCACATGAATGGCACGTATATTGCTCACTAGGTTGTCGTTAGTTTGTATACAATTAAAAATACAGAAGGGAAGTCATATGGAACACGACAAAGGCGATCTCATTTATGGATTGGACGACAAACCGTCAGTCAAAGCAGCAAGCTATGCGGCACTGCAGCATGTGCTGGCGAGCTTTGTAGGGATCATCACACCGACACTTATCATCGGCGGCGTGCTTGGTTTGGGCGAGCACGTACCTTACTTGATTAGTATGGCGTTGATGGTTTCGGGCGTTGGTACGTTTATTCAAGCTCGGCGCATAGGCCCTGTGGGCGCGGGCATGATTTGCGTACAAGGGACGAGCTTCGCGTTTTTAGGATCAGTATTAGGTGCGGGTTTCTTAGTCAAAGCCAATGGCGGTGGTCCTGATGAAATGTTGGCGACGATTTTCGGCGTTTGCTTTTTTGGTGCCTTTGTCGAGATAGTGTTGTCACGATTTATCGACAAACTAAAAATAGTGATTACGCCTGTTGTGACAGGGATTGTGATTACCACGATTGGTATCTACTTGATTAAAGTTGGGGTGACCGACATTGCAGGTGGTGTCGGTGCCGAGGATTTTGGCTCTGCAACCAATGTTCTACTAGGCGGCTTAGTACTTGGCACGATCGTGGCGCTCAATATGAGCCGCAACATTATGGTAAGGCTATCCTCAATTTTGGTTGGACTTCTCGTCGGCTGGTTAGTGGCGTTGATGATTGGCAAAGCATCGATGGTCGATTTCTCTTCTCAGCCACTTTTGAGCATTCCGATTCCGTTTAAATACGGCTTTGCTTTCGATTGGCATGCTTTTGTGCCTATCGCATTTATCTATCTGATCACGGCTATCGAGTCTACCGGTGATTTAACGGCTAACTGCATGTTTTCGAAACAGCCTATTAGTGGAAATGGTTATCTGCAGCGTATTAAAGGTGGCGTTTTGGCAGACGGTATCAACTCGTTGATTGCAGCGACATTTAATACTTTCCCGAACACGACATTCAGTCAGAATAATGGCGTTATCCACTTAACCGGAATTGCCAGTCGATACATTGGTTACTTTATTGCTGTGATCTTATTTGTACTCGGCATGTTCCCTATATTGGGCGCGGTATTAATGACGATTCCAAAACCTGTTCTTGGCGGCGCAACCTTGGTGATGTTTGGCACAGTCGCGGCAGCGGGCATCAAAATCATCGCTAACGAAGAACTTGATCGACGACAGATCATGACGATTGCTATCTCATTTGGTTTAGGGCTTGGCGTCATGCTAGTTCCAGACCTGTTGAAACAAGCCCCTAAGTTGGTGCAAACCGTGTTGGGGTCACCTGTCACTATGTCCGGTATTGCGGCGTTGACAATGGCTGGCTTGCTATCGCTATTTCCAGAGTCGGAAAAGTCGCCAAAACAAGTTGAAGCGTCTGAGGCATAATCTAAAAAGAGACATCCTGCGGGATGTCTCTTTCGTTTTCACTTAGCGAGAGTTGATGAGCATTTCGGCCAACTCTGCAAACCCATAGCCCCCGTTACCTGCCGTAACAAAGCTTGGTGGTGAGCTGAGTTTTCCTAGCAAAGGGGAAATGTTGTTTACTCCAAATGTGACAGGAAGCCACTCAAACATGGCTTCATCATTGAGTGAGTCGCCCACATAAGCCACATTAGACAGACTCAAAGTGCCAAAATCTGGTTGTTGCTTTAGATAGTGTTCACTGGATACGCGCTTATTGTGCTCTCCAACCCAAACGTTGATGTGGATAGAGCTTTGTGTGGCTTTCACCTTCTGTCCATTTAATGTCAGTTGGTGAATGTCATTAAGTAGCTTTGCTGCTACATCGGCTTCAACAGCTTTGCGATCTTGTCCAAGATTAATAGCGACATCGCAGAAGCGAAAGTCCTGATCACTGGCAAAGTCGATACCGGGATAGTCGCGTAGCAATTGAGTCAGCTGTTTAATGAGCGCTTGTTGCTGCGCTCGCATCATGGACAGTGGGCTGAGTGACTGAGTATGGAAACCAGACTGATTCCTCTGCATCCAAAAAGCACCATTTTCGCCGATAACACCATGAAGCGGCCACAGTTTCGCAATTTGGTCACACCAACCCGCACACGCACCAGTAACGGCGACCACCTTGATGCCTGCTTTTTGTAGTTTCGATAAAGCATCGAGTGTTTCTGGCGGAAGTTGTCCTTGCCATGTCAAAGTATCATCGACATCTGTTAGTAGCCATTGGATCTCTTTTGCCTGAGCGTGAGACAGCGCTTCTAAAGACTTAGGCATTCATAACCTCTTGTTGCTGCGTTTTGCTATCAAAGTGAATGCGTTTTGATGTGTCACTATCAAAAAGATGGATGTGTTCTACATCGATATCAAGGCCTAGTTTGTCGCCAATGGCGATTTTTGAGTGCCCCTCAACACGTACGACAAGTTTTTGAGATTGTGAGCCGACTGTTTTGCAGTAGAGCAGTAAGTCGGCACCCAGTGCTTCGATAAGTTCAACTTCAACATGGAACCAAGGATTGTCTTCATTCAGGGTTAGATGTTCAGGCCTTAGGCCCAATTTAATCTCGCCAAGCACGAGCGAAGAGGTGTTGATATTTAGCCTTGCGTCATCCAGTTCAATACCCTCAATGGATACATTAGCATCAAGGATGTTCATTGATGGTGAGCCAATGAAGGTCGCCACAAACAGTGATGCTGGGTTGTCATAGATTTCAAGCGGTGTGCCCACCTGTTCGACATTACCTTTGTCCAAAACGACCAGCTTATCAGCAAGCGTCATGGCTTCTACCTGGTCATGTGTTACATAGACCGAGGTGGTACCCAATCGGCGTTGAAGGCGTTTTATTTCTAAACGCATCTGCACTCGCAGCTTTGCATCCAGGTTTGAAAGTGGCTCATCGAACAAGAACACTTTTGGCTCGCGAACTATCGCGCGCCCCATAGCAACACGCTGCCTTTGACCACCAGAAAGCTGCTTAGGTTTACGATCCAGTAAGCCGTTGAGCTCTAACATGTCGGCCGCTTCACTGACTAAGCGTTTGATCTCTACTTTTGGTGTTTTACGGTTTTTCAGTCCGTAGGCCATGTTGTCGTATACCGTCATGTGCGGATACAACGCGTAGTTTTGAAATACCATCGCGATGTCACGTTCGCCTGGCTCTAGGTTGTTGACGACCTTATCATCGATCTGCAACGTACCTGCACTGATTTCCTCTAGGCCGGCGAGCATGCGTAGCAGTGTAGACTTACCACAGCCACTCGGACCAACCAAAACGACCATTTCGCCGTCTTCAATGTTCAAATTGATGTTTGGGATCGCTTGGTAGCCATTTGGGTAACATTTAGCGATGTTTGAAAGAGTAAGTGTAGACATTTATTTCTCCGAATCTACCAAGCCTTTGACGAAGGCTTTTTGCATTGCAATCACAACGATGACGGGTGGCAACATAGCGATAATGGTGGTTGCCATGATTTTGTTCCATTCGATGACGCCATCAACCACACCAAGCATCTGTTTGATGCCCATAACAATGGTGTAGTACTGAGCATCAGTGGTGATGAGTAGCGGCCATAAATACTGATTCCAACCATAGATGAAAGTAATCACGAACAGAGCGGCGAGATTGGTGCGAGAAAGGGGCAGCAAAATATCGAAAAAGAATTTAATCGGCCCGGCACCATCGATTCTCGCTGCTTCAACTAACTCATTGGGAATGGTCATGAAGAACTGGCGAAATAAGAACGTTGCCGTTGCACTAGCAATCAATGGAACTGTAAGTCCATAGAATGAATTGAGCATGTTGAGGTTAGTGATCACCTCGAAAGTCGGCATGATGCGCACTTCCACTGGCAGCATGAGGGTGAAAAAGATCATCCAAAACGCCACCATGCGGCCGCGAAAGCGAAAGAACACCACCGCATACGCTGACATGATAGAAATGATCAACTTCCCGAAGGTAATGAACAAAGCCATGATCAGCGAGTTGGTGAGCATGTGGGTGATCGGCAGCGCGCTGTTGTTGAACGAACTTTGGTTACTGAGTAACTCACCAAAAACGCTAAACCCAAGGTCGCCAAACCAAAGAGGCGTACCTGTGGCAAACGCGGTATTTTCGTGTGTCGTCGCGACTAGCGCTATCCACACTGGTAATGCAATAGAGATAATGCCTAGCGCTAAAATGACGTGGCAAAAAATCGTAAATAGGGGTCTTCTTTCTACCATTAGTACGCCACCTTCTTCTCTACATATTTAAATTGAATCACCGTGAGTAGGGCGACAAGAATCATTAGGATGACCGACTGTGCGGCTGATGAACCGAGGTCTAGGCCAATAAAGCCATCGTTGTAGACTTTGTAAACCAAGGTAGACGTGCTGTTACTCGGACCGCCTTGAGTCATGGCGTGAATAATGGCGAACGTATCAAAAAAGGCGTACACAAAGTTGACGACCAACAAGAAGAAACTGGTTGGTGAAATCAGTGGGAAACTGATTGTCAGAAATCGCTTTACGGGGCCACTACCATCAATGGCTGCCGCTTCATGTAATGATTTTGGCACAGATTGCAGCGCCGCGAGAAAAAACAAGAAGTTGTAACTGATCTGTTTCCATGTCGAGGTGATGATGACCATCCACATCGCATGAGTCCCGTTAAGAGTAGGGTTCCATTGAACGCCAAACCACTTAAGTACATCGGTAATAACACCAATCGTTGGGTCAAAAAGAAACAGCCAAAGTGAACCGGCCACAACGGGTGCGACGGCATATGGCCAAATCAAAAAGGTACGATACATGGTGGCACCGCGAACAATATGCTCAGCAAAGGCAGAGAGAATCAGTGCGCTCACCAAAGCCAAAACAGCAACACATACACTGAACTGAATGGTGGTGAAAAAGGAATCAAGGTAGTAACTGTTGCCTAGCAGTTTGCTAAAATTCTCCAGCCCAACAAATTCTCGGCTAATACCGAAGGCGTCTTCCAACTGAGAAGATTGAAATACCGCTTGGCCTGCTGGCCAGATAAAAAACACTAGGGTGATCACCAACTGAGGCGCAATCAGCGCGTAGGGCAACCATTTATTTTTAAAAATAACTTGTGAAGACATAAACAATACCGACATGCCGCCACTTAAATGCAGTGGCGGCGTAGAAAAGACAACGGGTTATTTCTGTGTGCGTTCAAAGCGACGAAGTTGTTCGTCACCACGGCGAACCGCGTTGTTAAGTGCCGATTTTGCTGTGGCCTTACCTGCCCAAACTGCTTCTAGCTCTTCGTTAATGATGTCACGAGTTTGCAAGAAGTTACCAAAGCGAATACCTTTCGAGTTGGCTGTTGGTTCAGTTGAAGTCATTTGCACAATAGCTGTGTCCGTGCCAGGGTTCGTTGTGTAGAAACCTTGCTGTTTAGTCAGCTCATAAGCTTGCTGAGTGATAGGTAGGTAGCCGGTAAACTGGTGCCAATCTGCTTGAACTTCTGCGCTTGATAGGTAACTAAAGAACTTCGCTACGCCTTTGTACTCTTCAGATGAGTGGCCACGAAGTACCCACAGTGATGCACCCCCAATGATGGTGTTCTGTGGTTTCGCAATCAGTTCATCATCATATGGAAGCTCGGCAACACCTACCTCAATGCCTTTCATGTTTTCTTGAATACCGGCTAGGCCTGCAGATGATCCCATAGTCATCGCACACTCTTGGGTGTAGAAAAGTGGCATGCCATCAGATTGGCGACCTCCGTATTTGTAGATGCCTTCTTTAGACCACTCACCAAGCTTCTCAATGTGTTTCACATAAGGTGCTCCATTGAACTTAAATTCCGTATCAAAACCACCAAAACCGTTATTCTGCGTCGCGACTGGAATGTTGTTTCGAGCGCCAAAGTTTTCGATTTGAGTCCAAGATTGCCATGTAGTAGTGAAACCACATTGAGCGCCAGACTCGAGCAGTTTGCGTGACACTTGCTCCATTTCCTTCCAAGTTTTAGGCGCTGAGGTGATCCCTGCTTTTGCGAACATATCTTTGTTGTAGTACATCACAGGCGTAGAGCTATTAAACGGCATCGATAGCATCTGACCGTCATTGGTGGTGTAGTAGCCTGTCACAGCGGAGAGATAGTTGTCTGGATTAAATGGCTCTTTGGTATCTTCCATGAGCTCGTAAACTGGGTAGATAGCTTGTTTCGCGCCCATCATGGTCGCTGTACCCACTTCAAACACCTGAACAATGGCAGGCTGCTCTTTCGCTCGGAAAGCAGCGATAGCGCTGGTCATGGTTTCTGCGTAGCTACCTTTGTAAACCGGTTTGATCTCGTATTCTTCTTGGCTTGCATTGAAATCCGCAGCGATATCATTAACTTTTTGACCCAAAGCGCCGCCCATGGCGTGCCACCACTCAACCTCAGTTTTTGCTTGAGCACCAGTGCTCATGAGCGCCACTGCCACCGCCATTCCTGTGAGGTGTTTAATAGACATAGTGTTTCCCTTAAATGTGAAAATGTTGGTTTTTGGTTCATAAGCAGACGTTCACTTGTTGTAGAGCCACTGCTTTAAAATGTTCAAGTGAAAGTTAAACTGAGCAAATGACGATTAAGTGACAGTTAAATGAACTTATTTGAAACATTTTATGGCCATGGAAACGCAATAAAACGGCAATAATAGTGTCACAGAGAGTTGTAATCCTTTCATTTGAATGCAAATGAAAATGGTAAAGGAATCAATGAAAATCACAGCGCATCGTGGCGTTTCTAGCCTCGCACCCGAAAATACGTTGGCCGCTTTTGAACTGGCGGCTTTGTTAGGACTAGAATGGATTGAGATTGATGTTCAGCTTAGTCAGGACAAGGTGCCAGTCGTTATTCATGATCGTACCGTGAACCGCTGTACCAACGGCCGCGGCCGCGTCGCCGATATGAGTGTTCAGGTGCTAAAAGCCTTAGATGCGGGCCTATGGTTTGGTGATGCTTATGAAGGCGAGACTATTCCAACATTGGCTGAGACTCTATTGTTGGCGCAAAGACATGGCCTGACGGTCAATGTTGAGCTAAAGCAATATGAAGGTGACGATATTGAGCTTTTGTGTCAGCAAGTTAAGTTGGTCATGACTGAGCTAGGTATTGCCACGGAGCAGGTGCTATTCTCTAGTTTTAGTACGCAGGCGCTGACGGTGATGCAGCGAATATTGCCCTCCATACGTCGCGGGCAATTGTGGCAACAAATACCGGATAACGCGCTAACTATTCTCGATAATTTAGATGCTTACAGCGTACATTGCGACTTTCACTTTCTTAATGAAAAGACAGCGAGATGGATAAAATCGGCGGGATATCAACTCTATTGTTACACCCCTAATCATCCAGTTTTGGTCGAGTCATTTTGGGGGTGGGGCGTGGATATGATGATAAGCGACGTGCCTCAGGATTATCAAAGACAGTCAACAGCATCAAAGCCGCAAGATTTAGTTGATGCCTAATGTGAAATAGAGAGGTAGGTACCGACCATCATGCACCATCTTAGTTTGCGACAAACAAGTATTATCGACCTGATACATACCCAAGAATACTGCACCATAGAGGCGCTTTCGAGCCACTTTGATGTCACCACACAGACCATTCGCCGTGATATTAATGAGCTTTGCAGTCTCGGCCTTGCTCGTCGCCATCATGGTGGAGTGGGTTTGCCGACAACGCTAAGCAATCGTAGCTTTACTTCACGTAGTGCAACCAACTTGACGGAAAAACAGCAAATAGCCAAACAGGTGGTTGCCAATATCCCGGACGGTTGCACGCTGTTTTTAGGCATAGGTACTACGATAGCGGCGATTGCGGAGCAGTTAAGTGGCCACAAGCATCTTCGCGTTGTCACCAATAACTATCAGGCCGCGCATATCTTGGCGCAGTTTGAACAGGTGGAAACCTGGATTGCTGGTGGACGAATGCGTACCAATGATGGCGATGTGGTCGGGGATCATGTGGCCAACTTTTTCGGGCAGTTCTCTGCTGATATTGGGATTGTGTGTTGCGCGGCGGTGAATCTTGCATCAAGCGTCACGGATCAGCCCGCTTTGGAGCCTCAAAAAGAGGAGTTTGCTCTGGAGCATGAGCTGCGCGAGGCGGCGATCAGTCAAGCGATTTTGGCGGGTTCGCAGCAAAGGTGGCTCGTTGCCAACAGTACCAAGTGGCAAAGCAAAGCGAGTGCTCGCGTCGCCCCTTTGGCATATTTTGACTGTGTGTATGGTCGCCCTATTGAGTAGCAGCTTGCTGGTTAGCCTGACTTACTTAGCCAGATGAGTCTCTGGTTCTGGTTGCGGTGGAAACGTGTGATAGATCGCTTTGAATCGCTCTAGATTGTTAAGCTGCGGCTCATAAATTTCGGCTCGCAAGGTGTGTATTCAAGTCAGGTTAAAAAGGGACATTTTCATAACCGTAGCGACTCTAGAGTAAGCATTAAAACTGATGGTCAAGAAGGGCTGTTAGTTGGGTTAGTACATGGATACTTCGCAATGCCTACACCCGAAATTACTCCGCTATTTATTTGGTAATACACATTAGGATGCGGCACAATGCGCACATAAAAAGGCTTTGACCTATTTTGGATGCATTGACTAAAGAGAAAGAAATGAATTTTAAAGGTGCGATTTTCGATATGGACGGATTGCTGTTGGATACAGAAAACGTCTGCAAAGGTATCTTTGAGAAGGCTTGTGAAGCATTAGGGGTACCATTTCTTGAAGAGAAGTACTTGTCGATCATCGGCTGTAATTCTAAAACTATACACGCTAAGTTAGGCGAGGCTTACGCTGGCATTATTGATTACAAAGTGATTAATGACGAATGGCGTCAGCGCTACACCAGTGTCGTATTTCATCAAGCGATTCCCAAAAAGCACGGCGTTATTGAGCTGCTTGATTGGTTAACCTCCAAGAACATTCCTATCGCTGTTGCGACTTCTACTCATCGCGATGTCGCCGAAAAGAAACTTAAGCTAGCAGGCTTAGACGGCTATTTTAGCTGCTTAGCGACAGGGTGTGAGGTCACGCGCGGTAAACCGGACCCCGAGATCTACCACTTAGCGGCTAAGCGACTTGGCGTTGCTTCAGAGCACTGTTTGGCATTTGAAGATTCCAATAACGGTGTTAAAGCAGCTGTAGCAGCGGCTATGCATACTTACCAGGTACCGGACTTAGTCGCGCCATGTGAGGATGTTAAAGCACTGAATGTGCAAACTAGGACGTCACTGTTTGAGATATACCAAGAGCTGTCAGGTAGTTACCTAACCCGCTAATATCGCTCGATGCTCAGCTCGGGCAATTCTTGTTTTCCGTTGGATACCATCAGCTCGGTAAGAATATCCGCGGAACCACAGGCCATCGTCCAACCTAAGGTGCCATGCCCGGTATTGGTATACAGGTTGGTCAGCGGAGTTTTGCCGATGATCGGCGTTCCGTCCGGAGTCATCGGGCGGAAGCCTGTCCAATAGTCTGCGCTCGCCAAATCTACGCCTTGAGGAAATAAATCGCTGACTACGTGGTTTAGAGTCGCTAAGCGTTTGTCAGGGAGAGCGGGATCAAATCCGGCTAATTCTGCAGTGCCCGCCACGCGAATTCGGTCATCAAAACGGGTGACGGCCACTTTAAAGGTCTCATCCATGATAGTCGACGTTGGTGCTTGGCTAGGATCGATGATAGGCAAAGTGAGTGAGTAGCCTTTGACTGGATAAATTGGCAGATCAATACCATGGGGTTGCAGCAAAGCCTTTGAGTAACTGCCGAGTGCCACTACAAAGTGATCTCCAGTGATGGTACCGTTTGAGGTGGTGACACCGACGACACGGCGCTTCTCAGTCATTAGGGCGTTGACTTTTGTATCGAATAGAAATTTCACGCCCGATTTCTCCGCCATTTTTTGCAGTTGCTGGCAGAAAAGATAACAGTCGCCCGTTTCATCGTCGGGCAAGCAAAGTCCACCCACCAAATCCCCATGCATATTTGCGAGCCCCGGCTCTTGTTGCAAGCACTGCTGGGTATCAAATAGCTGGAATCGAGTTCCACTTTCAGTCAATAGCGGCATGTCTTTTTCAATCGCATCAAGTTGCTGTTGAGAGCGAAAAATTTGCAATGTTCCTTGTGTTCGCCCTTGGTATTGGAGAGTGTGGTCTTGATTTAGTTTTGCCAGACATCGACGACTTCGATTGGCAATGGTGAGCATTCGGGATTTGTTCAGTTTATATCTGTCGAGCTGACAGTTGACCAGCATTTGGCTTGCCCAGCGAATAAGCTCCGGGCTCAAACTCGGTTTTATCTTAAGTGGCGCGTGTTGCTCAAATAGCCATTTAATGGCCTTGGTGGGAATACCCGGTGCAGCCCAGGGAGAAGAGTAGCCATAGGAAATTTGTCCAGCATTGGCGAAGCTCGTCTCCTCGCCAGCTCTGGATTGTCTGTCAACAACCGTCACGTCAAAGCCTGCCTGAGACAAATACCATGCACTTGTGAGTCCAATGACTCCGCTTCCCAATACAATGACTTTCACTATTGCTTCTCGCACTTTTGAGTTTTACTCAGAATGAATAATTTACATCTGATTAACAATCGATAAGAATTAATAGTAGGTTTTAGAAAAACTAAAGGCTCAAAATGAAGTCAGCATTGTTAAATGGGGTGAACTTGATTTGTGTTGTTGCTCGGCATACCAGTATTACCAGTGCAGCAAAACAGCTTAATCTAACGGTCAGTGCAGTGAGTCAGCAATTACAACAAATAGAGGATAAGTTAGGTTTTAGCGTTTTTGAACGCCACGCTCGTGGAATACGATTGACAGAACAGGGTAACAGGTTGGTGGAAGCCACAGAGCATCACTTAGCCGCTATTGAGGAAAATGTATTTCAACTGACTCGTGTTTCTGAGCGTAAACAGATCAGACTCAAGCTAACTCCCTCGTTTGCGTTTAAGTGGTTGGTGCCCAAGCTTGAGAACTTTCATCGCCGGTATCCAGATGTCCAGATCCATACTTTGGCAGAAGGGGCGCTGGTGGACAGCGACAATCGAGACTTTGATATTGCCATCGATTATGGACCTATCCCTTATAAACGCTCAGAAGCTGAACTGCTGATGGAGGAGTGGCTAATTCCGGTGTTGAGTCGCGACTATCTAGCTAAACATCCTGGGTTACAACAAGGGAGCGAGGCTTGGCAGGAGGTGACATTACTCCACGACATAATGCCGTGGCAGGGAGTACCAAAAGATTATGAATGGCAATACTGGGCTTCTGAACAAAGATTGGACTTAGAGACCAACAAAGGACACTTTTTCAATCGAACTGACATGGCTATGTCCGCGGCGGAGGCGGGTGTAGGCATTGCGTTAGCAAGAAAGGCGCTACTAGGGGAGGAGGTGCAAAAGGGACGACTGGTCGCCCCTTTTGCACCGATAGCGGCTCATGCAGGGTACTTTATTATTACCCAATTTGACGATCCGTATACGAGATTGTTCAAAGACTGGCTTAAAGAGCAAAGCCAGTCGATATTAACCTAGCCTAGTGCTGACAGTAATCGATGTGGTCACCCATTTCGATCAACTTGTCTAGAATGCGCTCTCCATCGGCACGTAACCCATTGTGTTCATACTCGTTGGTGATCCAAGCTTTCGAATTTGGGATTTTAGCGAGTGTTTCGCGGCTGATGTCCATCTCAACAAACATATCGTCAGCGTAGACGGCGCAACTGACAGGGACGCGGTTGTTTGCCAATACTTCAGCATCGTAGAGTGGGCCCCAATCGTCTTTTTCTGCCAGTTGGTCGGCGGCTTTCTTGAGGGGCTTTAAGCATTCGTATTGCTCAAACATCCAAGGGAACACCATCTCCCCAGTAAAGTAGAAGACGTCGTCACCCTGTTGGTAATTAAACTCGTCGTGCTGTTGCCTAACGCGATCAGCGGACCAACTCGATGCAAAGCCTTGGCAATAAATAGACTCATGCAACAGCGCATAAATAGGATTGGTTTGAAAGGCCTGTTGCATCAGCATTTCATTCAAGAATTCATAACGTAATGTTGGTTTTCCATTCACTTCAATGAACGCATTTTCAAGAGAGTAATAGGTAGGAAGGAAGGTATCGCTGACACCAAAATTGATCCCAATTTGTTGAAATTGTTCCACAGTGAAAGCTTGCCCATTCGGTAAAGTCACTTCGTTTGTCGCTAGGTGGTTAGCAATTTTTTTGCATAACGATTGTGCATGTGGGAACTGATTGAAAAATTCTTGGTTTTTCTCTTTAGTACGCTTGAACGTGGCTGTATAGACATCATCAGGATGTCTTTCTATTGAGGGCACGCCGCCTGTTATGTAGGCACGGCTGAGACTATTTGGAAACAGCGATAGATAGGTCAGAGAGCAAAAACCGCCAAAGCTCTGCCCCAAAATAGCCCATTGTGTGACTCCAAAAGCCTGACGAATAAATTCTGCATCACGAACAATATTATCGGCTCGGAAATGACTTAGGTAGTCAGCTTGCTCATCTGGAGAAAGATGCGCCAAGGTTTGGTGACTAATCACACTGCTGTTGCCTGTGCCGCGCTGGTCAAGAAGCAGTACGCGATAGTCCTGTAGAGCGCGTTTTAGCCAGCCGCTGTTACCATTGGGGCGTGGAGATGGAAAACCAGGGCCGCCTTGAAAAAAGACTAACCAAGGCTTTTCAGCATTGTCCTTGGCGAGAGTGACTTCTCTCGCGAAGATCTGCAACGAACCTTTTATTGGGTCTTGGTAGTCGAGAGGAACCGAAAAATAATGAGGGGTAAATTTTAAACCACCATCAATAAAAGCAGGGGAGGTGTGGGTCATATTCAAGCATCCGTGAAGAATAACAGTACATTTAACAATAGAATCGACGCGCTGTTACTCTGACAGCGCTCGCTGAACTTAGCGGTTTTGATGTAAAAACGCCACCGTTTAGTACCAATTATCTGGGTACTCAAAAGCAAAAAACGCACCAAATGGTGCGTTTTTAATCTCGGGCTAAGGCTAGTTAGTTTTTGTTCGCCCAATGGCAGTTAACCATCCGTCATACAGAGTCTCACGTTTTTCGCGTTCTAATTCAGGACTAAAGATCCGCTCGATCTCCTTTTTATCAGCGAGCTCCTCTTGGCTGTTCCAATACCCAACGGCGAGTCCGGCAAGCATGGCTGCACCGAGCGCCGTCGACTCGCGAACCATTGGACGAACCACTTTGCTACCCATGATGTCGGATTGAAATTGCATCAAGAAATCATTGGCCACAGCGCCGCCATCGACTCGTATTTGATTGAGTTTGATGCCGGAGTCTTCTTCCATCGCAAGCAACACATCTTTGCTTTGATAAGCGATCGCTTCCAGTGCCGCGCGAATAATGTGATTGCGATTGGTGCCTCGGGTTAAACCAACTAAGCTGCCTCGAGCATGAGGATCCCAATAAGGTGCGCCCAGCCCAACAAATGCAGGTACTAAATACACACCGTTTGAGCTGTCCACTTGCTGAGCGAAATACGCTGTGTCTTTGGCATCACGAATCAATCCTAACTCGTCTCGTAGCCACTGAATCGTAGCCCCGCCCATAAATACGCTGCCTTCAAGGGCGTAGGTGACTTCGTCGCCGATTTGGTAGCCCACTGTAGTGAGTAGGCCATGCTGAGATTTAACTGGCTTGCTACCCGTGTTCATCAGCAAAAAGCAGCCCGTGCCATAGGTATTCTTTACCATGCCTTTCTTCACGCATTGCTGGCCAAACAGCGCGGCTTGTTGATCCCCGGCGATACCACTGATGGCAATAGCATGGTTGCCGCCACCTATTTGAGTATGGCCGTAGATTTCGCTCGATGACTTCACGTTTGGCAACATGGTTCGAGGAATATCAAATAGCTCGAGTAGTTCTTCATCCCACTCTAGGGTGTGAATGTTGAATAGCATAGTTCTGGAGGCGTTACTCACGTCAGTCACATGGGATTTACCGTGGGTGAGTTTCCAAACGAGCCATGTGTCTACCGTACCGAAGAGTAATTCATCGTTATCGGCTTTTTCGCGCGCGCCTTCTACATTGTCCAGTATCCACGCCACTTTTGATGCAGAGAAATATGCATCCATCACTAAACCCGTTTTATCTTGAATCATTTGCTCGTGGCCATTGGCTTTGAGTTTGTCGCAGTAATCGGCGGTACGGCGGCACTGCCAAACGATAGCGTTGTAAATGGGCTGTCCGGAGTTTTTATCCCAGACGATAGTGGTTTCTCTTTGATTGGTAATACCAATTGCGGAGACTTGATCACTGCCGATGTCTGCTTGGGCGAGGGCTTCGGTCAGAGATGAGCGTTGCGTTGCCCAAATTTCCATGGGGTCATGCTCAACCCAGCCTGGTTGCGGGTATATCTGGGTGAATTCCCGTTGAGAAGTCGTGATGATATTAGCGTCATGATCAAAGACGATCGCTCGTGAGCTGGTGGTACCTTGGTCGAGAGCAATGATGACTTTTTTGTTATTCATAGAGTGTCCGTCTATCGATGAGTGTTAATGAGAGCATCTGTTCGTTTTCGACCATTGGCCGAAAGCGATGCTGGTAGCATCAAGTGATGATAATAGTGTTGTTGTTAATAATATTCAAAGCAGGGCATAGAATGTGTGAGCAAAGTGATAGAAATGAACAATTTTAACATTTTGCTATCGAAAGGCTCGCAATGTTCGTTTTCGCGCATTATATTGTTCGTATGTGCTCATTAAAATGACGAGATAAACGGAGGCAAGTGGGAATGGGTGACACGAACAACAATTACGATGTGATAGTTATCGGCGGCGGTATCAATGGTGTGGCTGTGGCGTCCGATGCGGCAGGAAGAGGTTTGAATGTGGCGTTGGTCGAGATGAATGATCTTGCTTCGGCGACGTCATCGGCGAGCAGCAAACTCATTCACGGTGGCCTAAGATATCTCGAGCATTACGAGTTTCGTTTAGTGTCAGAAGCGTTAGCAGAACGAGAAGTGCTGTTAAAAAATGCCCCCCATTTAGTTGCTCCTTTGCGCTTCCAGTTGCCTCATCGTCCTCACTTACGTCCAGCTTGGATGATACGTGCTGGACTTTTCCTTTATGACCATTTGGGAAAACGCGTATCGTTGCTTGGCAGCAAAGGCGTTAAATTTGCTGGTGATGAAAGTCCGCTGTTACCAGAGATGAAAATCGGCTTTGAGTACTCTGACTGTGCGGTTGATGATGCACGTTTGGTTGTCGCTAACGCTATGCTGGCAAAGGAAAAAGGTGCGTCGATATTGACGCAAACTAAATGCACCGGAGCGCGCAGATTGGCAGACGGCTGGCTAGTTGAAACAAGCAATGCCCTAACCGGAGAAACTCAGTCCTTACGAGCTAAAGCCTTGGTTAACGCAGCCGGCCCTTGGGTTGATCGCTTTTTTGATGACCAACTGGCTTTACCATCCCCAAGAAGCATCCGATTGGTCAAAGGGAGTCACATTGTCGTTCCCCGCATGTACCAAGGCGACCACGCCTACATTTTGCAAAACGAGGACAAGCGCATTGTTTTCGTTATCCCTTATATGGATAAATACTCCGTAGTCGGTACCACGGATGTGGATTATCAAGGCGACCCGAGTAAGGTGGCAATTGATGGCAGTGAAAAGGACTATTTGTGCGAGATAGTGAACCAACACTTTAAAACAAAAATCAGTAAACAAGACATAGTGTCGGATTGGTCGGGTGTAAGGCCGCTGTGTGAAGATGAATCAGATGATCCGCAAGCCGTAACGCGTGATTACACGATAGAGCTTGACGATGAGCTTGATGATGCACCGTTGCTATCAATTTTTGGCGGTAAGCTCACTACATATCGAAAGCTTGGACAAGCGGCGGTCGATAAGTTGGTGCCATTCTTCCCGCATATGGGGTCGCCTTGGACAAAAGAGGCGATACTGCCGGGGGGAAACTTCTCTACCAGAGAAGCTCTAGCGAAAAAAACCGCGAAGCGTTATCCGTGGCTTGATGCTGATCTTATCAACCGCTGGGTAAGGGCTTACGGTACAAGCTTGGAGAAAATTGTTGCTGGGGCTTCGGAATATGAAGCGCTTGGTGACCATTTTGGTCATGGGCTCTATCAAGCAGAAGTCGATTATCTGATGCAAAATGAGTGGGCAACCAGCTGCGATGATGTGCTGTGGCGAAGAACTAAGCTAGGACTGGAGTTCTCAGAGCTGCAAACTGAGAAGCTCGCAGCGTACATGGCAAGACGTCTATCTGCGCGAAGGCTTTCCATGCTCAAATATGCTGGAGAGTAAACAGAGAGCGCGCCAAGGCGCGCTTTTTTTGGTTAGCGCTTTCGCAAGCTAACCATAGAACTGAGGCGATAAAAAATGAGCGAGCCAAGTAGTAGTGAACAGCCAAGAATTTTGTTAAACGGCATAGGCTCGTGATAGATCATCATGCTCAAAATCAGCGTCCAAATGGGCTCCAATAGCATCAGCAGTGCTGCGTTGGTTGGATTGGCTAGCTTCTGGCCCGTGGTCTGCATTAAGTAGCGCAAGCTTGTCGCTAGCACGACACTAAGCGCAAACCACTTCCAAGTCGTTGTCGAAATTTCGCTTGGCCAAGTCTCGGTAAAGTAGGACAGGATAAGACCGAGCACACCAGTAGAAAATAGTTGCAACGTAGCAAGTAGGATCGGTGAGAGCCGAACTGAGTACTTACTGTTGAAGTTAAAATGCACCGCAAGACCGATGGCGGAAACTAAAAACCACAGTTGGCTGGCATCAAATGTCCAGCTGCCTTTCCATGATAATAAGAACAAACCAACCATGGCGATAGGTAGTGACAGCCAGAACGCGCGGATAGGCTTGGTTTTGAATAACACCCACGCCACGATCGGTACGATGAGCATAGAAAGGCTCATGATAAACGCGCCTTCACCCAACGTATCACTAATAGAAATTGCATAAATCCAGCTAAAAATGGCACAGCCTAAAAATCCACCCACGCTGAGGGCTCGTAAGCAATCGGCGAGCGGAGCCGCTTTAAGCGCTTTTAGACAAAATGGCAGTAGTAATAGCGACGCAAAAAGAAAGCGCAACCCAATAAAGCCAAAAGGTGGCAATCCGGCAATGGCTTCTTTAGAGAATACCCAACCGGCACCAGCAAGCAATGTAGTGAAAACTAAAATTAATTCAGCGCGATAGTTCAAAATCGTATGATCTTTATGTTTTTTGTTTATTCTGCGCCAAAACACGAGTATTAGCCACATGAATATTGGGGACAAGCTCGGTTTGTTGTCGAATGCTGTAAGAATTATGAAATGCGGCTATATTCATAGATGAAGATAAATAAAAATTAGACTTAACGTACCGCACATGTTGGCTAGAGGTGTTTATGACTTTCGCAACGTACAGCAATGACTCGTTGACCGTAATTGAGGTTGAGTCTGCTAGGTTTGACGCCAAACTGGTCACTAAGTTTCGTGATTTTATTGATGATATGCCAGAGACAGGCGATAAGCCCATTTTGTTCGACTTGACCCATGTGAGTTTTATGGACAGTAGTGCCCTTGGGGTACTGATGGCATTTAAGAACAACCACCATCAATCGGACATTTCTGTCGTCACAGAAAGTGCACCGGTATTGCAGCTTTTCAAAGTGACCAAAGTCGATCAAATCGTTAAGGTATACAGTGATTTAGAACAAGCTATTTTAGCTGGTTAGCTTTATACGCTTAAAAACAACGCATATCGCTCATACAACTTTCTGTTTTTGTTGACGACTCTCGCTGAGTCATACACACTTAGTGTCAACAATTCGTGACACTTTCTACAGGAACATAAAGTGCGTTTAGAAGTCCTTTGCGAAGACAGACTTGGGTTAACTCGAGAGCTGTTAGATATCTTGGCATCCAATAGTATCGACTTACGTGGTATCGAAATCGATATTACGGGCATCATTTACCTCAATTGCCCAGATATAGACTTTGAAACTTTTCGCGACTTGATGGCCGAAATTCGCCGTATTTCCGGCGTAAAAGACGTACGAAAAATTCAATTTATGCCTAGTGAGCGACACAACACCGAGCTGGTGTCTTTGCTGACTAATTTGCCATATCCAGTACTTTCCATTGATCTCAAAGGCGCCATCGATATGGCGAATCATGCGGCGCTCAAACTACTTGCAAAGAGTGAAGACGAAGCAATGGGCCAGCTTATCTCCCACTTATTGCCAAGCTTTAACTTTGCCAAATGGATCGAAGGCGATATCACTAGACAAAAACAAGCGATTGTCATCGACGGCTTAGATTACACCATGGAGATCTTGCCGGTTTACATTACTGGTGAGTCGAATGAAACAGTGCTCGCTAGTGCTGTAATGAGTATTCACCCTACTACTCACGCCATGACAACAGAGTCGTTAGCAGACAGTAACACATTAGGCTTTGAACACTTTGTTGGTCTCTCAAATCGTCACAAAGCACTAATGAGCCAAGCGAAAAAGCTTGCCATGCTTGATCAGCCACTTCTTATTGAAGGAGAGACGGGTACGGGTAAAGAGATGCTAGCGAAAGCATGTCACAACCGCTCTCATCGCGCTTCTCAACCATTTTTGGTACTCAGCTGTGCCTCAATGCCGGATGATGTGGCGGAAACGGAGCTATTTGGTCATGCACCTGGCTCGTTTAATCATCAACACGGCCACAAAGGCATTTTTGAGCAGGCCAATGGTGGCACTGTGTTACTTGATGAAATTGGCGAGATGAGTCCGCACCTACAAATCAAGCTACTGCGATTTTTGCAAGACGGTACTTTCCGCCGTGTCGGTGAAGAGCACGAAGTACACGTCGATGTTCGAATCATTGCTTCAACTCGCCACAACTTAGCGGATTTGGCAGAGCAGGGCGCATTTAGGGAAGATCTTTATTATCGACTTAATGTGCTGACGTTGACGATACCGCCGCTTAGAGAGCGCGCGAGCGACATTGCCCCGTTGCTTGAACTGTTCGTTGCCAAACATAGCGCCAAACTGGGTATTAGCAAACCAGAAGCTGACGATGAACTGTTGGATGCGCTAAGCAATTATCCTTGGCCTGGCAACATGAGACAGCTTGATAATATGGTGCTGCGCGCACTCACCCAAGTAAGTGGCACAAGACTGAAGTTAGAAGACTTCAACTTACCGAAACTGGAAGCGGTAAGTACAGGAAACGTGAATCTAAACATTGATGGCTCGTTGGATGACATTATGAAAGATTACGAGTCTAAGGTTCTCGAAAAGCTTTATCAGTCGTTCCCATCTAGCCGTAAACTTGCCAACCGATTGAATGTTTCTCACACCTCAATTGCTAATAAGCTACGCGATTACAACATCAGGAAGAATTAATGGAAGACAGAAGCTCAGCGGTGCAGTTGCATCGCTGTGAGGGCAATGTGCTGGTTCGAAGTTCAGCGCCTTCAGATGCTTACACCGTGGCTCAGTATTTCCGTGATAATCGTGAGTTCTTAGAACCATGGGAGCCAAAGCGTGAACTTGGCTTCTTCCAAGTTGATACTTGGGCGAATAAGCTGCTCAAACTGGAAGAGTTGCACCGATTAGGTTTGGCTTATTATTGTCTGGTATTTGATGCAGACACCAAAGAAATGAAGGGGACGGTTTCGTTTAGCAATTTAGTTCGCTTTCCCTTCCATTCATGCAATTTAGGCTACTCTCTGGCTCAAGATGCACAAGGGCAAGGGTACATGCGCCGCGCCTTGTCTATGGCCATCCCTTACATGTTTGAGTTTCAAAATATGCATCGCATAGCTGCCAGCTACATGCCTCACAATAAGCGCAGTGAAGCCGTGTTGCAGCATATGGGGTTTGAGCGAGAAGGGTTTGCTAAAGATTACTTGCTGATTAATGGCAAGTGGGAAGATCATATCCTGACGGCGCTTCACAATCCAAACTGGAAGGAATCATGATCAATAGATTAGAGCAGCAACTGAACTTATTGATGGAGTTAGACAGGTTGAAATCTGTCTTGCGCCGTACCCGTATTCGAAGTGCAGAAAGCCGTTTTGAAAACAGCGCTGAGCACAGCTGGCATGTCGCCATGATGGCACTGCTGTTTCAAGAACATGCCAATGAGCCAGTGGATATAACAAAAGTCATTAAGATGCTACTTTTGCACGATATTGTCGAAATTGATGCGGGTGATACCTTTGTCTACGATGTCCAAGCATCTCAGCTGCAAGAGCAAAAAGAGCTTGAAGCGGCTGAGCGTTTGTTTGGCATGCTACCTGAGGATCAAGGTGAAGAGCTGTTTACTATTTGGCGTGAGTTTGAACAAGCTGAATCTTCGGAAGCCAAGTTCGCTAAAGCGCTAGATAGACTAATACCGATGTTGCTTAACTATCACAATCAGGGACAAAGTTGGATTGAGAACAAAGTAACGGAGACTCAAGCGATTCAGGTGAATCAAAAGATAGAAAAAGGTTCACAAGTGCTTTGGGATAAAGCAAAATCGCTCATTGAAGAAGCCGTTGAAAATGGCTGGTTAAAGAATTAGGAAACTGAATGTCGTACACAACTTTGGATGAATACCAAAGAAAATGGATTTTTACTCATCAATCAATGCCAGTACCAGAAGTTGATTGGCCGCAAATCAAACCGATGACGCAAGCGCGTGCAGCGCAGTTTTGGAAAGAAAACATCAGCGCTCAAAGCCCAGATGCTGAACGTTTGAGCAGCCAAGATTGGCCGATGAAAGACAATAACTGGTGGGATGAAGTTGATTGGATGCAGGCGTGGGAAGCGGATGAAAATGATTTGCCCGAGGCGGTAGAGCAGTTCATTGATTGGCAAGATGACGTTACCGTGTACTTCTGCTACGAGAAGTACAACGTAATTGAAACGAAATGGTCGACCTTTAAACGTTATTGGAAAAACTTTCTATTTTACGATGACGGTCCAATCCTGCTAGGCCGACGCCGCTCTGAAGCGTTATGGTTCTCAACCAACGGCACCGTGAAACTCGGCAAGCGCAAGTAAGATGTTCTATTAAAAACAGCAGCCATCGGCTGCTGTTTTTGCAAACAAAGTTTATTCACAAGGTGGAGCAAGGTGAATCAGTGCTAAACCGCCTTGAGAGGTTTCACGATACTTCTTATTCATATCTTTACCCGTCTGGTACATGGTATCAATGACTTTGTCGAGAGAGATTAAGCACTTGCTAGTACGCTTAAGCGCCATACGTGAAGCGTTAATCGCTTTCATAGCGCCCATGGCGTTGCGTTCAATGCATGGGACTTGAACTAAACCACCGATAGGGTCACAAGTCATACCCAGCGAGTGCTCCATGGCGATTTCTGCTGCGATACACATCTGTTCGTTACTGCCACCGCGAAGGGCTGTTAGACCTGCTGCTGCCATTGACGAAGACACACCGACTTCCCCCTGACAACCCACTTCTGCACCAGAGATAGAGGCATTGGTTTTGTACAAGATGCCAATAGCACCAGACACAGCAAGGAAATCTTTAAGCTGTTTGGTGTCGAGCTCTTTGATGAATCTGTGGTAGTACATCAGAACCGCTGGGATGACGCCGGCAGCGCCGTTAGTCGGAGAGGTAACTACCTGACCACCTGCCGCGTTCTCTTCGCTGACAGCAAAGGCGAACAAGTTAATCCAATCCATGATTTCCATTGGATCGTTTTCTATTGCGGCGTTCGCTTCGAGCTTCTTAAGAAGATTAGGTGCGCGGCGTGTGACGTTTAGACCACCGTCTAAAATACCTTCTGTTTCAAAGCCACGTTCCATACAGCGTGTCATTACACGCCAAATTTGTTCCGTTTTTGCGTTTATATCTTCGATGTCTTTAAACGCGAGTTCGTTACGAAGCACCATACCGCCAAGACTCATGCCGCTCTTCTCGGCAAGCGCTAACATTTCATCTGCGTTGGTGAATGGATACTCAACGCTGACTTCTTGCTCGTCTTTGCCATGTTGTAGCTCATATTCCGTTGCGATGAAACCGCCACCGATTGAGTAATAAGTTTCGAAACCAACACGATTACCTTCGCTATCAAACGCGGAGATCGTCATGCCGTTTTCATGGAGAGGGAGATTTTCTTCATGAAACAGCATGTCGGTTTTGTAGTTGAATCCGATGTTGTGCGTACCAGCGAGAGGCAGTGTGCCATCATTAATGGCTTTCTTCATGGCTTGGTTAGCACTTGAAATCTTGATAGTGTCCGGTTTGTTGCCAAGTAGGCCAAGGATAGTGGCTCGATCAGTATGGTGACCAATGCCCGTTAAAGAGAGCGAACCATAAAGGTCGATTTGAACTCTTTGAACGTTATCGAGTAGAGCCGCAATTAATGTAGTAAACTGATAACCAGCGATCATTGGACCATTCGTGTGCGAGCTCGAAGGGCCGACGCCAACTTTGTAGATGTCGAATATAGAAAGCATGTTTACTTCTCTTCACTTAGTCTTGTTATGTCTCTGCGCTAAGGCAGATTATCTTTATATTATATTGGAGTCTGACACAGTTGACGAAGAAATGTGGTCTGTTTTGCCAGTAACGTGAGAGTAATTGCTTGGCTGCTGGGTTCTATCTGTTAGTTTATGCTACTTGTTTATTAATGGCGGGAGGTTTGAAAAACCTAACTGGTCGGAGCTTATATCTCTGACGAATTTACCTATCTTTCTTATAGGCAAAACTTATTTTCTTTTTATCTAGCACGCTGTTAACATTGCGTCCGCTAAACAATTGCCCCATTGTCTAAGGAAAAAAGATGGTAATACCTGAAAACAGTAGCATCGTGATTTTTGGTGCTTCAGGCGACCTTACGTACCGTAAGTTGATCCCTGCTCTTTACCATTTGTACGCTAGCGACCAGCTACCAAAATCATTTGCTATTCTTGGTGTCAGCCGTACTCAGTACAGTGATGAGTCTTATCGCGAGAAGTTGAAAACTTCTTTGCAAGAGATGGAAAAGACCGAGCCAGAAACGCTCGACGCATTTTGTAACCATCTTCATTATCAAGCGATTGATACCTCAGATACTCAAGACTACGCGAAACTCGCAACCCGCCTTGATGACGTTGCTAACCAATACGGTTTTGAACAACGTAACACGCTATTCTATTTGGCGACGCCGCCAAGCCTTTACAGCATTATCCCAGCGAGCTTAGCTGCTCACGGCCTTAATGATGAAAGCCAAGGCTGGAAACGCCTCATTATCGAAAAGCCATTTGGCTATGACTTAGCGTCTGCACGTAAACTCGACAAAGAGATCCACGAGCACTTCCAAGAGCACCAAATCTATCGTATCGACCACTACCTTGGTAAAGAAACAGTTCAGAACCTACTTGTTCTGCGTTTCTCAAATGCGATGTTTGAACCGCTTTGGAACCACCAGTATGTCGACTACGTCGAAATCACTGGCGCGGAATTCCTCGGTGTTGAAGAGCGTGGTGGCTATTACGATGGCTCTGGCGCGGTGCGCGATATGTTCCAAAACCACTTGCTACAAGTACTAGCAATGGTAGGTATGGAATCTCCGGCACAAATTAATGCTGACGCGATCCGTAACGAAGTGGTTAAAGTGCTGCAATGTCTGCGTCCGCTATCTGATGACGATTTGCGAAACAACCTTGTATTGGGTCAATACACAGAATCAAACGTTCGCGGACAATTCCTGCCAAGCTATCGTGATGAACATGGCGTAGCGGATGACTCGCGTACGGAAACCTACGTTGGTTTGAAGATGTTTATCGACAACTGGCGTTGGAATGGCGTGCCTTTTTATGTGCGCACAGGTAAACGTTTGCCAACACGTGTGACTGAAGTTGTGATTCACTTTAAACAAACGCCGCACCCGGTGTTTGGTAAAGATGCACCAGAAAACAAACTGATCATTCGTATTCAGCCGGATGAAGGCATTCAAATGAGCTTTGGCTTAAAAGAGCCGGGTGCTGGTTTTAATGCAAAAGAAGTGAAGATGAACTTCCACTATGCTTCGCTACAAGAGACGCAAATGCTAACGGCCTATGAGCGCCTTCTTCTTGATGCGTTAAATGGTGATGCGACGCTCTTTGCCCGCAGCGACGCGGTTGAAGCGTGTTGGGAGTTCGTACAACCGATTCTGGACTTCAAGCAAGATCCACAAGCGCTATTTGGCTATGCATGTGGTACTTGGGGGCCAAAAGAGTGTGATCAGCTGCTTCAAAACGACGGTCGCGCATGGCGCTTCCCTTGTAAGAACCTGACAGACACAGATTACTGCGAACTGTAATCAAAAAATTATGTCGCGCTGGGAGAGCTGCACAACTTGGCGCGACCAAAAATTTCAAAGCAGCAAGTTAAGTTGCCGAATTGATGGAGAGAATGATGAAAGGTGATATTGGTGTAATTGGTCTGGCGGTAATGGGTCAGAACCTTATCCTAAACATGAATGACCATGGCTTTAAAGTTGTGGCTCACAACCGTACTGCTGCAAAAGTTGACGAGTTCCTAGAAGGCCCAGCAAAAGGCACTAACATCGTTGGCGCATACTCACTAGAAGAGCTAGTTGAGAAGCTAGAAACGCCACGTAAAGTCATGCTAATGGTACGTGCTGGTGACGTTGTTGATAAGTTCATCGAAGCGCTAGTACCACTACTAGACAAAGGCGATATCATCATTGATGGTGGTAACACAAACTACCCAGACACTAACCGTCGTGTTGTTGCGCTTCGTGAGAAAGGCATCCACTTCATCGGTACCGGTGTTTCTGGTGGTGAAGAAGGTGCTCGTTTCGGTCCTTCAATCATGCCAGGTGGCGCGGCAGAAGCTTGGGAAGCAGTTAAGCCTATCTTCCAAGGCATCTCTGCAAAAACTGACGCTGGCGAGCCTTGCTGTGACTGGGTTGGTAACGATGGTGCAGGTCACTTCGTTAAAATGGTGCACAACGGCATCGAATACGGTGACATGCAGCTGATCACTGAAGCGTACCAGTTCATGAAAGACGGTCTAGGCATGTCTGCTGACGAAATGCAGGCAGTGTTTGCTGATTGGAACAAGACTGAACTAGACAGCTACCTAGTAGAAATCACTGCTGACATCCTTGGCTACAAAGATGAAGACGGCGAGCCACTAGTAGAGAAGATCCTTGATACTGCGGGCCAAAAAGGCACGGGCAAATGGACAGGTATCAACGCACTAGACCTAGGTATTCCACTAACGCTTATCTCTGAGTCTGTATTCTCTCGTTGCCTGTCTGCTCTAAAAGACCAACGCGTTGAAGCTGAGTCTCTATTCGGTAAGACAATCACGCCAGTAGAAGGTGACAAGCAAGAGTGGGTTGATGCACTTCGTCAAGCGCTACTCGCTTCTAAGATCATCTCTTACGCTCAAGGTTTCATGCTAATGCGTGAAGCATCAAACGAGAACGGTTGGGATCTAAACTACGGTAACGTAGCACTAATGTGGCGTGGTGGTTGTATCATCCGCTCTGCATTCCTAGGCAACATCCGTGATGCGTACGAAGCGAACCCAGATATCGCATTCCTAGGTTCTGATGAGTACTTCAAGAACATTCTACAAAGCAGCCTAGCGGCATGGCGTAAAGTAGCAGCGAAATCTCTAGAAGCAGGCATCCCAATGCCATGTACGATTTCAGCGCTGTCTTTCCTAGACGGTTACACAACAGCACGCCTACCAGCTAACTTGCTTCAAGCTCAACGTGACTACTTCGGTGCTCACACCTATGAGCGTACTGACCGTCCACGTGGTGAGTTCTTCCACACTAACTGGACTGGTACAGGCGGCGATACGGCGTCTACAACTTACGACGTGTAGACCGTTGGATATTTAGAATTACGAATACTAAGCCTCGCTATTTAGCGAGGCTTTTTTTCGTCTAGTGATAGGAAGTTTAAGTTCGCTAGGACGTCGCCTGACATGATGGCGCAGCAGCGGGTTATTGCTTCTTCATTAGATTGGCAAGATCGGCAAATGGATTGTGCGTTGCCGTTTGATGATTGTCCTCTCCCGGTTTCACCTCGCTACCGTACAAATCATGCTCAGTATACTTTGAATGCTCGTGATCATGACAGTAAAGGCACAGCAACTCCCAGTTACTGCCGTCTTCGGGATTGTTGGTATGATCGTGATCTTTATGGTGAACCGTGAGTTCTCGTAGATTGGAATAGACAAACTCGCGCGCGCAACTGCCACATACCCAAGGGTACAACTTGAGCGCTTTCTCTCGGTAGTCACTCTCTTTGCGTGCATAAGCGGCACTGGTACCAAAATAGTCAGAAGACATGATGTTCCTTACTCTTTTAACGTATGAAAGCCAGAATAAATACGTGTAAACGTGGTAAACCAACAGGCAATGCCAAACACAATTGCTATTGGGGCAAAGTACTGCGGAAGCAGGCAAAGTAGCACGAAACAACCAATCGTTTCTGTGCCTTCGGTCAAACCACTCATGTAATAGAGTGATTTGTGTTGATAGACAGGGTTCTCAATGCCTCGTTTGCCTGCCATGACGGCAAAGGCCAAAAAACTGGTGCCAGTCCCGATAAAAGAAAAAATTAAAAATGCACCTGCTACTGCATTCTGGTCCGGGTTCGCCACCACAAAGCCAAAGGGGATCAATGAATAGAACAAAAAATCTAAGCTGATGTCTAAAAATCCACCTGCATCGGTAATTCCTTGTATTCGAGCCAGCGCGCCGTCCAGTCCATCACAGATACGGTTCAGCACAATACACACCAAAGCAAGGTCGTAATGAGCATAGGCAAGGGCAGGGAAGGCTAGGCAACCCAGTACGAAGCCGAATAAAGTGGTTTGATTGGCTGTCACCCCTGCACGGTCGAGCAGTTTGGCGGATTGAGCCAATGGCCAGCGAATAACTTTGATACTCAGTCGATCAAGCATGTGGGTTCTCCCATGGCCATGTCAGTACTTGGCTACCCGGAGGGATGTCATCTTCATCATGAGTCACCATTAGGGTTGGAATATTCGCATTCGCAAGCTGTTCCATTACCCAATCACGAAACTGCATTCGCAGCTCTTTATCGAGCTTGCTAAAGGGTTCGTCGAGGAGGGCTACTTTGGGCTTTGCCAGCAGCATACGAGTCAAACTGATACGTGCTCTCTGTCCTCCAGATAGCTGCTCGGGATAATGATTGGCGACAGGTGAAAGACGAACTTTATCCAGCGCTTCAAGCGCCTGTTGTTTACGTGCCTCACCTTTAACGTCATTGGGAAGAGCAAAAGCGAGGTTTTCCCACACGTTTAAATGCGGAAACAGTAAGTCATCTTGAAACAGGATGCCAACGTGTCGCTTGTGGGGAGCAATGGTATCGATACGTTTATCATCAAGACGAACATGGCCAGTATAGGTAAAGTCAGGCGCTAGATGACCCGCGATCACATCGAGCAAGGTCGACTTACCACAACCACTCGGCCCCATAAGAGTGAGTATTTCACCGGGGTTGATGGTGAAGTGACATTCAGAAAACAGCACCTCGCCATCGCGCTTACAGATGGTGAGGTTTTCTAGCGAGAGTGTCATTCAATAACAATCCTTTTATTTTAATTCGACGATAGCGAGTGTGATAGCGATTAACAATAACCGCGAAAGTGAAAAATAATAGCGGCAATAGTGCTTGGAACAGCGCATAAATGGCGGTGACTCGCCTGTCAAAGCCACTCGATAAGGCAACCGCTTCGGTGGTGACTGTGGCTATTCTACCTGCACCGAGAATAAGGGTAGGTAAATACTGCGCCAAAGAGACACTGATACCGATAGCCCAAGCAAAAACTATTGCAGGTAGCAGCTGCGGTAATTTTACATGTAGCCAAGTGTATATCGGGCTTTTACCAAGACTCAAAGAGAGCTGAGTAAACTTATCGTTGTAGCCACGCCATGGCCCATCTAAGGCGAGATAAACGTATGGAAAGGCGAAGAATACGTGCGACCAACATACCCACAATAGATAGTGCCCATCACTTAGCATTAACGTCGCCACTTGTAACCCAAACAAAATACTGAGCTGAGGGACGAGCATCGGAATAGCAATGACATAGCCTGGCACTTGAAAGCGATACTTAATCCGGTATTCGTGACCAATGACAGCAAGTAGCAGTGCGATGGTCGCAGAGATAAGCGCGATAGTGAGACTTTGTGTCATCACCGACGTCATCCCTTCCCACTCATACTCCCAGAAACGTAATGTATATCGAGAGGGAAAGAGATCAGGAAAGCGCCAGCGTTGGGCAAATGTCCACAAAATTGTAAGTGGTAGCATCGCGGCGACAACGGTAATCAGCGCAATGAATAGTGACTTCCCTGGCAGACGAACGGTGGTGCGCCCTGAATATTGCCAACGATTGGCGAAGTTGATTGCACCAAACTCAATGCCACGAGCGATACCAATTAATATTGATGCTATCGTAAACAACACGACTGCTCCGGCGCTCGCGCGTGGCAGCAACTCGAGATCCGGATCGTTAAACCACTGCCAAACCAAAACCGCAAATGTGGGTGGATTGGTTGGACCAATAATTAGCGCAACATCTACGACCGATAAGCTGTAGGCAATCACAGCGAGCATGGGGAAACGTAGTTTATTGAACCATTGAGGTAGAATGACTTTCCACCAAGCTGCGGAATGTGAATAGCCTAGGGAGGTTGCGATCTTTAAAGATTCGTTAACCTTGAGTTGTCGTAGAATGGGAATACTCATTAGCAGTAGGAAGGGGACTTCTTTCATAGCCAACATGAGTGTTAGTCCTAAACCGTAAGGGTCTTTAACCAGCCAGACCATCTCTTCAATACTGTTTGTCGACTCGATACCCAATAGCTCCACTAACGCTCTTACGCCAAATCCTGTTGGCGCAAATAGGAACGCGAAACCAATAGCAAAGGCGACATGTGGAAGAGCCAGAAGAGGCGACAACGTCAACTCAATTTTATTCCACCAGCGACCGTTCCAACTGCTGGCAAGGATGGCAAAACAGACAAGGCAAGCGAGATAACTGCTCACAAGTGCAGTGCCAATGGTGAGCGTGATGGACATTCCGACGCCTCGCCAAGCGAAGACTTGTTCAAACCCTTCCAGGGAGAACTCAGTCATACTTAGTGGGGGGATGTATCCAAGAGAGGCCACTACCACTCCAAGTAGCCCTGGAATGGTAGGGAGAATGCAGACAACAACCAATGTGGCGTACAACAGTCTTAGCATAATATACGGCTCAATCTCCGGTTAGCTGCCGTAGCGCTTGAGCCATTCTTGCTCGAGCGCGCTTTGCCAGCTCGGATGTGGCTCAGCGACTGACTTAAATTGTTGAGTCTTGGCTGCACTTCCTTTTAGATACTGTTTATTGAGCACCGATGGATCGCCCCAAATATTGATGTCCCCTTTACGAGACTGTGCTTCTGGACTCAATAAGAAGTTAATTGCCACCAATGCCCCTTCTTTGGCATTAGCATTCCATGGTATTGCAAGGAAATGGATGTTGGATAGTGCGCCGCTTTCCATGGCATAAGCACTTGTCGTATCGCTCAGATTTCCACTAGCTTGAGCGGAAAAAACCGCGTTAGGGTTGAATGTGATCGCAAGGTCTAATTGGCCATCATCAAGTAATTGGATGGTTTCTGCTGTGCCTGCTGGGAACTGTTTTCCACCGCGCCAAGCGACTTTATGAAACTCGTCTAGATAGTTCCAAAGAGGCTGGGTAACAATGTCAAAATCCGCCTCTGAAACTGGCTTAGCCAAAGAGGGATCGTTGTCGGTGAGTTCGATTAATAGCGATTTTAGGAAACTGGTACCATGAAACTCAGGTGGTTTCGGGTAACTTAGTTTGTTCGGATAGGCTTTTGCATAGTTGAGCATCTCGGAATAGGAGACCGGCGGGTTATTTAGACTTTGTGTGTCGTGGATAAATACCAACTGACCGACACCCCATGGGGCTTCCAATCCTTCAGTTGGCTCAGAGAAATCGCTGTCAACAGGTAGCGATTTGTCTACATATTGCCAGTTTGGTAGCGTTGAAACGAATGGTCCGTAAAGTAGGGCGTTATCCTTCATCGATTTAAAGTTTTCGCCGTTAATCCACACCATATCGACGCTGCCACCGTCGCTCTTACCGGCCGCTTTTTCTGCTAATAGACGTGAACCTGTTTCTGAGATATCGGTCACTTTGACGTGATTGAAGTCTACGCCATATTGAGTCTTTAGCTCTTTACCTGCCCACTGAAGGTAGCGGTTGATCTCTTGGCTACCTCCCCATGCGTGGAAGTAAACGGATTGACCTTCCGCTTGTTTGACGATGTTTTCCCAAGATTTTTCTTCAGCGAAAGCGTTGGATACGCTGAGAGTTGCGGCGATTAACGCGGCGGAAGAAACCACTGACGTGTTGAACATAGAATTTTTCATGTTGGTGTCCGTATCTTTATAGTGTGTGGCTAACCTTGCCAAAAATGGATGGAACCATTTAGGTGTAAGTAAATGATAGTAAAGGTTAGAGCACGTTTATCAATACCCTTTGCTCTAACAATAGGGCTATCACAAAATTAGAGTCAACGAACGAGACCGTTGCATGATGAACAAAATTTCAAGGTTTGTTGAAAAACCCCTGAAAACAACAATTAATCGGGTTTATTCTGATGCGATTCGTGGGGGACATTGAGATAGGCATGGTCAACTATTGCCAATAATGATGCAGGAGACGTTCGACTCTCGTTTTTGAACTGGTACGAAACGATGAAGCAGAAATACAAGACCAGAGCTATAGAGAAAAAATTTCAGTGGATGGTAGTTGATGTGTCGGAGTAGTTATTTTTCAATAATTCCATTGCGTACTAGACCACGCCTCACGCTACTACATAGTTTAGCGAAGCGGCGAAACTGCTCAAAGTTTGGTGCTATGCCGCGAATCAATGCACTTTCCCAGTAACTGACATCGGTTTCCACCAACTCCATTAATTTCTTAGGGCACCCAATACAGGTATTATTGGGTCCACAAACAAAGGTGTCTTGGTCATACAAAGGCAGTTCTTTTTTGACTTGTTGAATCAGCAGCTGTGTCGCTTCTGCTAGGGTTGGTTTGCGACTCATACGGAGTAACCGAGAAGAAATAGGGGCGACATCATAGGCGATCGACGCTGATGAAAATATTCTCCTTTGGAGTTAAAGCGAACAGTTGTTTTAGACTGTCTCAATTTTGAGTATTTAATTAATAACGGTTATGTTGAGTGGGAGAAGCTTTTGAAACTGATGCAATATGTAATGGAATAAAGATGTGGAGATACACGAATGTCGTTTCGGAAAGTGCAATTCGGCCACTATGATTGCAGTCCAGGTGCGGTAAGGAGGGGAGCTCATGGACAAGCCTATTGCGAGACTCGATGAGTCTATATCGCGTTTGTTCGACGTGACGCCGATTCCAACCGCAATTACCTGCCCAAAAGGCCGTTTACTCTATACCAACCCCGCACTTTGCCAATTTCTTGGATATTCACGCAATGAATTAATGTCTAACGACGTGGTGATGACTCACCCTGATGATTTAGACATTAATCAGCGCATTCGCAGTCAATTGCGTCAAGACCCGTTCACACCCATCCAAATTGAGAAACGTTATCGCCACAAACAAGGCTACACCCTAATTGCTCAGCTCAACATTGCTGCTGATGTTAATGAAGTCGGAAGGGTGCATCATTTTGTTTCTCAGATTGTTGATATGACAGCGATGAGGAAATCTCATGCGGCGGAGCTACTCTTAAATCATATGGTTAAAAAGTGCTCAGATGCAATCTATGTTGCTGAAATAGAATACGGTCATATTCTCAATTGTAACGAGCTTGCCTATAAGAGACTCGGTTACAGCAAGGAAGAGTTGCTTCAATTGTCGGTGATTGATATTAACCCTCGATTTTGCAAAGAGACCACCTGGAGTGAGCATGTTCGTCGAATGAAGCTTCACGGAGAGGCGTGCATTGAGGCAACACACAGACGAAAGGATGGAAAAGAAATTCCTATTGAAGCTAGCGTGAATATGGTTGAATTTGATGGGCAACAGTACTTCTTAGCCATAGTTCGTGACATTTCCGAGCGAAAAGAGAAAGAGCTTAAAACCATTGAAGCACAAAACCTTGACCCACTCACTAATCTACCAAATCGGCGCTTGTTGGAGTCTCAACTCAAGCAGTTAGCCGGTGAGTGCCGTAAAAAGGGCGAGAAAATAGCCTTCATGTATGTAGACATTGATAACTTCAAATCTTTAAATGATCAGCATGGTCATATAGTGGGCGACAAAATATTGACCGAGTTTGCCAAACGGTTGCAAGGTTTTACTCGACAATCTGACTTGGTCGGCCGTTTGGGCGGTGACGAGTTTTTGATTGTATTGCCCGGGCTTAACAGTCGCGAACATGTGTTAAGCATTGCCCGCCACATTCTACAAGTTACTTCACACTCTATTGATGTCGGTGAGTCTGAGCTTATTCCTATTAATGTCAGCTTGGGCGCAACCCTTTGTGATAGCAAAGAACTCAATTGCGTCCGAGCAGTGAGTGTTGCGGACAAAGCGATGTACGTTGCTAAAACGCTCGAAGGTTCCGCCTGTCACTTTCTCGATATAGAACAAGATTGAATCAAGACCGCGAGTAGTGGTGTCTCTCCCTTAGTTGCACTCTATCTCTGAGATGCAGAATTTCTTACAAAAAAACTAAGCCAAGTTGCCGCTTTTATTCTAATTTGTGGATAGAGGTTATCAATTTTTAGCTTCGCGTCCTGCTGCATTCTTAAACCACCAATTTGGCGGCGAGGCTTGACCTTTCAAGCTCGCAGAGACGGCGAAGCACTCACACTATAAGGAGTCCGTGAGATGAGAAAACCAATGTCTGTTTTGCTTGCGTCGTTAGCGCTTTGCTCATCGGCGACGGCTTTCGCGTTGGTCACACCAAACCCACCTTCATTGAATGCCAAAGGCTATGTCCTAATGGACTATCAGTCGGGAGAGATCATTGTTGAAGGCAATCAAGATGCTGCACTCGCTCCAGCGAGTTTAACCAAGCTGATGACGGCCTATGTCGTTGGTATGGAGATAGCATCTGGTCGCACAACCTGGGATAGCAAAGTGGCCGTAAGTGAAAATGCTTGGTCGGTTAAGTTTCCCGATTCTTCAAAGATGTTCATTAAGCCGGGCGATGACGTAACGGTTGCTGATTTGATGAGAGGGTTGATTGTTCAATCGGGCAATGACGCTGCAGTTGCACTAGCGGAGCATATTGCTGGGACAGAAAATGGCTTTGTGGCATTGATGAATCAGTGGGCCATTAACTTAGGTATGAATAGCTCTCAGTTTATCAATGCACATGGTCTGGATGGACAAGGCATTCACACCACGCCGCAAGATATGGCGATATTGATGAGACGTATCATCGAGGATGTACCAGAGGTTTATAAGCTCTACTCAGAGAAGCGATTTGTATGGGCAGACATCAAACAATACAACCGAAATAGATTACTGTGGGACAACTCACTCAATGTGGATGGCGGTAAAACAGGTTATACCTCTGAGGCAGGCTACAGCTTAGTCAGTTCGGCAACACAGGGGCAAATGCGACTGATCTCGGTAGTGATGGGTACTCCTAGTGCACAGACCCGGGTCGAAGCTTCGAGACAATTACTGAACTATGGCTTCCGTTTCTATGAAACAGATCAACTCGCAGAATCGGATGCGACTGAAGTGACGGCAAAAGTATGGAAAGGCACAAGTAGTGCGATTCCTTTAGGCTTTGAACAAGATGTCTACGCTACTTACCTTAGAGGGAATAGCCGTGGCGTTTCTAAGGAGGTCGAGGTATTCGCTCCTCTAATTGCGCCAATCAATCAAGGTGACATTATCGGCAGTGTCACTTGGAAAGTCGGCAACGATGAAATTGCCGCGGAACCTCTAGTCGCTAAGTCTACGGTGGAGCAAGGCTCAATATTCAAGCGCCTATGGGGTACTGTGGTGCTTTGGTTCAAATCGCTGTTTACTGATACCAAAGATCTTTGGGAGCAATAGACAGTTAAAATTAGAGCGGTAGTCACTCGAATTATCGCTCTATTCTTTATTTCATCTCGTTGCCTCGCTAGAATAGCGCGCTCTTTGATAGCAACACCGCAATGGTTATGAGCCCATATCTCAAGTACATCTCAGGTTATCCGCAACATCTTGTCGAGCAGATCGGTGGTATGGTGTCGTCGGGGCGTTTTATTCACTGGTTTGAAAAACGTTTTCCAGAACGTCATCAAATTAAGAGCGAAAAAGCGCTCTTCGATTACACTATGGACATTAAGCAGCGTTACATGAAAAAAACGCCGCCTATCTCGAAAGTCATCTGGGACAATAAGATCCACCTCATCAATAATGCGCTTGGTCTGCACACCTACATCTCTCGTGCACATGGTGGCAAACTTAAGGCAAAGAATGAGATCCGCATAGCGTCCGTGTTTAAAGATGCGCCTGAGCCTCTGCTGCGTATGCTGGTGGTTCATGAGCTGGCCCACATCAAAGAAAAGAACCACGATAAAGCGTTTTATCAACTATGTTGTCATATGGAACCTGACTACCATCAGCTTGAGTTCGATGCGCGCCTTTTTATGATCTACAAAGAGCTACTCAATGACTCGTCAAAATAAATCTAATCTACGATCTCGCAAGCAAGATAAGCTCTCGGCAATGGTTGTCGACAAGCGCAAAGCGAGCGGACTTCATGCAAACAATAAACACCAAGGCCGCTATGACTTTAAACGTCTGATTGAAGCGGAACCTGGATTGGCAGACCATGTTGTGAAAAATCCACATGGCGATATGAGCATTGTGTTTTCCAATTCCGAGTCAGTAAAAGTACTCAATCGCGCTCTGCTAAAAGCGTATTACGGATTGAGCTATTGGGATATTCCAAACGGGTATCTGTGCCCACCGATTCCAGGACGTGCGGACTACATTCATCGACTCAACGAATGGTTGCAACACGACTTAATGCAAGACCGCCCTGCTAAAGCTCGACTTAAAGTGACCGCATTGGATATAGGGGTTGGTGCTAACTGCATCTATCCGATTGTTGGAGCAACTCAATACTATTGGAATTGGGTTGGAAGTGATGTTGATGAAAGCTCGCTAGAAAGCGCTAGAAGCAACGTTGCGTCAAATGACAAACTGACGAGAAAAATTGAGTTAAGGCATCAAACCCAAAGTGAGCACATTTTTGAAGGTGTGATTCAACATGGTGATGTGTTTGTTGTGACAACCTGTAACCCTCCGTTCCATAAGTCAGCGGAAGATGCGCAGAAGGGGACTGATCGCAAGAACGCCAATCTAGCGAAAAATAGACAGCTGCGTGGCGAGTTGTCACAGGAAAATAGTCAGCCAGCAAAAAAGAGTGAAGGGCTCAATTTTGGCGGCCACAATGCGGAGCTTTGGTGTCCAGGTGGTGAGGAAGCATTTGTTCTGAATATGGCAAACGAGAGTAAGGAGTTCGCACACCAAGTGATTTGGTTCTCGACCTTGCTTTCCAAGAAGGACAACATTCGTCCATTGCAAAAACGTCTAGAGAAGCTGGGTGCGACCCATGTACTTATTCAAGAAATGGCTCAAGGACAGAAGAAAAGCCGCTTTGTGGCATGGTCGTTTATGAGTCACGAGCAACGTCTGACTTTGAGTGGTCATTTGTTGTAAGTAGCTATTTATTAATACTATTGGTTACATAAAGCAGCATCATCCTCGTGAAAACGAGGATCTTTGTCAGCGACTGTTGCGGTCAAATTGAGCGAGTTACTCGTTTCAAGAGATCTCCTTTTTCAAGGAGATGACGCGGCTTTGTCGTGAGCTAAGTCTACGCCTGTTAACTATCATCTCCTAAGCCATCTAACAGCGACTGGTACTTTTCCGCCAGAGCTACATTCCCCACCTTTTGCTCCAAATTACGAAGTACAGTTAAGCTCGGTTTTTGATAGCCAAACCTATGATGGAACTTTAAAAGCCGTGCTCGCGCTTTGTTGTAATTGCCGACATTAACTTCAATGGCTGCAAGCTGGATGGTCGCGTTGGGTCGATAAGGATCATGCTCTAATGATTTCTCAAAAAACGTTCTCGCTTCTGTAGGCCGTTCTGCTTTAAGGGCACACAAGCCAGCGTTCTCGTAACTTTCGGCAATTTGGTAGTAATTTGGCTGCTCTGTGGCAGCGATTAGCATGGTTTCAGCTAGATCGTATTTACCGCGTTTACAAAGAAAGGTGCCGTAGTTGTGGTAGACCTCACCATTACTTGGCGCGACTTTTAGCGCGGTTTGATAAGTATCGCGTGCTTGTTGAAACTGACCTACAGCCTCGAAATAATAAGCCATAGAAAGATGGCTTCGGTAATACCTGGGGGCGAATTCGAGCGCTTTTTCGAAGTCTTGTTTGGCACGGCTATATTGCTCTCGTTTCATGTAAGCAAGCCCAAGCTCTATTCGCGTGTCGGCGGCATCAATGGGTGCAGCACTCACCTTGGACTCCTCTCCGACGGTCACGCACCCAGATGTGAACAAAATAATAAGCATAGATAACATTGCTAAGATGAGTTTCATTCGTTTTTGCTCATAAATTAATAGTCGTGTTCATTTTAAAAGCTGGGCTGAAAGGGGGGGACGTGGCGGCATGTTGCTGCGACACACAACACAAACTCTGGCTTGCGAATAACATAATTGTTTATTAAATAAGCGATCAAATTAGAATAATAACTCAAATCTTTAGTCCGCCATCCTTCTTAGATAAAGTAGCTAGGTTGAACTATGAAGGTATGAATTTGATGAGCAATGTGAACCGCAACGGACATAAACCTTGGCTAAAGACCTACCCAAGTGATGTGCCTGAATTTGTTGATGTTGACCAGTACAGCAACATCAATGAGATGTTTAAAGCGCCTTTTGAGAAGTTTGCCGATAACACGGCATTTGTGAACATGGGGCATTCTTTGACATATCGTGAACTGAACGAAAAGAGCGATGCGTTTGCAGCCTATTTGCAAACAGAACTTCACGCTAAAAAGGGCGATCGCATTGCACTGATGATGCCAAACCTTCTGCAATATCCGATTGCTATCTTGGGAGCGCTCAAAGCAGGTCTTGTGGTGGTGAACGTTAATCCATTGTATACACCGCGTGAGCTTGAACACCAACTACGTGATTCAGGTGCCACCATCATTGTTGCCGTAACCAACTTTGGTAATAGCTTGCAGCAAGTGATTGAAAAGACCAGCATCAAGCACGTGATTTTAACCAGTATCGGTGATGCGCTTGCGCCACATAAGCGTACCCTGGTGAACTTTGTCGTTAAGTATGTAAAAAAAATGGTGCCTAAATACAACTTACCAGGTGCCATCTCACTTCGCCGTGCACTGACGGATGGCAAGCAAATGACTTTTGTTGAGCCAGAATTAACCTGTGATGATTTGGCATACTTGCAATATACAGGTGGGACAACTGGGCTCGCTAAAGGCGCGATGCTGACACACCGCAACATTATTGCCAATGTGCTTCAGGTTTTTGGACATTTTGGTCCGCGCACTGCGAAAGAGCAAGAGCGCGCAGTGACACCATTACCGCTTTATCATATTTTTGCTAACTCGGTCAGCATGATGCTGATGATGTACATGGGGGCAAGCAATCTATTGATCACTAACCCTCGTGATCTAAACAGCTTTGTCAATGACTTGAGCAAGTATCCGTTTACCATGATCTTTGGTTTGAATACCTTGCTTGCGGCGCTTAACAAGCATGAGAAGTTTAAAACGCTCGATTTTTCTAACGCAGAATTCACCATTGCTGGCGGCATGGCGACTCAAAAGCATGTTGCAGAGGAATGGCAAAGAATCACGGGAATGCCAATCATTGAGGGCTATGGTCTGACAGAATGTTCACCTGTCGTAGCGGGCGGTGTACATACTCAACAAGCCTACGTGGCAGCGGTTGGAGTGCCGTTGCCAAGTACTGAACTGCGTATTGTTGATGATCAGGGTCAGGCGCTTGGAGTGAATCAAGTGGGTGAAATACAAATTCGCGGCCCACAGGTGATGAAAGGCTACTGGAAGCAAGACGCTGAAACCCAAGCGATCCTCGCAGAAGACGGTTGGCTCTATTCTGGTGATATTGGCCGAATGGATGAGGAAGGCATTTTCTACATTGAAGATCGCAAAAAAGACATGATTCTCGTGTCTGGCTTCAATGTGTTCCCAACAGAAGTTGAAGAAGTTGCAACCCTACATCCGAAAGTGACTGAGGCGGCTGCGGTCGGTATTCCAGATGATATTGCCGGTGAGCGTGTGAAACTGTTTGTCGTTGCAAACGGCAATGTCACCGCGGATGAAATTAAGCAGCACTGCCGTAAACATTTGACCGGTTACAAAATCCCCACGTTTATTGAATTCAGAGATGAGCTGCCAAAAACCAACGTAGGCAAGATCTTAAGGCGCGAACTGCGCGATCAATAGAACTGAATTTTCAGATGAAGAGCCGCTAAACTGGCGCAATACGTACTACTAAGCCACACTTAAAATGTGGCTTTTTTTGTTTGAAGGAGATAGCGATGAGAAACGAACTTGATCCCAACAAAATTCTTCGAGCGTATGACGCAGTGATGGAGAACGGTACAGACACTGAATTTGGCAAAATTTATGAAGGCGTTGAAGCTTGTTCTGACTACGATGGGTACAACGTTTATATGCGGGGTAATGGTGTGGAACTTAAAGTGGGTTTTCACAATACCTATCACCTTGAATATGACCAAGAGCACTTACGTGATAGCTTTTTAAAGAAAGTGGCGATGTTAGCGAAGTGAAATTCCTCACGCGAAATAGCTTATGCCTCCCAGTTTAAAGGGAGGCATAGGGTATCTAGGCTATTAGTCTTTCGTAAACGCGTCTTCACTGAAGTGTTCAAGATCGTATGGCGTTTGTTGGTACACGCAGTAGTTTAGCCAGTTAGCAAACAGTAAATGACCGTGACTGCGCCAACTTGCAACTGGCTTATTGTCAGGGTTGTTGTTCGGGTAATAGTTGATTGGAATGGCAGGTTCCATTCCCTCTCCGAGATCACGCACATATTCATTATGCAGTGTATTGGAGTCATATTCAGGGTGACCGGTGACGAACACATTACGCTTGTCTTTCGTCGCAGCCAAATACACGCCTGCGATATCCGATGTGGCCAAAATATCCAGATCAGTATGAGACTCTAAGTATTCCGGAGAGAAATCAGCATATCGAGAATGGGGCGCTAAGAAGGTATCATCAAAGCCACGCAAGATAGGGTGATACGGTGAGTGAATCTCATGATGGTAGACACCAGAGAGTTTTTCTTTTCGGGTACGCTTTGGCAGGTCGTAAAGTAGCTTAAGGCCAGCTTGGGCAGCCCAGCACACATAGAGTGTAGAGGTGACGTGTTTGCTTGCCCAGTTCATGATGGTCTGAAGGTGTTCCCAATAAATCACATCTTCAAACTGAACCAAACCGAGTGGTGCACCAGTGATGATGAGACCATCGAAATTGCGATTCTTGATGGTTTCAAATTGGCGATAGAAGGTATCTAAGTGTTCAGTTGGTGTATTTTTACTTGGGCGATCATCAATGCGCAGTAGCTCTACATCAACTTGCAGTGGACTATTGGAGAGTAGCCTTAAAAACTGAGTTTCAGTTTCAATTTTCTTGGGCATCAAATTGAGGATCAACACTTTAAGTGGGCGAATTTCTTGGGTCGCCGCACGCGTTTCCGACATTACAAAGATGTTCTCTTGTTGCAATACATTGGATGCAGGCAGTTGATCGGGGATCTTAATTGGCACAGCTTTCTCCCTAAGCTCTGTTTTGGTCTTCTGGACGTCTATACATCTAAACTAACGCAAACGTTATTTCTTGTCGATAATTAATTTTAGCTTACGTCAGACTGTAAGTAAGCTACCAATGGTGGCAAGACAAGGTACAATGTCGCCTTTGCATAAACTGATAGCGGAAACGAGTTTGAAACTAACGCTCATTCGGGGCTTACCTGGTTCTGGAAAAAGTACATTAGCTAAGACTTTTAATGCGGCTCACTACGAGGCCGACATGTATTTTTTGAATGCCGATGGCGAGTATCAGTATGATGCGAGCAAAATCGCGCATGCCCATGCTTGGTGCCAAAAACAAGTGGAATCTGCGCTTGCGGACAATCAAGACGTGGTGGTCGCCAATACGTTTGTTCGCTTGTGGGAGATGAAAGCTTACAAAATACTCGCTAAGCGTTATAAGGCTGAACTAGAGATCATCGTTTGCCGAGGTCGGTATCTAAATATTCATGGTGTTAGTGATGAT
Source organism: Vibrio sp. CB1-5 (assembly GCF_059412285.1). Classification (NCBI taxonomy): domain Bacteria; kingdom Pseudomonadati; phylum Pseudomonadota; class Gammaproteobacteria; order Vibrionales; family Vibrionaceae; genus Vibrio; species Vibrio sp. CB1-5. The sequence continues at coordinate 41,936 of NZ_JBJHPB010000010.1, read as the reverse complement.
GTCATAGCGTCTATGCAAAAACGCTGGCAAGATTAACCCCAACCATTAGAACAGAAAAATAAAAGAAAATTTACCATGGCGAAGCGTTCACCTGTCGTAGAAATGACCTCTTATGGCATTTACTCCACTTGGGATTCAGGCTCCAAAGATCTCCCTAAAATTCAAGAATTCACAACTATCGTACCTGCGGATGAGCATATTGAGTTTGGCTTTATTGTGAACATCAAAAAGGCCAAAGGGGAGAAGGTTCGATATTGTATCTATCACCCTGGCGTGCTGAGTAAAAAAGGGCAGGTGTTAGCGCCTTTTGATGGCGATGAACACGTCGGTAGCAATGACTGGGACTTCTACCTTGGCGATACTATTCAGTTACTTGATCCTATCAATGGCTTTGAGAGTAACTTAGGCGATTGGCGCATGGTGATCGAGATGCAGGGTAAAACCATCGCAGAAAAAACCTTTAAAGTCACAGCAAGAGATGAAGGTCAGTTTTGGAAACGTCGCGGTTTTTAGTGTCGGTAAAGCTGAATAGCTTTGTTCACCGCGTTGAAGATAAAGCTATCGTCATGGCCTGTGCTGTGAAGTATGGCTGTACGCTAAAACGTATTAGACGCTCACGCAACTGGACACTGAGCGGAGAGCCTTCTGCATTATTGAAATTTTCCATCGAGGCTAATGTCGGCTGGATTTCTGTTGCGATAAATAAAGTGCTAGATGGCTACAAGTCACCCATTCAAGAAGTCCTTGAGCGGGAGCCTGAGATCACGGTCGCTGATTTGATGTATCAATCTGGGTGCACGCTGGCAGAGGCTCGCGCTGCGATTGATGAATTTGAAGATTTGTGATGATAAAAAAGCCGCTTCGCTGTGAGCAGAGGCGGCTTCTATTTTTACTGTATGATTAAGCGGTTACGTAGCTAATCACAAAGTCGGTGATCTTCACCATGTCATCAACAGCGATGAACTCTTCTGTGGTGTGCACTTTAGACATACCTGTAGATAGGTTTACTGTCGTTAAACCTTTCTCGTTGAAGTTGTTAGCATCGCTGCCACCGCCTGTATGCTTAGTGTTTGCTTCAACACCGTTTGACGCAAACACTTCTTTGATTTTCAGAACGTGAGCATCATCTTCAGCGATAACAAACGCGTCGTAAGCGCGAGTTGACTCAATCTCCACCTCTGCACCAAACTTCTCTGCTGATGCTTGGAATGTCTCAACCATGTGGTTAACTTGAGCAGTAAGTTTGTCGCTATTTAGAGAGCGCGCTTCTGCAACGACTGTTAGCTCAGGCATAACAATGTTTGTTGCTTGACCGCCGTGTACTGAACCGATGTTTGCTGTGGTCTGCTCGTCGATGCGCAGTAATTTCATGTTAGCGATAGCGTCCGCTGCAACCATAGCGGCACTGATGCCTTCTTCTGGCGCAAGACCTGCGTGAGCTGGACGACCTTTGATCTTAGCGACGATTTTTTGCTGACCAGGTGCACCAGTAACGATAGTGCCGATAGGACCGCCTGTATCCAATACGATAGCGTTTTTCGATTGAATGTAAGACATGTCGAAATGCTCAGATCCAAACAGACCACCTTCTTCATGAACCGTGAATGCAACTTCAATCGTTTTGTGTTCGCGGTTTTGCTCCTGTAAGCAACGAACGGCTTCCATCACTGCCGCGATACCTGACTTGTCATCACCACCAAGGATCGTGTCGCCTTTTGAGCGGATGATGCCATCTTCGATGATAGGCTCGATACCGATGCCCGGTGTGACTGTGTCCATGTGAGCACTGAAGACGATGCTGCCTTCTTGTTTGCCCTCTAAGCGTCCGTAGACGTTAAAGCCATTGGTGTATTGCTCTGGTACTGGCAATTTGCTTACCACAAAGCCTAGCTCACCAAGTTGCTCAGCAATCGCTTCAGCAACGGCTTTTTCGTTGCCAGATTCACTGTCGATTTTTACTAGTTCACAAAAATGGTTCACGAGGCGCTCTGTATTTACTTGAGTCATGGGGTCACTTCACGTTATGAAACAGGGAAGACCACTTTACACGTTACTGAACATCCTAAGACCTGAGGTAAATCAATAAAAGTGTCGCCTTGCAGTCAATCTGACTGTCTTTTGGACTATTTTTGTGCTGAAAATTTGTAACAAGCTGCAATCGTAGTGGTTATGACAATGAAGCACCCTAACCATTGCACTGGGGTCATGGTTTCACTTAGGAACAGGCTAGCAAACAGCAAACCAAACATTGGCTCAGTACCCATAAGTAATGATGCCTGACTAGCTGGCAAGTGTTTCACTGCGTAATTTTGTACAAAGAACGCCAGTAATGTGCAACAAAGCGCTAGATAGAGTAGGCTCGCCCAATCCTGACTATTGAGTGTTTGTAGAGTTCTTATCAGTGCGGGTCTCTCTGAATCTAATAGGACGAGACAGAAACTGATAAGCGTAACTACTGACAGTTGAATTAGGGTGATAATTTCTATTTGCAATGGTGTTTTAGTAAATGCTTTACGGCACGTAACGACCATCACGGCTCGAAGTAGGGCTGCGATGATCACCAAACCAACCCCAAGATCTATGCTCAGCTCACTAGGGCTTGCTATCATCACCAGGCCAGTAAAACCTATACTGCAAAACAGCATGATTCCTTTGGGAAGTTTGACTTTGAGCCATGCAGTTTCGAGTAATGGTGTAAAGAGCACGCATAGACTAATCAATACAGCGACTTGCCCAGCTTGAACCAGTTTAACAGCCCACGTTTCGGTTAAGAAAATGCAGCTCAAGATAAGCCCAGTGGAAATGCCGACTTGTAGGTAGCGACGCCACTGAGAAGTGAATACTCTGGTTTGTTGTTTGAAATAGATAACGCTCATTAGGACAGCACAGCTAATGACAAAGCGAACCAAAAGCAGTTCGACAACGGAAAGCTGATTCAGTATCTGTTTGGAGACACCGTAGCTTGTGCCCCAAACAATCGAGACTACGAGTAATCCTATGATTGCCCAATGAAATGAGATCTTGTTAGCGAAATTTGTTTCCATATGTGTTGTTGTAATAAAGTTCAATATAAGTATATGTTCTACTATGCTAGCTTATGAATATAAGCGTGATAATACTTCCAAACCTCATAGGACTTGTGACTCATGGACACAAATAAGCTCATGGCATTACTGCCGGACATCGTGGCGTTTGTCACGGTTGTTGATTCAGGTAGCTTTACAGCAGCGTCGCAAAGATTGGGAGTAACTCCATCAGGTGTTAGCCGTCAGATTAGTCGTCTAGAGGCCGCCTTGAATGCAGATTTGCTAGAGCGTACGACGAGAAAGCAAGTGACAACGGAAATGGGCAAAGTGGTTTACGAATTCAGTCAGAAGATCATTGATTCAGCTGACGATATAGTTCACGTGACGAGCCAAGAGTTAGGTGAGGTGACAGGCGAGTTGCGCATTGCAGCGCCTAAAGCGTTTAGCCGCCGTATCTTACAACCACTGATGCTTGAATTTTTAGCCAAATACCCAAAAGCCAAACTACGTTTGATGGTCAGTGATGAGTTTGTTGACCCGTTTGGGCATAACCTTGACTTTGTGTTTGAACTGACTCACTTCCCGAGGGAAAACCTGGTTGCGAAGTCGCTAGGGCATACTAATGCAGTGTTGTGCGCCAGTCGAAGCTATTTGCAATCGCATGGTATTCCTTTTCATCCAGACAACTTATCGCAGCATGATTGCCTGTACCTTAATGAGCAGCCAAATGACAATGTTTGGCGTTTTTCAAAGGGTGGAGAGGATGTCAAAGTCGAGGTAGAAGGACCATACTCGGTCAACCATTCAGAAATTCGCCTTAACGCAGTTAAGCAAGGGTTGGGAATAGGCATATTCCCAGAATTTGTGGTTGAAGAGGCGATTCAAAACGGTGAAGTCATTCAAGTGCTTCCAGAATGGCGAGTAATCTCACGCTATCAAGGTGAGATCACGTTGCAGTTTCCTCAGTCGAAATTCATGCCGGCTCGAAGACGCGCGTTTATCGACTTTATGGTCGCATCACTAAACCCAGAGCCTTAGATTGACCGGGAAGCGGTAAGTTAAGCTCCGCAGGATCTCGATTAAATAAAGCGCGTTGGATAGTCAGTAAAGATGGCGTCTACTTTATCTAAGTATTTGAACGATTTTGGGTTGTTTACTGTATAGCACCAAATTTCTACTTCAAGTTCACGCAGCATATTAAGGTGGTTAGCGGTTAGCCATTTGTAGTCTAAGTGGCAACTGAATGCGTTGACGTTTTGAATGCTGGCAATGGCTTTGCGGTTCAATCGTTTGGCAAGCACACCAAGACGTGTTCCCAATTTTGCTTCGAACAGTACTTGCATTACTTCAGCGCTGAAGCTGGAGATAATAAGACATTCTCTATCTATAGAATGGATATCCAGTACCGATTTGAGCAAAGAGACAACATGGTTGGCGTCGTGGCGATCGATCTTGACCTCAAGGTTGATGCACATATTGTGCTGGTGACAAAAATCGAGCAATTGTACTAGCGTCATGATGCGCTCTTGCTCAAACGCGTCTGACTTCCAAGCCCCAAAATCAAGCTTACTAAGCTGCTCGAGCGTTTGCTCATCAATGCGTCCCTTTCCGTTACTGCAGCGGTTCACGGTATGGTCGTGACAGACCACTAAAATATTATCTTTGGTTGGTTGAATATCCACTTCAATCCATTGTAATCCTAGCGCGTGCGCCTGTTGAATACTGACCATGGTGTTCTCTGGGTGAGTCCCTGCTACACCTCTATGACCAACATAAATGACACTCATAAATGAACCTCAGAAAGCGATGTCTATCGCTATATATAATAGGCCTTGTTGCAATATTGTTAATGTCGAGTTATCTTGCGACAAGGTAGTCTGACCAGTTAGCAAGGCTTATGAAAATCCATCAGATTTCAGGTTATATCCAACAGATCTATCTCGCTGAGTATCCAGATAAACTGCTGTTACTGGATGGGGCGAGCCGAGCTGATGTCGGTACAATTTTACGCTATATTCGTGACGAACTGAATCGTCCTATTTCTGATTTAAAAGCTATTGTGGTAACACATATGCATCCTGATCACGCGGGGGCGGCTCATAGACTGAAAGCGTTAACAGGCGCAAAAATTGTCTCCAGTGCCCAGCCAAAAGCTTGGTATTCGGGTGTGGATGGAGTGATGATGCATCTGACAGATTTGGTTTTAGCTTGGTATATGGCCAATCGAATGGGAAAGCCCGGACGAAACCTATGGTATCGACGCAAACTCATTGTCGATTATGCGGTAAATGATGGTGACACTGTGCCACATTTTGATGATTGGCAAGTACTCAACACCCCGGGGCATACCGATCGCGATATTTCGGTGTATCACGCTGAGCAATCGACGATTTACGTTGCCGATCTTATGGTGGAAGTGAAGAAGCGACTCATCGCGCCTTTTCCCGTTTTCCACCCTAACCAATACCGAAGCTCGATTGATAGGGTATACAAACTCAATGCTGAGACGGTGTTATTGGCGCATCGTGGGCCGGTAGCCTTCGATGATGAGGCGAGGCTGCATATCCTCGACACAGCACCAAGGAGACCTGTTACTCATTGGCGCGTGACGAAGATTAAACTCAAAAGCTTGGTCAATTCTTTGCTGACTAGGATGTCTTGAGAAATAGCTAGTTAAGCTGTGCTTTATCGTGATTTGGGAAGATCAAGTTGTCGGTAGCAAAACCCGCCTCTTTGGCGCGCTCGACATACTTTTCAAGTTGGCTGGCTTCAATTGTTGGCGTTCGAGACAGGATCCAAAAGTAATTGGAATTGTAGCCACTCACCAAAGCGACAGAGTAGTCCGGTTCTAGGTAATAAACCACGTAACTGCCGTAAAATGGACCAAAGAACGAGACCTTCAAATGAGCAATATCTTCAGACTCAACAAATTTGGCTTTGCCTTCTGCCTCAGACCATTCTTGGTCTTCTGTATCCCAGCCGCGATTGAGTACTTTTACGCTGCCGTCTTCATTGAGTGAGTAAGTGGCAGATACATTGTCTAAACCGCGCTCGAAGCTGTGATCCAATCTTGCGACTTCGTACCATTTGCCGAGATAGCGGTCGAGCTCAAAGTTGTTGACAGGTTTAACGCTCTCCGGCATGCCAGTACAGCCAAGGAGTAATACGCTGATAGAAATCAGCAAACATTGACGTAGTAGTTTCATCCTAAAACCTCTAATAGATTGGTTACTTATTGAATATACGCCATTTTGTGTTGATAAGACTACAAAGATTGCATCTATTGAATATTGCGCTTAATCTGAGCAGGTCTAGATTCTATTGCCGTTGGGTATAACGAAACACATGTTCGAGATTTTTATCGTTTTTGCGTTGCTGGTGGGCTTTTCCATGGCTGCGCTTAAATACTTTGTAAAGCAAGAGGATACAAAGTCCTATCAATACAAGGTAAAAGGACCTATTTTATCGTCCGCGCAGACCGCCTTTTACAATGCATTAAAAGAGGCCGTGGGTGAGCATGGGGTGATCTTAACCAAAGTTAGCATGGCAAACGTCGTGACACCTCAACAAATGAAGAGCAAGAAGCAGTGGTTTATCGCCAACAATGTGATAGCCAAAAGCTACTTTGATTTTGTTGTTTGTGACCCACGAACGATGCAGCCTCGAGTCATTATCGAATATGACAATGGACAAAAGCTCCATAAAGGCAAAATAGAGCGTCAGAAGCTGATAATGCAGGTATGTAAGTCTGCAAACATTCCGCTTATTGGTGCATCGGTCAAACTGAGCTACCAAGTCGGCAAAATTCGCCGTTTGCTTGCCGCTCATATCGACTTAATTGAGCCAGACAAAGAAGTGCGTTTTTGTAAGCGTTGTGGCAGCCCAATGAACATCAAAACGGCGATGCAGGGCGAGTTTAAAGGGCGACGCTTTTTCACATGTAGCCGCCAACCATTGTGCCAGTACACAGAGAACTACAATGTGGTATTCGATGACGAACAATCGGCATAACCAGTCAGTTTAGTTGTTTCATTAATTCGCCAAAGAGCTGATAGGCTTCACATTTTTTCGGCGCTTACGCATAAAAAAGAGTCGAATTGATGGCGAATAGAGCAAACGACACCAAAAACACAAAAATGTGCTTGCACAGCTAAGGTAGTCTGGTTAATATCCTTCTCGTTCCAGAGAGATGGGTCCGTAGCTCAGTTGGTTAGAGTACTACCTTGACATGGTAGGGGTCGGCGATTCGAATTCGCCCGGACCCACCATCCTTCTCTGAATGGTTATTCAGAATGGAACAAAAATTTGGGTCCGTAGCTCAGTTGGTTAGAGTACCGCCTTGACATGGCGGGGGTCGGCGATTCGAGTTCGCCCGGACCCACCAAATTTAACAACAAAGCCAAGCGTTTAGCTTGGCTTTGTTGTATCTGGTGTTTAGCCATTTCTCACCACTTTCAATAATCACAATCCCTCTGAGAAGAACCTTACTTGAGAATGCTTTGTTGCGTAATTCGGTCAGAAAACTAAATAGCCTTAGCTTGAGTGATTCTTACACAATATACTGAGTGTCAGGCATACCAAACCCTGTAAGCTTGTTCAGCGCTTTAATCATGGCGTAAATTTCACCAACCTGAGCATTGTAATTTCTCAGGCTTAACTTCCCACCAAGCAACTGCTTTACACGATACATGGCTGTTTCTGAGAGTGAACGCTTGTGACAACCATACCGCTTTTTCCACTTTTTGTTGGAGCCGTAAAGCTTTTGGCAACCCACAGCCAAATTGCGAGGGTGTCCTTTCTCCCAGAAGGCAGCCCCTTCTCTTGGTGCGCTCGTTTAATCCGTATGGAGTCATGGCAATTTCTTGTGTCGTAAGCACCATCTCCAGATATCTCCAGATATCTCGATGATTTGTAGACGTGTTTGCTTGAGCAAATTAGGAAGGATTTCTGCATCAGTGACATTTGATAAACTCAACTCTGCTGCTACTATCTCCTGAGTGCTAGTATCAACTACTAAATGCAGCTTTCTCCAGACTCTACGCTTCCCGTCAGTACCATGCTTCTACTCACGTATAGCTTCCTCATCAATCCAGAAAGTGAGTGAACCACGGTTGGTTAGGGTTTTGTTATACTGTTTCCAGTTAGTTGTTTTGCAACGAGGTTTTAGCATAAGGCTACGATGGTTAACTGACGTAGTCGATCAGATCGTAAGTTCCTGATTTAGTTCCATCGAATTATAGAAATAACCAAGCTGAGATCAAGCTTTATTTCGGCAATGATGGAAGTAAAGTTTAACTTATTGAATTTATACAAAAACAGCGCCATAAGGCGCTGTTTTGTTTGGAAGGAGTTGCCAGACTATGCGTTGGCTTCTTCGAAAGAGGCTTGTTTTTTCTTGAGTAGACGGCTGGTAATGGTACCCGCTGTCATGGCGCCTGATACGTTTAGTGCCGTACGTGCCATATCAATAAGAGGCTCGATTGAGATCAATAGGGCTGCAATCGTGACTGGAAGACCCATAGCAGGTAGTACAATGAGCGCAGCAAAGGTCGCGCCGCCGCCTACACCAGCAATACCAAATGAGCTGATGGTGATGATAGCAATCAACGAAAGAATAAAGTTAAAGTCCATCGGGTCGATACCAACCGAAGGCGCAACCATGACGGCTAGCATCGCAGGGTAGATACCCGCACAGCCATTTTGGCCGATTGTCGCACCAAATGAAGCTGAAAGGTTCGCAATCGCTGGTGGCACGTTCAGTTTTGTTACCTGCGCTTCCACGTTCAGAGGAATCGTTGCCGCTGAGCTTCGAGATGAGAATGCGAAGGTCAGTACAGGCCAGATCTTCTGGAAGTACTCTTTCGGGCTAACACCAACAAGTGAAACCAGTAGGCCGTGCACAACAAACATTAGGAAGATAGCAAGGTAAGACGCAACGATGAAACCCAGCAGGTTAAGAATATCGCCCGCGCTTGATGTTGCTACCACTTTTGTCATTAGAGCCGCGATGCCGTATGGCGTTAGTGCCATGATCATCTTAACCAAACGCATTACGATCGATTGAGTCGCTTCAACGAAAGTGCGGATTGGTGATTCTAACTCTTCTTTTTCCGCCATCACTTTACGTGCTGCGATGCCTGTTAGAACACCGAAGATCACAACGGCGATAATAGACGTTGAGCGAGACCCCGTTAGATCAGCAAATGGGTTTGTTGGAATAAAGCTCACTAACATCTGTGGAATGGTGAGATCACTTACGCGGTCAACTCGGTTCTCTAGTACTGCGATACGAGCCGTTTCACGAGCGCCTTCAGTCAGTCCCTCTGCACTTAGGCCAAATACTTGGGTAACAACAATACCGATAAGGGCAGAGATAGCTGTCGTTGCCAGAAGAATAGATATTGTCAGGCCGCTAATTTTGCCTAGTGATCCGCCTTTTTCAAGCTTCACGACCGCTGCAATCATAGAGACTAGTACAAGTGGCATTATGATCATTTTCAGCAGACCAACATAGCCGCGACCAACAACGTTGACCCACTCTAGAGTGCCACCAATAGCTGCATGACCTTCACCAAACAGAAGCTGTAGTCCAAGACCAAATGCGCTACCTAAAACCAATCCAAAAAGTACTAAGCGAGAGAGTGTGTGGTTTTTTTGCTGCTGTCCATACAAGAAATAGAGAATGCCCAAAAATACCGCGAGCGACGCGATAACCGCAATTGACATATAAAGAATCCTTTTTTTTCAACTGACGAAGTCCCAACATAAGATGTGGGAAATGGAAGTGTGGATGGCTAAAGTAACGTTTGCAGTGCACAGATGACAATAAGTAAAAGTTATTACTTAGAGGTGTAAGTTATATAGAGCGAGGTTGTTAGATATATTTTACGAGTCAGTTGGCGTATTCGCTCAGTAGATCGCGCATGTTTGCTGAGTTGTATGCGACGGATCTGGCATTGTTAGGCTGTAACACACTGTATAGCATGGCTTTTGCAACAAGCTCTGCAGGGATTGGGGTGAAGGCGCGCAGTGAGCCGAACATAATAGGGGAGATCACCGCGAACAGTTTTTGCACCAGTACTTCGTCGCTACGAATGTCGACTTCACGCCCTGCGAGTGGACCGGGTCTGACAAAGACGACATGCTCAAAGCCCATTTGATTGATGCGTTGTTCCACTTTGCCTTTGCATTTTAAGTAGTGAGAGAGTGAGCGAGGTGAAGCGCCCAAACTGGACACAATAGCGATACGTTTAACACCAATCATCTTCATGGTTTGAGCAACGTCGCAGACTAAGTCGAGGTCGATCTTCTCTAATGCGGCTTTACTGCCGGCTTTATTTAATGTGGTGCCCAAACAGATAAAACCAAGGGTTGGGGTAGGGTGGGTATCATCCCAATCGGTGATCCTAAGCGCACCGTCCATAATTTGGTGTGTTTTATTATGGGTACTTTCAAGCGGGGAGCGGCACAGTGCGTAAACGGTATCGATATGCGATGTTTCCTCAAGTAGGGAAAGCAACTTACCACCAACCAGTCCAGAGCTTCCGGCAATAATCGCATTGTAGTTGTGCTGCATAAAAAAGTCCCACTCATCAAGGTGTAGTGGGACTATAGTCAAAATCTAGCTAACATGTTGTGATTACATAGACATATAGATGAACCTAATCAATTTCCGCCGCCGTTAGATCTTGTTTTCTTAACTTCTCTCGAAGCGTTTCCATTGCCACTTTCTGAATTTGTCGCACTCGTTCGCGTGTCACGCCAACAATACTGCCCACTTCTTCGAGTGTTTTAGGCTCATCATCAAGAAGGCCGAATCGGTGATAGAGAATGGTCTTATGTTTATCTGGCAAGCCATCAACTAAGCTGACCAATTCTTTGTTTAAATTCTGTGTGACAATGTCACGTTCTGGTAGTTCGAACACGTCGTCATCGTCGATAGTTTGCAGGTGATCTTTCTTATCGCCATCGTCATCCCAACCATTGTCGAGGGACAGTGACTGCTCTGATAGCTTAAGTAACTTACTTACCTCGCCTGCAGAGCGGCCAGTTTTCTCTGCAATTTCTGCAAAGGTAGGCTCATGTTTGCCTTCTCTTCGTAGTTGATGGGCGGCCTTGCTGCATTCGCGAATTTGCTTGGTCACATGAACGGGAACGCGGATAGTGCGTCCTTGGTTCATAATAGCGCGGTCTATTGATTGCTGGATCCACCAAACCGCGTAAGTTGAAAAGCGGTAGCCAAGCTCGGGATCAAATTTGTCGACAGCCTGAATGAGACCAATGTTGCCTTCGTTAATGAGGTCATAAAAATCGAGTCCGCGATTGGCGTAGCGTTTTGCGGTTTTGATGACTAGGCGTAAATTGGCGTTTATCAAACGCTGTCTTGCTTCTACATCGCCCGTGCGAGCCTTTCGAGCTATAAGTCTTTCTTCTTCGGCGGTGAGCAGGTTGTGGTTAGATACCTGTTTAAAGTAGCTAGTACCAATATTGGCAGCATCATCCTTGTGTGTGGAGCTTCGTTGAGCACGGTTGTCTTCAAGTTTCACATTAACTCCTTACCAACTGCGTCATTGGTTTATTATTAGTCTTATAATTGATGTGAATGCATGCTCACATCAATACTGTAAATTACTATAACTTCGTAACAATGAACAGCGTACGCTTATCAAGTAATTGCACATATTTGCAACATTCGCGTGCGTGCTAGGGTGAATATTTGTTTGTTTATAGAAAATAAGAATCGTTCTTATACGGGTTGTATTTTTGACTGATAAAAATGTTGATTTGTATCATGTTGAAATAACAGCTTATTCGACTATTTATAAATATGATTATTAACTTTAAAAACCATAAAGGATGATTACTGATGCTGTTGTAAACTTGAGTTTTCGGAATTGGTTTACAGGAGGTTGAGTCGTGGTGGTTTAGGGTGTACTGTTATACACTTGAGATACGTTGGAGTAATTGACTGATTTTTTTGTGGTTAAGTCTGGTTTTTAGGTCATGAAAGTGTCATGGGTAGTGGTTTCGACTGTAATTAAAGCTATTGTTTATTTATGTGATTTTAAGTCAAAAAAGCAATGCAACAAACAGTCTGTTACTTAGTGTCTTTACAAAGATTTTACAGTCCGAGTGTAATTTATAAATTTATTGTCAAAGTCGAAAAGACGAGTCTTCTATCATTTTTCTACAATAGTGAGTGCTATTAACACATTTCATTAAACTTTAGTCTAAGCTAGCGTTAAGAATAATAAATAATAGTTTGGACACAACAGAATGAATACAGAACTCAAACAAAAAATCGAAGAATTATTGTTGCTCGCTAAGTCTCAAGGCGTTTCAATTATTGGTGTTGTTGATTCCCCCGAAAGCGATGATTGTCGTATTTTTAAGTCACTAGAGTTGGACTGTAAAGCGGGTACTCGCAATTTAGACAGTTTGTTGATGGGGCAGCACTGCAAAATGGATAAGGAGTGCTGTAAAACGTGTAACTTGGCGAAACCTCGAGTCTCTGATTACGGTTTGGCGATCCTGTTTTCAGAGTTACGCGAAGAGGAAACGGTTTAGCTTTTGATTTCGTACTCTATGTGAGTAAGCGACTAACGCAAACGTCTGGCAAACGTGCGTAGCTATGTCGTTACGATGCCAGATCTGTTGTTCGCTTACTCTTTAACTGTGAAAGTCAAACTCCTACTATCTCCCTGCTATTGAATTCTTTTCATGCACTTACAGACCTAACTTCAGTTGGTTTGAAAGCCCGATACGCGTACACTAGTAAGCAAACCATCAAGGATTAGGCGAGAGCAGATCTTGCTTGAGACCAACCTAGCGAAATGGACACCATGCTAAGCAACCAATTTGACCCTCAGATTAAAAATCACATCGAGCAAAAAACCAAACCACTCGGCGCTCTTGGTGAGTTAGAACACGTCGCCGCGCAGCTCGCCAGAATTCAAAGTCACTCCCGTGGCCAGTTTGTAAATACAATAGCCCTGTCTAACCCCAAGGTAGTGGTGTTCGCAGGCGATCACGGCATCGCAGAGCAGGGCGTGAGTATTGCGCCGAGTACGGTGACACAGCAAATGGTGACAAACTTCCTTGCTGGTGGGGCAGCGATCAACTGTTTTTGTCGAGCGAACGATATTAATTTTCAAGTGGTCGACTGCGGCATGTTAGCACCTATGGAAACCCAGTCTTCTCAGTTAATACTCAGCCGTCTTGGCTGTGGAACCGCAGACTTTTCAACTCAGCCAGCAATGAGCGCATCGCAGCTTGCTCAAGGTATTGAGGGCGGACGCGAGACTGTGAATCAGTGCGTGGAGAGCGGAGCTGATTTATTGATTTTTGGCGAGATGGGGATTGGCAATACCAGTTCAGCATCCGCTCTGCTTTCCGCGTTGACCGATCTTTCGGTTTCAGAAAGTGTTGGTCTTGGCACTGGTATTAATCCAGAACAACTGTCGAGAAAGACGGCTTTGGTTGAACAAGCGCTGTCTCGCTTTGATGAGCGAGACGTAATGACGGTTCTAGCGCAGCTAGGCGGATTTGAAATTGTCCATATGGTTGGTGCGTTTTTGGAATCAGCTAAACAGCAGGTTCCGGTATTGGTCGATGGCTTTATTGTCTCAGTTGCCGCGTTAGCCGCATGTAAGCTTGAGCCGTCAGTGCGTGACTATCTGATTTTTTCTCATGTCTCTAATGAAGGTGCGCATCGTTTTGTTTTGGATGAGCTTAACGCATCACCGTTACTGGATTTGTCTTTGCGCCTTGGTGAGGGCACAGGTGCAGCATTGGCACTGCCTCTCATTCGTTGTGCGGTTGAATTTTACAATGAAATGGCGAGCTTTGAGAGTGCTGGAGTAACGGTGTGAGTGAGCGAGTCTCGTATTGGCGCTATCAGTGGCAACTGTTCTGTTTGGCGCTGAGTTTTTTCTCAAGGCTGCCGATACCCGCTAGTACCCCATACTCTACTGAAAGAATGAATCGAGCTGGGCGCTATTTCGCTTTGGTTGGTGTGCTATTAGGTGCCTTATGCGGAGGATTTTTTACGCTTGTTAGCGGGCTTTTTCCAGTCAGTATCGCAGTCGTCATTACCATGGTGTTTAGCCTGCTGCTCACCGGTGCGTTTCACGAAGATGGGCTAGCAGACATGGCCGACGGTATTGGCGGAGGGATGACGCAAGAGCGCCGCCTAGAGATCATGAAAGACAGCCGTCTTGGCACTTATGGTGTGGCGACCTTAGTCATGTCTCTGCTTTTGAAATATACCGCTTTGGTCGAGCTGTCCACACAAGTTAACCTATTTGCTGTTTTCATTATCGGTTACTCGTTCAGTCGCGCTGTTGCCGCTTCGCTTATTTCCGCGATGCCTTATGTGTCCGATCCGAAAGGGAGCAAGAGTAAACCCCTTGCCAATACACAGACCCCAGGTGAACTGGTATTTTTGGCACTGTGTGGCGTGTTGCCTGCCTTGATGTACGACATGACGTTGGCGGCGTTACTGATTGCTTTTGCCTTGGTATTTCGATTCGTATTTACTAAATGGCTTCTGGCACGTTTAGGTGGTTTTACGGGGGACTGCTTAGGTGCCGCGCAGCAGTTGGTTGAGCTCATGACCTACGTGCTAATGTTGATGGTTTTGAGGGTGTAGAGAGATAGCGATGACGGTAGAGTTAGTGTTGGGCGGTGCCCGTTCTGGTAAGTCGCGCTTTGCAGAGCAAAGAGTCCTCTCATTATGTGAGCCGGGTGAACGTAACCAGTGTGTTATGACCAAACATTATTTAGCAACCTCTGAACCGTTGGATGAGGAAATGCAGCGACGCATTGCTCATCATCAGCAGCAGCGCGGTGATGGCTGGACAGAGTGGGAAGTCCCCCTAGAGTTGTCGGCCGCACTGATGGCATTTTCCAGTCGTGATGTGGTCTTGGTCGAATGCTTAACCTTGTGGCTCAACAATGTCATTTATTATGCACAGCAAAGCGGCGGTGACGTAGAGCGAGAGATTGAGCGTGCTATTGCATCGTTGGTCGAAAGCCTAGAACGTTGTGAGGCCCACATTGTATTGGTATCTAATGAAGTTGGCCTTGGTGTGGTGCCGTTGGGCGAAGTTTCACGTTTGTTTGTCGACAATGCCGGAAGAATGAATCAGCGCGTCGCTGCGATCGCGCAGCAAGTGACGCTGGTGGCGGCTGGATTGCCTCTGATGCTAAAGGGAGCTACTCAATGAAAGTGAACGTGTTTCTACTGCGTCACGCGAAAGTCGATGGTGACGCTGCCCTTTATGGTCATACTGATGTTGGTGTGAAGGCTGAGCAAAATAGTCAGGCGCTACAAGCTTTATTGAATAGTTCTCTTGATGTAAATCGAGTCATTAGTTCACCATTGTCTCGATGTATGAGCCTCGCAAAGCCCTTCACCGAACAATCTGGCATTGATCTTAGTATCGAACCAGCATTCGCTGAAATGGATTTTGGTGATTATGATGGCGTGCCTTTTGACCGTATGTCAGAAGAAGAGTGGCAAACGCTAGAGCCGTTCTGGTCGACCCCCGCAACGTGCCAGTTACCCAATGCAGAAACCCTTGACGATTTTCACTTGAGAGTGAGCAGGGCTTGGCATAGGCTCATTCAAACCAATCAACACGCCCTTCTTGTCTGTCACGGCGGAGTCATTCGCCAAATTTTAGCAGATGTGCTCGACCTTGATTGGCGCAATCCTAAGCTTTACGCG
This sequence comes from Vibrio sp. CB1-5, assembly GCF_059412285.1. Classification (NCBI taxonomy): domain Bacteria; kingdom Pseudomonadati; phylum Pseudomonadota; class Gammaproteobacteria; order Vibrionales; family Vibrionaceae; genus Vibrio; species Vibrio sp. CB1-5. The sequence goes on along the minus strand of NZ_JBJHPB010000010.1, from coordinate 26,180 downwards.
GCGCTTGCGATTGGTAATGCGACCGTGACACAGCTGCAGTTTGATTCGCGCTATCCGTCGATAATCAATGTTAAGGTGATTGGGCAGCCGATCGCTTCTTTTGCGTAGATGGATTGAATCTGAAGCCACCTAATCTAGTACCACAGAATCTTCCTAACTGATTGAAAATTATTAAGCATTGATAATGGGTGTGACTGTCTCCATATTAGTTCGTATATGTATTGCTATTTGCACAGTCACATAACGATCTACTAGGGAAAGCTTATGAAAAACGCGGTTTGGGATTTATCGATTGCCTATCAAGGATTGAATGACCCCAAGGTTGAACAAGACATTGAGCTGATTCAACGCTCTATTTCATTACTGACTCATCATCAAGAAGAACGCCAGCACGTGGTTGCGATGCAAAACGCGATTCAGACCATGGAAGCGGCGAGCACCTTGCTTAATACGGTAAGCACTCTGGCAAACTGCTATGCCTCGACCAATGCCCAAAACACCCAAGCTAAACAGCTGATTGGCCGATTGTCTCAATTGAGCTCGGAACTGGAACAAGCATTCAGCCCTTATGAAAATGTTCTAGCATTTGCCGACGTCGCTTTTATTCAGCAAGTCCTCGATCACGATAACCCCTCGGTAGCGGGTCAAGGTTTTCAAATTGAGCTTCTCCAGCGTAAAGCACAAACTCAACTGAGTATTGCTGAAGAGCAGTTGCTGTCAGCAATGCAGGTTGATGGTCGCGACGCGTGGGGACGTCTCTATGACAACATTACTGGATCACTCAGCATCACGATTGAAACTGAGCAGGGCACTGAAACGTTAGGCTTCTCAGCGGCGGCTAGCCTTTTGTATGGTGGCGATTTTGCGAAACAAGAAGCGGCTTGGAAAGGGATTCAAGCTGCAATGAAGGCGAACGACACTTCTTTTGCAGCCATCGTGAATGCGCTAGCTGGCTGGCGACACAATGAGGGGAAAAAGCGCTCTCACAATAGCGAAGAGCACTTTCTCGATCCAAGCCTAAGAGCGAATCGCATTCAACGTGAGACCTTAGAAGCAATGATGTCGGTGGCAAAAAGCCATCGTGCTATTGGCCAAAAAGCAGGTAAGCTGATGGCGAAAGTCCATAGCCTGCCAAAAATGACGCCGTGGAACCATCTTGCTGCTATGCCGCCATTAGGTAACGGCGAAGCCAAAGTCTACGAGTTTGCAGAAGGCATTGAAGTGATCAAATGTGCCTTTGAACAAGTGAATCCAGAGATGGCTGAGTTTGTACAAACGATGGTCGATAACGGTTGGATAGATGCTGAGCCATCAGAAAACCGTCGCCTTGGCGCTTACTGCACGCAGCTTGCTGCCACTCGTACACCTCTTGTGTTCATGACTTGGGGTGGCAGTCGCTCTGACCTACTGACGCTTGCTCACGAACTTGGCCATGCATTCCACAATTGGGTGATGCGTGATTTGCCGCTATGTCGCACTAGCTATCCAATGACCCTCGCGGAAACGGCCTCTATCTTTGCTGAAAATATCGTGCGTGATTATCTGCTGGAACAAGCAAAAACCAATGAAGAAAAGCTGGAGATGTTGTGGGAGGAGTTGTCGTCTGCTTATGCACTCACCATCAATATTCCGGTTCGTTTTGAATTTGAAAAAGCGTTCTATCAAGCACGCCAAGAGAGTGAGCTTGATGCAGAACAGTTATGTGATTTGATGTCGACAACCTGGTCGGAGTGGTACGGTGACTCGATGGAGGGTACTGACCCTTACTTCTGGGCGAGTAAACTGCACTTTAGCATCTCTGAACTGAGCTTTTATAACTACCCGTATTTATTTGGCTACTTGTTTAGTCAGGGCGTGTATGCGCAGCGTGAGCAAAAAGGGGATAGCTTCTATCCTGATTATGTGGCGCTGCTTCGAGATACGGGTTCGCATCTTGCGGAAGATGTGGTGTTCAAACATATGAACAAAAATCTTACGCAAGCGGAGTTTTGGGAACAAGGCATGCAAAGCTTATCAATGAAAATTGATGAGTTTGAAGCACTTCTTAACGAGATTGGTCGATAGCACTGCTTAGCCCTCATCAGTATTATGGTTTTACCGCTGATGAGGGCAAACTGGCTTTAAGTGGCCTGTTTTTTGAGCAGTTTGGGGTTTTTCTCCCCAAGTAACGCGACTTACTTCGATAAACGCGATCATATTCGTATAATTTTCTCTCTTGTTTCATTACCATACCGCTGTTAGATAGGGAGCAGCGCATGACGAAATCGTTTTTTCGCCAGTCATTTCTAAAAGATACTTTAGAAACCGAAACTGAATTCACCGCAATATCAAGAACGACCGACGACGGAGTAGAGTTCAATCACCGCTATCGTGGTGTCTTGGAAATCACACCTTGTGAGCTTGACGAGGACAGTGAGAACATCATCATTTCCTGTGGCATCCACGGTGATGAAACCGCGCCAATGGAGCTGGTCGATAAGATCGTTGACGATATTGAATCGGGTTTTTTAAAGCTCAAGGCGCGCTGTTTGTTTATCATCGCACATCCAGAAGCGACCAACCGTCACACACGTTTTATCGATGAGAATCTGAACCGTCTTTTCGGTAATCAAGAGGGCACTGTGAGCCGCGAAGTCGCAATAGCCAAGCACCTTAAAAAGCTTGTGAACGACTTTTATCAAGATACGGCGGTTGAGCGTCGCTGGCACCTTGATTTGCATTGTGCTATCCGCGAGTCTAAGCACTATTCTTTTGTGGTGAGCCCTAAAACTCGACATGCAGTGCGCAGTAAAGCCTTATTTGATTATGTGTCCAGCGCTCATATGGACGCTGTGCTGCTGTCTAACGCTCCGTCGAGTACTTTCAGTTGGTTCTCAGCCGAGAACTACGGTGCACAGGCGCTGACAATGGAACTAGGTCGCGTGGCTCGCATTGGCGAGAACGATCTGACCAAGCTTCTAGCATTTGATTTAGCAACCCGAGACTTGCTGGCTGCTGAGAAACCTGAACACTTGGCCAAGACACCTATCATCTATCGTGTTTCTCGCACTGTTGTTCGTCACCATGACGACTTCGACTTCTTATTTGACGATGATGTCGAGAACTTCACTGAATTTAAGCATGGGGAAGTATTCGGTCATGATGGTGACAAACCGTTGATGGCGAAAAATGATCACGAAGCGATCGTATTCCCAAATCGCAAAGTAGTGATAGGGCAAAGAGCGGCTCTCATGGTGGTTAAAGTGGCAACTCGCTATGAGGATGACCAACTGGTCTACGATTAACAGAAAATCAGTGGCGTTCTTAAGCGCGGCTGTTATGCTCCTCTAATGGAATTCAATCAGTTACTGAATCAAAACCAAAGACGCTGGCACATCCTAATGATAGTGATGTCAGGCGTCTTATTTACTTGCGCGCTACTTCACCTTTCTGTTGGCGAAGTGTTCATCAATCCTTTTTCTCCGCAATCTGCGCTAGAGTCTCGTCTTCTATACGATCTGCGTATGCCTAGGCTATTTGCCGCAGCCGCGATTGGCGCTGCGCTGGCGCTATCTGGTGCTTCGCTTCAAGTTTTATTGGGCAATGTGTTGGCCGAACCGGGTGTGCTCGGTATTTCTGGTGGTGCTAGTTTAGGCATGGTGCTGGTGCTGTTTGCTTTTCCTGCTGCAGCGACGCCGTTAGGATTTATGCTCGCTGGCGTTCTTGGGGCACTTGGCTTTACGCTTATTCTTGTCTCGATGGCAAAAACGCTGCGACTGACCACGACTCGCTTGTTGTTAGTTGGGGTGGCATTAGGTATTTTGTCCGGTGCTGTAGTGACGTGGGCGTTTTACTTTAGTGATGATTTGAGCATTCGTCAGCTCATGTATTGGCTTATGGGCAGTGTTGGTGGCGTGAGTTGGTATCAGCACACTCTCACGATTGCCATGATTCCAGTGGCTATTTGGCTATGCAGCAAAGGCGCAGCGCTCGATAAGCTTATGGTTGGGGAAATCCACGCTAAGCAACTCGGTATCGATGTACTTCGGATCCGGTGGCAATTGATACTCGCCGTCTCGTTGTTGGTGGGTGGCTCTGTCGCACTCGGTGGCGTTATCAGCTTTGTAGGTTTGGTCGTGCCGCATCTTTTGCGCTTGGCCTTCGGTACTGAGAATCGATACTTGCTGCCGCTATCAGCGCTGACTGGCGCGGCTTTATTGGTGGTCTCCGATATCTTAGCGAGAACGGTGTTAGACTCTGCAGAGTTGCCCGTTGGCGTCATGACGACGACTATCGGTGCTCCTGTGTTTATTTGGATGTTGCTAAGAAACCATGATTCAAGTTCATAACCTCGCCATTGGTACTCGACTTTTGCCCGCTAGTCTTTCATTTCCAGAAGGGCAGCTTACCCATGTTATCGGTCCAAATGGCAGTGGTAAGAGTACCTTGCTGGCTGCGCTAGCCGGTGTGCTTAACTATGAAGGGCAGGTGGACATTGCTGGCATGGACTTAGCTGGGATGTCACTCCCTGGTATGGCGACGATACGTGCTTATTTACCACAGGCTGCGCGCCCTGCCTTTAACATGCCTGTGTATCAGTATCTGTCGTTATCCATTCCTAATGAGCAGAATAGTTCTAACGGAAAGGATGGTGAAGCAGTACTGAACCAAGCCATCTCTGATATCACTGAGCTTTTAAAGCTCGATATCATGCTGTCGAGGACGGTGCATCATTTGTCGGGTGGTGAGTGGCAACGAGTCAGGCTCGCTGCATGCTGCTTGCAGATCTGGCGCCCATTGAATCCTCATTCAAAAGTCTTGATTCTTGATGAGCCGGCGGCGCCCCTTGATGTTGGGCAAGAGAAATACCTCAATCAGTTAATTGAGCTTGTGACGTCTCAAGGGCTTTCAGTGGTGGTGGCGAATCACGATTTAAATACCACGCTTAGACGTGCGGATCATGTAGTGATGCTCAATAATGGTGTCGTTGAAGCCGTCGGAACAGGCGATGAAGTTCTGACGCCAGAGAATATTGGGTCCGTATATCAAACCTCGGTCAGCAAGATAGAAGTGAACGGCAAGCCGTTATTGATCTTCAATGAATGAAGCTAAAATTGAAGTGGTTGGAGAATCGATAAGATTAAAAACGGCCTCTGTTGAGGCCGTTTCTTTAGAAGGTTTTACACAAGCGGTGACAAGTCCGCAGGGCGGTAGTAGACCGACTTTAACACTTTGCCTTTACGAATAGTCTTCGCTTCTGAAACGAAGTCTTCTGCGCATTTAGCGATAATGTATTCGCCTTTAGTCACGGCCATCAGCTTGATGCCTTGCTCAGCGTAGTGCGCTTCTGTTTCTTGGTATTCTTTTTCGTTGCGGCACACTTTACTCATGTTGCTTGAGTGAATTTCATCCCAGCATTTGATGAACTCGATGTCGCGGTTTGCTGCAACGTGCAGAAGCAGTTCAATTAGGTAGCTGATCGCAACGTTATCTTCTACTTTGCTGTCGCCAAGATGAACCAAACGACCCATCAAAACATACACTGAATCGATGATTGCGTCCGCTTGTTCAACTTTCGAGTCCGCTTCTGCAAGCTCTGTCATTTCTTCGATAGCCAGTGAGCTATGAAGCGTGTCTGCTGCATCATCTAGTGATCTAGCATCATTAACTGGAAGATCAAACGTCGTACGGAACTCGGTAATATCGCGGTATAGGTGATCAAAGATCGGTTGGGTAAGTTTGGTTAGTTTCATCGATTTTGCTGTTTGATAATTGGTGATGAGATCCTATCAGAGCAGAGGTTTATGCGCTACACCGATGGTCATTTTCTTGAGACGCGAATATCGACCAACGCGCACTCTTTTACTCTGATATTGTTTTTAGGCGCGAATAAAGGTAGCATTCTTACACAATTCAATTGGTTGACTGAATTGTAAATATCGCCAATACGTCTATTTGGGTGATGACCTAGTCGCTTGTGTCATCATGCCAACAGTTTCAAAGAGTACGCGTACTTTTTGGAAAACGTCGTTTCGGATTAGGGTCCCGAGTCGTCGTATTAAAAGGCCACCTTTCGGGGTGGCCTTTTAACCGTTTTCTTAGACTAGAGTTCTTGGAACTAGTTTTCTTGGAACTGATGATAAAACGTATCAAACTGTCCCCACATCTCAAGCAGCAGTCTAACGTAACGAGTATCGATAAACTTACTGTCGATATGATTGCGACCTTCCATAATCACTAAGTAGTGTAGGGTTACTTCTGAAGCACTGGGTATTTTATCCCAGATTTCGACTGCGTGTGTTGCAGAGGGTGCCTGATAACTTGCTAGCTCGACACCAGTTTTGCCAACGTTAGTAAATATCGTGAGCGCCAGACTCATTGGGCGTCCTTATCGCTTGGTGTGCCTCATTCTTCAAGATTATCAATTGAGCCGTAATTCTTAAAGTAAAGGAATGTAAGAGTTTCATCGATTCCCCACACTTAAGCTGATTTTGCTCGTTGTGTAGGGAAGCTGTTGAGAATCACGACTTAGCGTGAAGAGCAAATGGTGGGTAGGTAGTTTGCTCTGTGGGTGGTTACTCAGGACTTGCTTGCTTTGCTACCGTTTGTGAAACGACGACTTGCTGTTCAGCCGCTTGGCTGTGGTCGTACTGATCGATGACATCATAAATAACGACATAGCCGACCAAAAGGCAAAGCGGGATAAATTTGATCCAAGGTTTCATGGTGATGCTCTCAATAGGTGAATATCGATACCTTAGCAGCGACAGGCGCCATTGAGTATCGACATTATCGTAACCTAATATTGAGCCGATCTATTGCCATTACCCGCCATAGAGTCGATGACTTAAGAGAAAAGATACGGGAACAAGCGTTTTCTCTCGTGCTCATCAAGTTCACTGACTCTCGCAATGTTGTTGTCCGGAATTGCTTCTGGATCGGGGTAGTGCTTAAGAACACGTTCCATGCTCTCTTCACGGATAAGATGAAAGATTGGGTATGGAGAGCGATTGGTCAGATTTTCCGGATCTTCAGGCTCCGCGCCGCCGAAGCAATAGTTTGGATGGAAGGTCGCTACCTGATAAATGCCTTCCCAGTCATTTTGCTTAATAAGGGCTTCGACCCAGTCGATGAAGAAGTTGTAGTCAACAAAGTCATGCAGCATCTTAGGGACGACCACGAGTGTGGTTTCAAGATCTTTCGCATCGGTTTGTTCAAGCAGCATGAGCTCACTGAGAATATCTTCAAGAAGGCCTTCTTCTTTATCAGCAAGGCTAACAAAAGTCTTGATCTGCTTATTGCGCTCTGGCTTGGCAGCGAATGGACATAGGTTTAAACCAATGACCACATCCTTGAGCCATTGTTGAACTTGTTGTTCAATCTTTACTACTTCTTCACGTAACGACATAACATTTACCACATTTAACACAACGGCAATTATATGCTGCTATGACGTCGATAGCGAACGTAATCTTTCTGGTTTACTCTAAATCGAGGTCAAACTAAATCACACTAGCTTACTAAGACGGATGATTAATAGTTTTATCGGCAACTAGGCTGCGCTGGTCGATATTATAAAGCTTGTAGCAAAGCCCAAATAACGCGGCATAAAGTAATGCGCCACCTTCAACAACACCCGGCCAACGACCTACCTGCCAACAATAGAGTAAGAAAAATCCGCCTAAACTACCGCCAATGTAGTAGTGCACCAGATAGAGGGCGGTGGCAGTCGCTTTTGCTTGTGTCGCCTTTTGGCTTACCCATGCATAGGCCAGCGTATGTGTGAAGAATGCGCCGCCACTGATGAGCAGCAGTCCAAGTAGCATCATGGGGATTGATTCAAACAATGCGACAAGCATCCCTAGTAGGCTCAAAAAGGTTCCGAATACCATGCCCGTAATCGGTGAGAACTTTTTGCGCCAATTGGCACTGAGCTTGGATGACAGCGTGCCCGCCAAATAACATAAGAATATAAGTGAGCTAAGCGCAATGGGCAGGTTGTGCGGAGCCTCGACCAAGCGAAATCCCATCACTGAGTAGAGGTTTACGAACAGCGCAAAGTTAATGCCACCAATGAGCATTGCCACCCATACCGTTGGGTTTGAGATGTGCGTGACTAAACTGCGGTTGTGATGGTAGAACAGCCCTCGAGCAGGTTTAAAGTGCTGCTGTTTAGGTAGCATCGCGATGACCAGCAAAGCGGATATTAATGTAAAAGTGGCGATAACAAACACCGCTGTTTTCCAGTCAAAATAGTCGGTCAACACCCCACCTGCGACTCGCCCAGCAATACCACCTAAAGAATTTGCAGCAATATAGCCGCCAATTGCTTTTGTGAACGCATCGGGAGACAGTTCTTCTACCATGTAGGCGACGGCAACAGAAGCAAATGCCGCGAGCCCAACGCCCATCGCCGCTCTTAATAAGACAATGGCGGTTAGGCTGTCGGTCAACATCATCGTATAGCCGATGACCGGCAGCGATATTAAGCCACCAATCATTACAGCACGGCGGCCAACACTTTCTGACGTGATTGCCCAAGGCACCAAACATAGGGATAGTGCGAGAGTCGAGGCAGCAAATACCCAGTTGATTTCCGTTTCAGACACCTCAAAGTGACTACTTAACTGCGGTAAGATCGGCTGAAACACATAAAGATTGCAAAACACCAAAAACGAGCCCAACGCGAGCGCGAGAGTAATACGTCGATATTGAGGAGAGTGCAATTCAATCACGGTGAAGCCTTACTTCAAAATGGTTAACTATGTGATCAAACTAGCATTGCGCTTTGGATTAATGAAATATATTAAAAATATGGTTTGAATATATTTTGTTAATAATGGACGTAAAGCAGCTCACCCACTTTCTTGCCGTGGTCGACCACCAAAATTTTACCCGAGCCGCGCAAGCCGTGATGATCGCGCAGCCTGCACTGAGCATTTCTATCCGTAAATTCGAGCAGCAGCTTGGTATCCAACTATTCACTCGAATCGATAAACAAGTGCGTCTTACGCAAGAAGGGCGAGCACTTGAGCCTCACGCTCGTAAGGTGTTGCAGCAAATAGAAGATGCCAAGCTTGCTGTAGATGAAATGAAAGGCCTGTTAAAAGGAGAAGTTCGCCTAGGGACGCCAAGTATGATGGGATCGTACTTTTTCCCGGAAATCGTGATGGCGTTTAAAAGTGCTTATCCCCACCTCAAAATGACGGTGGTTGAGGCGGGCACTCAGGATATTCGTCGGATGCTGTTAAGTGGTGAGATCGATCTCGGTGTCATTAGAAACAAAGACGTTCCAGATGATCTCGAAGTGGATCAGATTTTCCGCTCTGAAATGGTGGCTGTCGTTAGCCAACATCATCATTTTGCTAGCCGAGACTTATTGGATTTTGATGAGTTTTTTGATGAAGAGCTGGTGATGTTTAAACCGGGGTATTTTCATCGAGATTTTATTGATGAAGAGCGAAAACGCAGGCAGATTGAGGCCAAGTTTTCATTTGAAACGAACTTGTTGCCTATGATCCTTTCCATCGTGAAACATGAGTACGCGATCACTGCGCTCCTTGAATTGGTGACGGAACATGAGCCAGAAGTGAAAGGCATTTCATTTGAACCGCCCGTGTTTGTTGATTTGGCTTTAGCGTGGCGGAAAGATGGGTATTTATCGCGGGCGGATAGAAGCTTTATCGATTTCATTAAGAAGCAGATGCAGTACAGAGCTGACTAGGCTCTAATCGGCGCAGTGGCGCCTCGATCGGCGTTACATGATAATACGTACTGCCATTGTGTTTACTACTGCTGGTAACTATGCCGACTAGGGTGTTTGTCGCACCAATTTGGCTGATAACAGGCGTACCAGCGATGAGCTCACTCATTTCGTCGCAGTTGCTCAAGGTGAGCTGTTTATTTTCATTGGAATCTAGTAGACAGGTTTCTACCGACAGAGCATCGCGAGTCTTATCCCAAACAGCCAGTTGAACAGGCTCTGACTGCCAGCCTTGTTCAGGTATTGCCAATAGTGAATGCAACTGCTGGTGGCAGCCTAGTTCTATGTTGACCTCCAATATTGCCCAATCTTGCTCTGTCGTGACTTGTGTCAACTTGTGATGATCGGTGGTGACAGACACCACATGAGCATAGGAATAGCGTTCATCTTGGGAGAATAGCGGCGTAAGACGAAGATGTCTCAGAGGGTAGAGCGTGGCGTCTGATTTTGAGACCAAGCAGTGTGCAGGGGTTACCAGAGTTTTATTGCCGATTTGAATCGCTAAGCAATTTAACGACGGATCGTTGGCCTCATTGAACTGCAACATGTAAAGCCGTTGATTGGCAATTCGAGCTTCATCGAGGGGGAGCGTAGCGCTTGCTAAGGGGCTTGTTCGGGCAATGGTTACTGCGCCTAAGAGACGTGTCAGAAACCGAGCTGGAAAAGAATGGTACATCCAATGCCCCTAGTGATTAGCGAGTTGCTTTATGAGATAGGGGCAGTATAGGAAATCGTCAGTTAATTGCTGTTATACATTTTCTCAAAATTGTTTGGATTCCAGCCAATCATATAGCGGTCGCCAATTTTCAGTACAGGTAACGAACGAGCGCCGATGGCGTCGAGCTCTTTACGGCCGCGCTGCATTTTTGCGTTAGTAAGACGATATTTATAGCCTTTGCTGTCAAGGTAGCGTTGGGCATCTTTGCAATGTGGGCATTTGTCTTTAACGTAGAGGACAAGTCGTTTCATGTTGATCGCGCTGTAATGAAAAAGTGGCCGTATGGTACGTAGTTCGACTAAGAACCTCAAGCCACTTTCGATTTTTAATCGTTCGGTTAACCTTGTTTCGCGAGGCTAGCTAATCTGTGTTGTTTAACCGCTTGCAGTGTTTGCGGAACCAAAGACATCATGATCATGCCAATCATCAGTGCGTACTGGGTTTGCGTAAACGACTCTCCAAGCAGCACCATGCCGCAGACAATACCCGCGATAGGGTTGGCGATGCCGCCAAAGGTAAAGTCGACCACACTCATGCGCTGCAGCAACCAAACGTACATGCCGTAGCTTAAAGCGGTATTAAGACCTACAACCCACAGCAGCCCCATTAAGTTCTGAGTCGAGAAATTGTCGATAACCGAGACATAGAGTTGCGGCTCAAGCGCTGCGTGAAAGCCAGATGCGAGACTTAGTACTGCGCCGCCTAAGATCAGCTGCCAAGTTAGAATCGTCCACCAATGGATGCGATTACCCAGCGTTTTAGTCATGCCGCTGCCAACAACAATACACATAATGGCGGCCAGCATGGCACCCAGTCCAATCGGATTAAGCGAAATCGAGCCTGGTGAGAACAGGAAAAATGCAAACAGCACCAACGCAAATCCACTCAATGTTTGTAGCCAGCTTGGGCGTTTACGGTTCACTAACCATTGATACAACATGGCAAACACGGGTACAGACACCATGCCAACACCGGATATGGTTGAAGGTAGCGTTTGTGCCATCACAAAGATAAGGCCGAAGAAGGTGGCGATGTTGACCGTACCGAGAATGAACAAGGTTCGCCATTCACCTTTCTTTGGTAATGATGGTTTAACGAGTAGCAATAGCAAACCCGCTGGTAGTGCGCGAAGTGCACCCAGCAAAATTGGCGGCCAGTCAGGAAGGGTAAACTTAGTGACCGCGTAGGTTGTGCCCCAGAAAAAGGCGGGGATCATTGCTAGAAGTATGTTCATGTAATTTATCTTTACGTTAAGATATCTGCCGACACTTTAACCATCTTTGAGCTGTCTGTAAAGTATCTTTATGTTAAGCTAGTTTTATTGAGCCTTGTATTCTTATAATTAAACAGCGAGAACATATTGGAATGGACGCAATAGATCGAGTGGTCGAACAGTGGGCAAAGCAAAAGCCAGAGCTGGATACAGATCCGATGGCAATGATGGGACGACTGATGCGCATTGCCAAATACATGGAAACCAAAGTGGCAGACTTGCACAAGAAGTACGACCTAAAGCTTGGGGAGTTTGATGTGTTGGCGACGCTTCGCCGCAGTGGAAAACCTTATCGATTAACGCCTTCCGAGCTGATTGATACCATGATGCTCACATCTGGTGCGATGACGAATCGCCTTGATAAGCTTGAGAATAAAGGGTTAATTTCCCGAGAGCACAGCAAGGAAGACCGACGCAGTGTCACCGTACAATTAACCCAAGACGGTTTGGCACTGATTGATAAGTTGATTGAAGAACATGCCGATGTGCAAAAGAGTCTAGTGAAATCCATGACCGCGGCTCAGAAGAAACAAGCCAATCAATTGCTTAAGGTATGGTTGAGCCAATACGAGTAGCATCGGTGAAATTGAATAGAAAAAGAGGTCCCAGAAACTAGGTCTAGGAAACTAGACCTCTTTTTTTGTCTTGATGTAAATTGGTATCATGCAGCGAGCTCGTCACTAAACAAGTTTGCCGCAGCGATACCGACTAATGCACAGCGCTCATCGGTATCGGACAAGTCGCCACTGACACCAATTGCGCCAATAACATGCTTGTCCTTGTCCCGAATCAGCAGTCCACCGGGCACGGGAACCATGTTGCCATCTGCCAAAACATTTATAGCAGAGATAAACGCTGGTCTTACATCGGCATCTTGTGCCAACTTTCTAGACGAACAACCAAGAGCGAGCGCCCCCCAAGCTTTTGCAATGGCGATATCTGGTCTCATCATACTGGAGCCATCTTGGCGCTGTAGAGAGATAAGCTTGCCGCCGCTATCCAGTACTGCTGCAGTTAATGGTGCGCACTCATTGCTTTTTCCTGCATTGAAGGTGGCGTTAATAATCGTCAGTGCTTGGTATAGAGTTAAACTTCCCATGTTGTTTCCTCGTCGTCTAGTCGCTTGCGCTTTTCCCGATTGATAGTGAGCTCCCTCAAAACAAGTGCGCTCACTATCAATGCTTAGAGCAGGGAATAGCTTGGTAAGGTCAGGAAGCTAGCGAACTGTTTAGATGTCGACAGCTCGTAGAAAAGGTCAGCGGTTTCGTTAAAGCGTCCGGCATAGTAACGGGTATCGCCCACTTCCTGTTGAATGGTGTTGAGCTCTTGATAGAGCCATGTATGAAAGAGATCTGCGGTAAAGGGTTGGCCATCGTCGAGTGTGATCCCGTGGTGAATCCACTGCCAAATATTGGCTCGGGAGATCTCTGCCGTTGCCGCATCTTCCATCAGCCCATAGATAGGGACGCAGCCTTGGCCTTGGATCCACGCTTCAATGTAATAGAGCGCGATACGAATGTTCTTGCGAACACCGGCTTCGTCACGGGTTCCTTCGCATGGCTCAAGGAGTGTTTCCGCAGTTATCTCAGTATCCGGACTTACGAAGTCGAGCTGATTAATTTTTCCTTTAAGATGTTCATCAAACGTCGACATGGCTAAGTTAACCAGAGCAGGGTGCGCAACCCAAGTACCGTCATGGCCGTTTTGAGACTCACGCTGTTTGTCTTCTATCACTTTTGCAGTGACGCGCGCCATTTCTTGTGGCTCTTTCGCTGGAATAAAGGCAGACATGCCACCCATCGCAAGCGCGCCTCGAGCGTGACAAGTTCTCACTAATAATTGGCTATAGGCATTAAGAAAGGCTTGATCCATACCGATACCGTGACGATCTGGCAAAATACGGTCTTGATGATTCTTAAGCGTTTTGATGTAGCTAAAAATGTAGTCCCAGCGGCCGCAGTTCATGGCAACAATGTGGTCTTTCATTGCGTACAAAATCTCGTCCATTTGGAATACAGCAGGGAGCGTTTCAATCAGCACTGTGGCTCTGATGGTGCCGGTAGGTACGCCAAAATAGGTCTCAGTGAATGCGAAGACATCATCCCACCATTTGGCTTCTTCCATGTTTTCTAGTTTGGGAATGTAGTAGTACACACCAAGCCCTTTGTCGGCGCGTGATTGATGGTTGTGAAAGAAATACAGTGCAAAATCCATCAAGCAACCGGCGATCGGTTTGCCATCAAATACAATCGATTTTTCTGGTAAATGGAGGCCTCTTGGGCGTGCGATAAGAAGAGCAGGATCGCTACTTAGCGTGTAGTGCTTGTCTTTATTCTCATCGTAATGGCTGATGTTACCTAGGTTGGCATCTCTAAGGTTGATTTGGCCTTCAATCATGTTTGCCCAGGTTGGTGCAGAAGCGTCCTCGAAGCAGCACATAAATACTTTGGCGCCGGAGTTAAGTGCATTAATGACCATTTTTCGATCGACCGGCCCGGTTATCTCCACGCGGCGATCCAGCAATGGCTCAGGAATAGGGTTCACGCGCCAGTTTTTATCGTTGCGAATCGACTCAGTATCGCTGCGAAATCCAGGCAGCTCTCCCTTATCATACGCCGCTTGCTTAATGTCTCTTTGTGCGAGTAGTTGATCTCTACGATCACCAAAGTGCTCTACAAGCGTAGAGAGAAACGCGACGGCTTCTTCACTGAGTATTGTTTGGTAATCACGATTGTTCATCGCGCCTGTTACATTGAACCGATTTGCAGCGGTAGTGTTCATTCCTTCGATTACGGCCATTGCCTGTCTCCTTTACACAATATTATTATTTTTTGTATACAAAGATGTATCTCACTTCTACTTATATGAGAAAAGTTACAAATGATCAAAGACTATTTTTCATTAATTTAACGCACAGATTTTTTAAAAGTATTTTTACGTTAAGATAATTTATGTAAAGTGTTTGTATTCAGTATATACAAGGTAAGCAACCCCTTAGTGCATGTGCTCTATGTGAAAAAATTGTGAATTTAATACTTGCGAATACCCGGAATTGGTTCATAGTACACAAAGTGATCGAAAATTGTACACAATCCAATGGAGGGGTTGGAATGGCAAGAATGAAAGCAATAGAAGCAGCAGTAGCGGTACTTAAAAAAGAAGGGGTTCAAATCGCGTTTGGTGTGCCAGGTGCCGCTATTAATCCAATGTATGCAGCAATGAAAGCGTTGGGTGGTATTGAACATGTCTTAGCTCGCCATGTAGAGGGTGCCTCGCATATGGCAGAAGGATTTACGCGTACTGATCAAGATAATATTGGTGTGTGTATCGGAACATCGGGTCCTGCTGGTACGGATATGATTACTGGCCTTTATTCTGCGTCAGCGGACTCGATCCCTATTCTTTGTATCACAGGTCAAGCCCCGAGAGCGCGTCTGCACAAGGAAGATTTTCAGGCTGTTGATATTGAATCCATTGCTAAGCCTGTGACTAAGTGGGCGACAACCGTACTTGAACCTGCTCAGGTACCACGCGCATTTCAAAAAGCATTTCATATCATGCGTTCGGGTCGCCCGGGACCGGTTCTCATCGATTTACCTCTCGATGTTCAATTAGCAGAAATTGAGTTTGATATTGATAGCTATGAACCTCTAGCAGCGTTTAAACCTTCTGCTAGTCGTGAACAAGTCGAGAAAGCGTTAGACATGTTGGCAGCATCGGAGAAACCAGTAATTGTCTCTGGCGGCGGAGTTATTAACGCGGGAGCCTCTGAACTGTTACAACAGTTTGCCGAGCTGACAGGCGTTCCTGTGATCCCAACTCTTATGGGGTGGGGCTCTATCCCTGATGATCATGAACTCATGGCTGGCATGGTTGGGCTACAAACGGCGCATCGTTACGGTAACGAGACGTTGCTTGATTCCGATTTTGTTTTTGGAGTCGGTAACCGCTTTGCCAATAGACATACCGGGTCTCTCGACGTTTACACTCAAGGCCGAAAGTTTGTTCATATTGATATTGAACCCACGCAGATTGGCCGTGTGTTCTGCCCGGATCTCGGTATTGTTTCCGATGCTAAAGCTGCCCTTGAGCTGATGGTTGATGTCGCTAAAGAGCGAGTGAAAAAGGGCACGCTTCCAGACAGATCAGCTTGGGTTGGAGAATGTCAGCACCGCAAAGCCACCATGCTTCGCAAAACGCATTTCACCGACACGCCGATTAAACCAATGCGTGTGTATGAAGAGATGAATCAAGCCTTTGGTACCGATACTTGCTACGTCAGCACGATTGGTTTGTCCCAGATTGCGGCGGCACAGTTCCTTCATGTTTATAAGCCAAGACATTGGATTAATTGCGGACAAGCAGGGCCGCTAGGTTGGACGATTCCTGCGGCGCTTGGTGTAAAAGTGGCGGATCCGCAGCGCGATGTTGTCGCGATTTCCGGAGACTATGACTTTCAATTCATGATTGAGGAGTTGGCCGTAGGGGCACAGTTTAATCTGCCGTACATCCATGTTGTGGTTAACAACTCTTACCTTGGGTTGATACGACAGGCGCAGCGTCAGTTTGATATCGACTATTGCGTGCAACTGGCGTTTGAAAACCAAAACTCCCCAGAAATTGAAGGCTACGGTGTCGATCACGTGAAAGTGGTTGAAGGACTGGGCTGTAAGGCGATTCGCGTGACCGATCCAGCCAAAATACAAGATGCGTTTGCTCAGGCACGCTCTTTAATGGCGGCGCATCAAGTGCCGGTTGTCGTGGAAGTGATCTTAGAACGCGTGACCAATATTTCCATGGGAACAGAGATCAATGCCATCAATGAATTTGAGCCACTTGCTGACAATGACAGTGATGCGCCGACCTCGATGGCGTCTCTTAAATTGTCACAGTAGTCGTTGTCCACCAAACGTTTATCAAGGAGAGAGCAATGCCAAAATTTGCTGCCAACTTATCGATGTTATTTACTGAGTTTGATTTCTTAGAACGCTTTGAACAAGCAGCGCAAGCAGGCTTTCGTGGGGTCGAGTATCTATTTCCTTATGATTTTGATGCCGAGACCATTAAGTGCAAGCTAGAAGAAAACAACCTCGAGCAAGTCTTATTTAACTTACCCGCAGGCGATTGGAATGCAGGGGATCGCGGTATTGCGGTTGACCCGAATCGAATTGAAGAGTTTCAACTCGGTGTCGAAAAAGCAATTGAGTACGCGAAAGTATTGGGCAACACACAAGTGAACTGTCTTGCTGGCATTGTTCCCCAAGGGGTGACGAAACGGGACGCGCATACAACCTTTGTTATCAATCTTCGTTACGCTGCCCAGCAGCTTGAAGCGGCGGGCATCACCTTAGTCATTGAAGCCATCAATACCCGAGATATCCCTAGCTTCTTTTTGAACACGACAGAGCAAGCTCAATCAGTCATCGCTGAGGTGGGGAGTGACAATGTATTTGTTCAATACGATATCTACCATATGCAAATCATGGAAGGTGACTTATCGCCAACGATTGCAAACAACTTACCGAAGATAGCGCATATCCAATTGGCGGATAACCCTGGCCGACATGAGCCAGGTACTGGGGAAATAAACTATGACTTCTTGCTACCTCATATTGATGAGCTTGGCTATCAAGGGTGGATTGGGTGCGAATACAAACCAAAGGCTGGTACTCACCAAGGGCTGTCGTGGTTAAACGCTTTTCAGTAATAGAGAACATTAAGGAGAATATTCTATGAAAGTTGCATTTATCGGAACCGGTATCATGGGACTGCCAATGGCGAAGAACCTGCAAAATGCAGGCTATGAACTTGTACTTTCTGATCACTTTACACCGCCACCTGCTGAACTAGTCGCACGCGGGGCTACTGTGAGCCACTCACCGAAAGAGGCGACTCAACTCGCTGATATTACGATTCTTATGCTGCCAAATACGCCGCAAGTTGAAGACGTCCTATTCGAAACCGACGGTGTGGAAGCGGGTCTTGTAGGTAGCGGCAATAAGCTGGTCATTGACATGAGCTCTATCTCCCCGATGGCGACTCAATCTTTTGCTAAGCGCATTAAAGAGAGCGGTGCGCAATACTTAGATGCGCCGGTATCAGGTGGTGAAGTAGGGGCGGTGAATGCGACACTGAGCATTATGGTTGGTGGCGATCAGCCAGCCTTTGATGCGGCGAGACCTCTATTTGAAGTGATGGGCAAAAATATCACGCTGGTGGGTGACAGCGGCGCAGGACAGACTTGTAAAGTAGCGAACCAAATCATAGTGGCGCTGAACATTGAAGCGGTGTCTGAAGCGTTAGTGTTTGCGTCGAAAGCCGGAGCGGATCCAGCGCGCGTTCGCCAAGCTTTGTTGGGTGGTTTTGCAAGTTCGAAGATTCTTGAAGTTCACGGCGAAAGAATGATTGAAGGTAGTTTTCACCCGGGCTTTAAAATTACACTGCACCAAAAAGATCTTAACCTTGCGCTTAGCGGTGCTAAGGAACTTGGTGTTGCACTGCCAAATACAGAAACGGCTCAAACGCTCTTTGATGAGTGTGCTGATCAAGGTGGTGAGAACTGGGATCATTCCGCGCTGATTAAAGCGCTTGAAATGCGCTCTGGCCACTCTATTCGTAAAGATTGAGGAGCAGTAACTAAAGGTAATCTATCCAAAACGTTTCCGTCTTAATCGCGTAGTTTTGTCTCCTTTTATACGCGTTCCCGAAGTTATTCCACTGCGTTGAGGTTTACGGCTTCAAACTTCAATAATCAGACGCAGTTGGTATTGGCTTCGGGATTTTTTATGTCTTGCACTCACCTAGATTTTAACTCCTCAAACTTTGTACTTACTATTTAAATTCATTAAGATAGACCAAGGACCAAGGACCAAGGACCAAGGACCAAGGACCAAGGACCAAGGACCAATCATTGAATAACGATAGTAAGGACAAGCATGTCGCGCATTAGACGGAAGAATCAAGACTTGATCATTGAAGTGGCCAGTGAGCAGTTTGCAACTCACGGGTACGCGGCGACAAAAATGGTCGACATCGCCAAGGCGGCGGATATTCCTAAACCTAATGTGTTTTACTACTTCAGTTCGAAAGATAAACTCTATTACGCGGTGCTAGAAACCGTTACCCAACCCCTTCTTGAAGCATCATTGCCGATCGAACAGCTCGATGATCCAGTTGAAGCGCTCACCCAATACATTCGCACCAAGCTAATGATTTCCAGAGACCACCCGCATGCATCCCGTGTGTTTGCCAGTGAAGTGATGTCGGGTGCTAAGGTGTTGCCTGAGGGTATTCGCTCTAAGTTGTTTCAACAATCACAACTTATTTTAGAGAAGTTCGCCAATTGGGCTGAGCAAGGGCTCATGGATAACGTACCGCCGCATCACCTCATGTTTGCCATTTGGTCGGCGACTCAAACGTACGCAGACTTTAGCTGGCAGATATGCAGCGTTCTCGACAAGCCAGAGCTTACCGACAGTGATTTTGATGAGGCGGCAACGTTTTTAACTAAGATGGTGATTCAAGGATGCGGAGTGAAAAGCCGCTAGTTCGTGGCTTTGGTATACAGAATTACCCCAATTCACGATGAGCCCTAGAAAAGCGGCAAACGAAAGAAAAGCGGCAAACGAATGTACGTTTGCCGCTTTTTGCTTTTCTGTTTATCTCATTTTGAAAACAACAGATTAGCCAATAAAGACCAACTTCGCGATGAACACGGCGCTCAGGATATACATTGAGATCGAGACATCTTTCGTTTTGCCAGTGGCAACTTTTAGCACTGTGTAGGTGATAAAGCCAAGTGCAATACCATTAGCTATTGAGAAGGTCAGCGGCATCATGAGTGCTGTAATGGCAGCAGGTGCGCCGTTAGTAAAGTCTTTCCAATCAACATGCTGCATACTACTCATCATGACAAAGGCAACGTAAATAAGAGCGCCAGCGGTCGCGTAAGCGGGGATCATACCTGCAAGAGGCGATAGGAAAATAGCCGCAAGGAATAGTACAGCAACAACAATGGCCGAGAGACCGGTTCTCGCCCCAGCAGCGACACCTGCAGCACTTTCCACATAACTGGTTACCGGTGGACAACCTACGCAAGCGCCCGCGACACTAGAAATACTGTCCGCTTTGAGTGCTTTGCTTAAGCCTTCGATTTTACCGGTTTCTTTGTTAACGAGATTTGCACGCTCAGCCACGCCCATAAGCGTACCAGCAGTATCAAACATGTTGACGAATAGGAACGCTAGGATAACGCTCACCATAGAAACATTAAGCGCACCGGCAATATCCATAGCTAGGAAGGTTGGTGCAATGCTTGGAGGTGCTGAGAAAAAGCCATTGTATTGAACTATTCCCATCATCATGCCGATCATAGTGACACTTAGAATACCGATAAGTACAGCGCCGAAAATGCGGCGCTCACTCAGCACAGCAATGATCAGGAACGCCACGGCAGCGAGCAAAGCGTCTGGTTTAGTAAAGTCACCTAAAGAGACCAATGTTGCGGGGTTTTCGACGACAATGCCTGCAGTTTTAAGACCAATCAGACCCAAGAATAGACCGACGCCTGCGGTCATTGCGTAACGAAGACTTTCGGGGATACTCTCAATAATCCATTGTCGTATCTTGTAGAAACTCATCCCTACAAACAACACACCTGAGATAAATACCGCACCTAACGCCACTTCCCAGCTATAACCCATTTCACTTACGACGGTAAATGAGAAAAACGCATTGAGCCCCATGCCCGGCGCCAAGCCCACAGGCCAGTTGGCAAATAAGCCCATGAGCAAACAGCCGATGGCTGCACCAATACAGGTCGCGACAAACACCGCCCCTTGATCCATGCCCGATGCGGCCATGATACTCGGGTTCACAAAGATGATGTAGGCCATGGTAGCAAAGGTGGTGACGCCACCTAAGAGTTCGTTTTTAACACTTGAACCGTGTTGCTTAATCTTAAAATAGCGCTCTAAGAGGCCGTTTTGGGATGCTTCATTGAGCACTTCTGCTTTGGTTTCATTCATTTGAGTAAGTCCTTTTCGCATTACCCTTGAAGGTTGAGTGGGTAAAATTACTATTGCTTATCCTTAAATTGAAAACAGCAGTACCCCTGACTCCGCATAGACACAATAAGCGCAAGCAAAGAGCCATGCCTCTAGTGAGGTGGTTCATTTCAATTTGTTGGTGGTGCGCATTTGATTGATGCGCCGCTCATACAAAGCTGTGTTGACAACTTTTAAGAGACGAGTGACACCGAGTTAGCTGCCTCGGTAGGTCGAAAAACTGTAAGGGGAAACCAACAAAGGCACGTGATAATGGGCATCTTCATCATTGAGGCCAAATCGGATCACCACATCATCTAAAAACGGAATCTCGTCCAGCTGAATGCCTTTTGTTTGATAATAGGACGCGACATGAAAGACGAGCTGATACTTTCCGGCGACAAAGGCTTCACCCTCCAAAATTGGCAAGTCAGTTCGCCCATCGGAGTTGGTGTGAACACGCTTGATGAACTGAAGCGTGTCGCTTTGCACACGAAACAGCTCTACTTGGATCTCGGCACCCGGAACGCCATTGGTCGTATCCAATACATGTGTTGTCAGTCTTCCCATATCACTTTCGTACTTTCGTACGCTCCTTCATTTGATCATTCCATCTTGTATACAACGAGGTCGTACCAAGACCTTTATTGATATTAATATGTACACAATTAGCTCGATTAGTAAAGTTCTACGTTGCAAAAATGTTGAATCTTTTCTCTGCTTTGTGATGGTGCAGCATGCACTAGAACGGAGCGTTCAACAAAGAAATCTGATTTAACTCATTGATTTTAATTGATCGGCGCTGAAAATATAATTCAATAAACAAAATCTTTACATTAAGATAAATTATTGTATACAATTAAGTTAGCGAAATGAGTAATGAACATGCAGTGGCAAGTTCATCGAGATGGTAAAGGAGTCAGTGGATGAATAAGGACTATTCGCGCAACCTCATCGGCTATGGAGCCAACCCTCCACACCCCAAGTGGCCGAACAATGCTCGAATCGCCGTATCCTTTGTATTGAACTACGAAGAGGGTGGAGAGCGCTGCATTTTACACGGTGACGATGAATCGGAAGCGTTTCTTTCTGAGATCCCAGCGGCAACACCGATAAAAGGTGAGCGTCACATCAGCATGGAGTCTATTTACGAATATGGTAGTCGCGCAGGTGTTTGGCGTGTGCTTCGATTGTTTGAACAGTACGATATCCCTCTCACCATTTTTGCTGTTGCCATGGCCGTTGAGCGCTACCCAGAGGTGGCCAAGGCGATGAAGGAGGCAGGGCACGAGATCTGCAGCCACGGTTATCGCTGGATTGATTATCAGTATATGGATGAATCTGAAGAACGCGACCACATGGCAAAAGCGATTTCGATTATTAAAGAGGTCACTGGTGAGCGCCCTGTGGGTTGGTACACCGGACGTACCGGTCCTAATACTCGTCGACTCGTCGCTGAAGAAGGCGGCTTCTTGTATGACTCAGATGCTTACGATGATGACCTTCCGTACTGGCATACAGAGACAGGCCGACCTCAGTTGGTGATCCCCTACACACTAGACGTGAACGATATGCGCTTTGCTACGGCGCAAGGTTTTAACTCTGGTGAGCAGTTCTATCAGTATCTCAAAGATACCTTTGACACTTTATACGAAGAGGGCGAACACGCACCGAAAATGATGTCGGTTGGCTTACATTGTCGTTTGATTGGTCGCCCAGGAAGAATCGCTTCTCTTCGACGCTTTTTAGACTATGTCAGTCAGCATGAAGACGTATGGCTATGCCGCAGAGTCGATATTGCCAAGCACTGGCATCAGCATCACCCGCACAACCCGAATCAATAACAACAATCACAAGGAGCAAAGTGATGACGCAATTTAAACGCTGTAAGCCAACGGAAATGGTTCGAGATGAGTTTGTCTCATGCTTTGCGGATATTTATGAACACAGTCCCTGGGTTGCTGAGTCTGTATTTGATTCAGGACTTGATCCAGACGACGACCACATTGAAAGCCTGCATTTAAAGATGTCGATGGCGCTACTAAATGCAGCCGAGTCTAAACAGCTCGATTTGATTAATGCTCACCCAGACTTAGCTGGACGAGCTGCCATAAATGGCGAATTAACCGCGGCCTCGACGGCTGAACAAGCTGGTGCCGGAATTGACCAGTGTTCAGAGGAAGAGTTTGCCAAATTTACTACCTACAACAACAGCTACAAAAGTCGCTTCAACTTTCCCTTCATTATGGCAGTCAAGGGAGCCAATCGTTACCAAATTCTTGAGTCGTTCGAGATGCGATTAGGCAATGATAGTGAAACTGAGTTTGTTACGGCGCTTAACGAAATCAACAAGATTGCGTTGTTTCGCTTAAGAGATATGTAAGTCAGGGAAACGGCAGCTATCTCTCTCATTTTATTATTTATTGAATAATTGAACTGGATGACAACAAATGTCTTTGAAAATTGAACAATACATTAATTTAGCAGATGACAAACTGGGCGCTGAAGCGCTCTACGCCACGGATGACTTTTTTGCAGACAAGAGCCGCTTGCTCAGTCGACTAGACCCGGTATGGAAAGATGATGTCTACGACGATAACGGTAAGTGGATGGACGGCTGGGAGAGTCGTCGTAAGCGTGGTGAAGGTTATGACTACTGTGTCGTTAAACTTGGCTTAGCAGGCACCATTTCTGGCGTGGACATTGATACCTCCTTTTTCACGGGTAATTATCCTCCATCAGCTTCAATCGATGCTATTTACAGCCCGGAAGCGGATCCGACGAACTCTGAAGAATGGGAGGAGATTTTGCCGTCTCAGAGCTTATCTGGTGACGAGCACCATATCAGCGAGATCGTGAGTGAGAAAGTCTACACCCACGTGAGACTGAATATCTATCCCGATGGTGGTGTGGCACGTCTGCGTGTTTATGGTACGCCAAGCGTTGACTGGGATGCTATCGATGAACTGCAACAAATTGATCTCGCTGCCGTAGAACATGGTGGAAGAGCGTTAGCATGTAGCGACGAGCATTACGGGAATAAGTCAAACATCTTAGGTCCTGGCCGCGGCGAAAACATGGGTGATGGCTGGGAAACCGCACGTCGAAGAACGCCTGGCAATGATTGGGTCATCGTAGCATTAGGACATGCTGGCAATGTCGGTCGCGTGGTGGTCGACACTGCCCACTTTAAAGGTAACTACCCAGACAGCTGCTCGATTCAAGCGGCGTATGTGAAAGGGGGAACCGATGATCAAGTGGCGACCCAAAGCTTGTTCTGGAAAGAACTCCTGCCCTCGCAAAAACTCCAAGCTCATTCGATTCATGAGTTTGTCTCTGAGGTGAATGAGATAGGCCCTATCACCCATGTACGACTGAACATTTTCCCTGACGGTGGTGTTAGCCGATTGCGCCTCTTTGGCACCAAGGCTGACTAAACTTAGTAGAGGGGTTTTATATGAGTAATGGTATTAATCGAATCAAAATAGAGCTTCTGGACAAGCGCACATTTGCTGAGTTTGGCGATGTGATAGAGGTGGATAATAGCGACTACTTTATGATCAATAACGGGTCGACACGTCGTTATCACAAGCTTGCCGAGGCTGACGTAGAAGAGCAAGGTGGCAAGGCCATCATCAGTATCTTTCAAGCGACGCCTCTGCAGTATCCACTCACGATTGAAATGCTAGAAAGGCATCCTTTGGGGTCGCAAGCATTTATACCATTACTTGGGCAACCGTATCTTATCGTCGTCGCGCCAAAGGGGGATAACCCGTCTTTAGCGAACAGCCGTGCATTTATCAGTAACGGTAGGCAAGGGGTGAACTACCACAAAGGTGTTTGGCATCATCCAGTATTGGCTCTCACAGACCAAGACCAGTTCTTGATTGTCGATAGAGCCGGGGATGGTAACAATTGCGATGAAGTTTATTTCAGTGAAGGACTGGTTCAATTGAGCCTAGATGACTTACCCAGCTTCGCCGATAAGATGCAACAAGATAAGGATGAGCAGCAAGTCTCTGTCTAAGCTGCTGACGAGGAGTGTGTTATGGATCCGCACGTAACAGAATGGCTGAACCTGATTATTCGTTGGGTTCACATGATAGTAGGGATCGCATGGATTGGTGCGTCGTTCTACTTCGTATGGTTAGAGAATAATTTGAATCGCAGCAACCCCCGAGATGGTTTATCGGGCGATCTCTGGGCGATTCACGGTGGTGGTATTTACCATCTTGAAAAGTACAAACTCGCGCCCCCAAAGATGCCAGAGAACTTACACTGGTTTAAATGGGAAGCGTACTTCACTTGGATCACCGGCGTACTGCTGTTGGGCGTAGTGTACTACCTGAACGCAGAAATCTACCTAGTCGCACCAGGCTCAGGTATCGATCCAACCAGCGCGATTATGATTGGTGTAGCCTCACTTGTTGCAGGCTGGGTCATTTACAATCTACTGTGTAACTCGCCTTTAGGAAAAACACCAATTGTCCTAGGTATTGTATTGTTTGCAGGCCTAGTGGCAGCGGCGTACGGACTTAGCCAAGTCTTCAGTGGCCGCGGCGCTTATATACATGTTGGTGCCATCATCGGGACTATCATGGTTGGTAATGTCTTCTTCGTTATCATGCCGGCTCAGCGTAACTTGGTGAAAGCGATTGAAAACAATCAAGAGCCAGACCCAGCGCTACCAGCGAAAGGACTGCTGCGTTCAAGACACAATAACTACCTAACGCTGCCTGTGCTGTTCATTATGATCAGTAATCACTTTCCGAGCACCTACGGTCATGAGTACAACTGGGCGATTCTAGCGGGCTTGTCGGTGTTTAGTATTTTGGTGAGGCACTATTTCAATACACGCCACGGAAGCCAGAAGTTTGCATGGACAATTCCTGCTGCTGCATTGGGTATGGTGACACTTGCATTCGTTTCATCACCGTATGCGAATAAAGCATCAACGCCGGTTGTTAAAGCGCCAGTGACACAAACAAGCTCTGAAGAGGCGCAAACGGACAGTGAACAGATGGCGCAATCATCAGCGCATGATGGATCCATTCCGTTTTCACAGATTAATCAAGTGATTCAAGAACGCTGCTCGGTCTGTCACTCGGCAACCCCAACGCATGCCGCGTTTCAAACAGCGCCAGGTGGTGTAATACTCGACACGCCAGAGGAGATAAAAGTGAATGTCCCCCGCATTGTCGCTCAAACGGTCACCACTAAAGTCATGCCACTTGGTAACTTGACTCAAATGACCGATGAAGAACGCGCTCTAATTGGAGAATGGGTGGAGCAGGGGGCTCAGTTACAGTAAAGGTAATAAAAAGCAAGAAGCCGCTCTTCGTGAGAGCGGCTTTTTTGTTTGCCCAGCGAAGCTGGCAAACCCGTCAGGTTGAAAGAAACCTG